>DAIMFJ010000001.1:0-33902 GCA_036724695.1 Planctomycetota bacterium
CGCCAGGGCCGCACCGACGAGGCGCGCGGCCTCGTGCAGCGCGCGTTGGCCGCCGAACCGGGCAACCGCGAAGCGCAACAGCTGCAGGCCCAATTGCGCTGACGGACGCGCCTCCCGCGCGTCACTTGCCGCCGGCGAGGCGCTCGACCTGTTCGAGGTACTGGGCGACGTTGTCGCGCGGTTTGACCGCCTGGGCGCGCTCGAGCAGCGGCAGCGCGTCACGGTACTTGCCCTGGCCGATCAGCAGCTGGGCGTGGCGCACCTTGGCGTCGGCCTCGTAGCTCTCGATGCCGGCGGCGCGTTCGTAGTAGAAGATCGCCTTCTCGGGATTGCCGGTGCGCTGGCTGTGCTGTCCGAGCAGCAGCAGCGCCTCACCGTCGAGCGGATCGAGCGCGACGATCTGCTCGAGCACGCGCGCTTCCTCCTCGCCGGCCCCTTCGGCCATCGCCAGCCGCGAGCGCAGGAACAGGAGTTCCTTCTTCTGCGCATCGGCGAGCTTGGGCCCGTAGACGGTGTCCAGGACGCCGAGCAACGCGCGGGTCTCCTCGAACGCGCCGCGCGCGATCAGCACACGCACCGCCCGGATCGCCCGCTCGGGATTCTGCTGGCCGGCGTCGATCGCGCGCATGTACGCGGCGACGGCGAGGTCGAACAACTCGTCGTTGACGTAGATGTCGCCGAGCGTGTTCAGCGTGTCGGGCGTCGACTGGCCGAGGCGATCGACCATCTCGAGGCATTCCGCCGCCTTGGCGGCCTGGTTCAGGCCGAGGTAGGCGTTGCCCTGCAGCATCCAGAAGTCGCCGCGGTCCGGATCCCGCTTCAGCAACGGGTCGAGCAAGGCAGCCGCTTCGGCGAAGCGTTGCTGCTCGAACAGGCTGCGGGCCAGGCCGAGCTGCCAGTCGAGCAGTTTCGGGTCGAGCAGGCAGGCCATCCGGTAGGCGGATTCCGCCGCCAGGTGCGAGCCCTGGTTGGCGTGGCTGTAGCCGAGCAGGCCGTAGACGGTCGAGTCGCCGCCGCCGAGTTCGAGCACGCGCACGAAGCCGTCCGCGGCGTCGACGTACTCGGTGCGGCGCACGTGGATCAGCGCCATGTTGCGCCACGCGCGGCGGAACTTCGGGAACTTGTCGACGGCAGCGCGGTAGGCGAGCAGGGCTTCGTCGAGGCGTTCCTGCTGGAAGTGCAGGTTGGCGATCGTGAAGTCGACGACCGCCGAGGTGTTCGGACCGGCAGCGGCTTCGAGGAGGCGCTGCGCCTCGCCGGTCTTCTCGGCTGCGATCAGGTCGAAGACCTTCTGCATCAGGTCGCGCTCGCTGACCGACAGCCGCGGCTCGACCTCGCTCTCGGCGGCGTAGCTGAGCGTGAACTGGCGCCGGAACGCCTCGCTGCGCCAGATCGCGGTCTCCTGCGGGGATTGCGGGGGCAGCGGCGCGCTGGCGCTCGCCGCAGCCGACGGCGCGGAGGCGGCCGCGGTGGTCGCCGGACGCTCGGCAGGTGCCGTGCGAACCACGAGACGGGACAGGCGTTGGTCGGCATCGGCCGCACAGGCGGCGAGCAGCAAGGTCACGAGGATCGGAGCACGCATGGTCATTTCGGGAAGGTGAAGGGTTGGCGCACACGGAACCGGACCGGCTGGCCCTTGCGCTTGCCCGGTTCGAAGCGCCATTGCTTGACGGCGGCGATCGCCGCATTGTCGAACTGTGGGTCGCCGGGGCTCTGCACGACCGGGTTCTCGACGCGGCCGAGTTCGTTGACGGTGAACAGCACGTAGACCGTGGCGCCGCCCTTCTTGCGCATCTGCGGCGTCAGCTGCGGCTGCGTCTGCACGATCGCGCGCGGCTTCTGGTCGAGGTCGGCGAGCGAGAAGATCTGGTCGACCTCACCGGCGCGGTTGGCGATGCCGTCGAGCTTGATCGCGAAGTCGCCGCCGATGCCACCGCCCATGCCGGGATTGAGCGCCAGCTCGAGCTGCGACAGGTCGAGCGGCTGCGGGGCATCCGAGAGCTGCGGCGGCGGTTCGTCGGGCTCGTCCGGTTCGGGCTCGGGCTCGGGCGGCGGCGGTGGCGGCGGCAGGTTGGCGACGTCCACGTCGCGCACCAGCAACAGGTCCTCGCGCACGCTGCCGATGACCTGGGTCAGCGGCAGCACGAAGAAGAACACGGCCGTCAGCAGCACCGCGCCGAACAGGGTCTTGGCGGTGCGCCACAGCGCGTTCGGTCGTTTGTGGTAGGTCGGTTCGAGCACTGGCGCCTCAACTGCGTTTGGCGACGGTCGCGACGCTGACCTTCTCGGCGCCGGCGAGCTTGCACTCGTCGATCACGCGCACGACCAGTCCGTAGTTCGCGTTCGTGTCGCCTTGCAGGATCACCGGCAGTTGTTCCTTCTGGATCTTCTGCTTGACCATCGGCTGCACACCACCGATGCCGATGTTGCGGCCGTCGAAGATCACCTCGCCGTTGGCGGTGATCGCGATCAGGATGCTGGTCTTCTCGAGGCGAGATGCCGACGCGGCCTGCGGTTTGTCGACCTCGACACCGGTCTCCTCGACGAACGTCGTGGTGACGATGAAGAAGATCAGCAGGATGAAGACGCAGTCGATCATGGGACCCATGTCGATCTGACCTTCGTTGCCGTCGTCGCTGGCGACTTCGCGGAATCTGCCCATGGTGGTCGGTTCGTTGGGAGCGGCTCAGGCCGCCGGTTCGCGCCGCCGGCTGGCGAGGCGCTTGTAGAGGTCTTGGGTGCACACGGTCTCGACGTGCGCGAGGAACGACTGGTAGGCGTCGAACTGCCGGCTCAGCAGGTACCCGAAGAAGACGCCCGGCAACGCGACGATCAGGCCGGTTTCGGTGGTGATCAGCGCCTCGCTGATGCCCTTGGCGACCTGGCCCATCGTCTGGTCGCCGCCGGCCCCGCCGGCCAATGCCTTGAAGGTGCCGAGCATGCCGGTCACCGTGCCGAGCAGCCCGAGCAGCGGCGCTGCGGCGACACACACCTTCATGACCCGCAGGTCGCGCCGGAACGGCGCCAACTCCGTGGCGCGCAGTTCCTCGAACGCGAGCGCCATCTGCGGCACCGTCTGGATGCCGGCGACGCTGTGCAGCAGGCGGCCGATCGGCCCTTCGCGATCCTCCGGGATGCGCAGCCAACGCCGCCAGACGTTCTCGGGCACCGATTGGAAGCCCTTGTCCGCGAAGCGAAAGCGGATCCGCAGCCCCAGATGGAACATCAGGATCGCGATGCCGGCGATCGGGACCATGCACCAGCCGCCGCCGACCCAGACGCGCAGCGCCTCGGACCAGAGCCGTGCCAGTTCTTCGGTGAGGTTGTCCATCGCGTTGACGGGTCGGGCGCGGGATCAGGCCGACAGGGCTTCGACCGGCGTGGTCGGCAGCTGTGGCTGCTTGGCGATCTGGTTGACGAGAGCCACCGCCGACTTCTCCATGTCGTCGAGCACGGCCTTCGCCTTGCGCGACAACAGTGCGTGCAGCAGCAGCGACGGGATCGCCACGTAGAGGCCGAGTTCGGTGGTGATCAGCGCCTCGGAGATACCGCTCGACAGCGTCTTCACGTCGCCGGTACCGAACAGCGTCATCAGCGAGAACGTGTTCATGATGCCGGTCACCGTGCCGAGCAGTCCGAGAAGCGGCGCCGACGACGCGGTGATCGCGATGAACGGCAACCAGCTCTGCACCTTCAGCTTGGTCGACAGCACCTTCTCGTACATGACCTCTTCGATCAGCTCGCGCGGTTCGTGCAGGTGCTCGACGCCGACCGCGAGCATCTCGCCGGACGGTCCAGCCAGCACTTCGGAGATTCGCCGCGCCGCGGGCAGATCGCGCTGGGCGACGGCGTCGAGCAGCTGTCGGACCCGCTTTGGCGACGGCTTGCGGACCGCCAGCAGCGACAGCCACTTGGCGAGCGCGACCAGCAGCGCCAACAACGCGATGCCGACGATCGGGTAGACGACCGGGCCACCCTTCTTCAGGTGCTCGAGGAACGAATCGTCGATCGCCGCGACCTTGTGGGCGTTGCCGAGCGTCGGATCGAGTGGCAGCAGGCCTTCCTGGTTGGCCAGCATGTGGTCGGCGTGCTTGACCAGTTCGGGATCCTGGAAGGCGAGCACCGCCGGTTCGCTGGAGTCGAGGCGCTGTTCTGCGGTGCCGAACGTCTTGCCGTCGACGCCGCGGAAGAACAGCAGCGGCCCGATCGCCGTGAAGTTGCCCTGATTGACCAGACCGGTGCCGTCGGCGGCGTGGCCGGGGAACCGCGCGCCGCCGCCCGCCTCGAGCAGGCGGTCGATCGACGCGGCGACCAGTGCCGTCTGGGCGGACCAGACCTCGCTCGGCGCAGCCGCGGAGTTCTCGGCGGCCAGCTTGGCCCGCGCGAGGGCCTCGGCCTGGTGCTGCCGTTCGGCGACGTGCAGGCCCGACTCGAAGTTGCGTACGTACTCGGCGAGCAGGTTCGACAGGTACGCCGCTTCGTCCTGCCGCAGCTTGATCTCGGTGCGCAGATTGCCCAGGTCCAGCGTGCGGCTGTCGAGCAACCGGGTCTTGGCCTGGAAGTCGGCGCGCACCTTCTGCAGCTCGGCTTCGAGTTCGGCGATCCGCCTGGTCATCGGCACCTTCTCGTTGGCGATCTCCTCGCGGAGCGCTGCCAGCTTCTGCACGCTTTCGGTGAGTTGCCGCTCGAGGTTCGTGGTCGCCTGTTCGAACGGGATCTTGTCGATTTCGCCCTGCGCGGTCAGCGCGGTGCCGGCGAACAGGACGGCGAGCGATGCGTTACGGAATGCTCTCATGGGATGGACTCTCGCGCTCACAGCAACTTGACCGGCAGCGGCACGAACGCGGCCACCTGCTCGCCCTTCTTGATCGCCACGGCCGTCGCGATCGCCGCGGCGAACCCGGGCGTGGCCGTCCACACGAAACCCTGGTCGCCCGGCGCCCCGGTGCCGGCCTCCTTGCCGTCGTCGGTGACGTCGTAGGCCAGCGCGATGCCGAAGTAGAGCACGTTGACCTCGGCGGTGCGGCCGCCCTGCAGGTTGCGGACCTCGCGGGCCAGATGGATGTCGCGCTGGAACTTGTTGACCTCGTTCAGCACGCCGACCACGTTCTGGAAGCGCTCGCTCAGCGAGAGCTTGGTCTCGGTGGCCGTGGTCGGGATGCGCTGGCTCAGCGGCGCGATGCGCTGCCGCAGCGGGTCCGGCAGGCGGCCAAGCAGAGTCCGCGTCTTCTGCTCGAGGACCACCACCTGTTCGGCGAGGACCTTGGCGTTCTGCTGCAGCTGTTCGTTCTGCGTGGCGAGGTCGCCGCGCTTCTGGTCGGCCTCGCCGATCGACTGCTCGGCCTCGCCGATGCGCTTCTGCAGCGACTCGGTCTCGCGTTGGATCAAGTCCATGCGATCGCGCAGCAGCTCGCGGCCGACGCGCCACTCCTGCTTCTCCTGCGAGTACAGGCGGCTCGTCGCCACCCATTGCTGCAGGGTCGAACGGGTCGAGGTGACGCGGTCGGGGGCGGCCGGATCCTGCTGGCCGTGCGCGAAGCCGACGCAGCCGAGGGCGAACGCCAGGGCGGCGACTCGGCTGCTGGCGCTGGTGGAGAAGGTCATCGTCGTGGGTCCTGGAGTGCTTGGAGGTTCGACTGCCGCATGCGGCTCAGAAGCGGATCTCGCCACCGATCGACAGCGTGTAGTCGACGCCTTCGTGGTAGGAGGTCTTGGTGACGTCTGCCCCGATCGTGTCGCCGCGGTAGACTTCGCGGATCGACGGGTCGGTGAGGTTCTTGGCCTGGAAGACCAGCTTGACGCCGCGGCCGAGGTTCTGGGTCAGGCTGAAGTTCAGGCGGTCGGTCTCGGTGGCGTACACGGTCGGTACGTAGCGGCCGTTCGACTCGCCGGCACCGGCGACCAGCGTGTCACCGGTGACCGTGTAGAACAGGCCGAACTGCGTGCCGGTCGCCGCCAGATCCCAGGTCAGGAACACGTTGTAGAGGTGTTCCGGCGCGTTGGTCATCGGCCGTTCGGACATCGGCGCCTGGATGTTCGGCGCCTGGAACGCGAGTTGCTCGTCCTCCGGCAACTGCACCTTGCTGTCGATCAGGGTCGCGTTCGCACCGACGCCGACGCCTTCGAGCACGTCGACGAAATGACCCAGACTGTGGCGCGTCTCGAACTCCCAACCGCTCAGGCGACCGCTCGGGTAGTTCACCGCCGTCGTGAAGTCGAACGACGAGATGCGCTGCACGTACTCGATCGGGCCTTCGAGGTCCTTCTGGAACCACGACACCGACCAGAGTCCGCCGTCGTACGGCGTGTGGTCGAGCCGCACGTCGTAGTTCTTCAGGGCGCTCATCTGCAGGTCGGGATTGCCGATGAAGATCGGCCCGCCGGCGTACTCCTGCTGCAGGATCGGCGACAGTTCCTTGAACGTCTGGCGGGCGATCGTCTCGCTGTAGCCGAGCCGCAACGTCCACTTCTCGGCGGGCGTCACCACCATGCCCAGCGACGGCAGCACGTCGTCCTGCGAGAAGTCGACGTCGGCGTCGCCAGGGTTCAGTTGCGTCGGTGCGGTGCTGCCCGGCGGCAGCCAGGTCGCGAAGGCCTCGGCCTCGTTGACGATGCCGATCCGCGTCGACTCGAAACGCACCCCGCCGATCAGGCTGACCGCGTCGAGCACCGGCACGTCGAGCATCAGGTAGCTCGCGTCGACGCGCATGCGGCCTTCGTAGTCGACGTCGAACTCCGATGCGCTGATCGGGTGGTTCTCGTACGGGAACGTCAGCGTCCAGCGCTGTTCCCACGGCGCGTTGAACGTGCTGTTGTCGCTGAAGTTGCTGAACGTGTCCTGGTCGAACGTGCGTTCGACGCGATCGCTGAACCAGCCGGTCTTGAAGTAGCCCTTCTCGTCCTCGCCGAACCGGAACGGCACCTTGAAGTTGACGTTCGCCTGTTCGCTGGTCTCCTCGATGACCTCCCAGACGCGCTGCAGGTTGCCGAGGGTGAACACCGCGCCGGGCTTGAAGCCGACGTACGCCGGCGGGAACACCAACCCACCACCGGCGTCGAACCCCGGCGTCCACAGCGACCCGAACTGCCGTTTGTCCGGCTCGTTCGACTCGGCGCGCGACTTCGCGACCGTCCAGTCGAACACCGGGGCGAGGTCGTCGGCGAGCGTGCCGAGCTGCAGCGAGTGCCGACCGGACAACTGCAGCGTCTCGGTCGTGCGTTCCTGGTAGTTCAGCGTCTCGAGGCGCAGGTAGGGCGCCGAGTTGAACTGGAAGAAACCCGGCGACGCCTGGTTGGTCGGATCGTAGCCAGGGTAGTAGTACTGCTTGCCGCGCGTGTCCTCGGCGATCGTCGCACTGTCCTCGGCACTGTGCGTGTACAGCTGCACGAACGTGATCGCGTGGTGCTCGCTCTCGATGCCGAGCGTCGCCAGTTCGCTCCACTGCACCGATTGCTTGCCCTGGCGCACGTCGAACAACGACGTCTTGAAGTCACCGTCCTGTGGCGTGCCTTGCACCGTCTTCGGCGACATCGGCTGGCCGGGGCTCTCGACCAGCCACGAGTCGTCGACGCCTTCGGTCAAGGCACTGTCGCGCTCGTAGAAGGCGCTGAACATGCCGCCGACCCGCCAACCGTCGGCGACCTCGAAGCTGGTCCCGAACGCGGTCGACAACTTGTAGTCGAGCGGGGCTTCGCCGTCGTCGACGCCGACCGCGCCGGCCCAGTTCTGGCCGAGTTTGTCGAGCTGCTGCGAACGGCGCGACGTGCCGCGCCCGAACGTGTCGAGGCCACCACCGTCGTAGGTCAGGAAGTCGGTGCGTCCGGTGACCTGCGTGTTGTGCTGCGTCTGCACGCGGTAGCGGAAGAACGACTCCTTCGGCACGCCCTTGAGGCGCACGTCGACGGCGCCGCCCGACGCATCGCCCTGCTGGTCGGGCGTGAACGTCTTGCTGACCTGGATGCTCTCGACCACCTCGGACGGGAACTGGTCGAGATCGACGGCGCGCTTGTCGGCGTCGGCGGTCGGCATGCGCACGCCGTTGAGCTGTGAACTGACATAGCGATCCGGAAGACCACGGATGACCGCGGACTTGCCGTCCTGCAGCGAGGCCCCGGCGACCAACCGCAGCGCCGCCGCCGCGTCGCTGGCGCCGGCCCGACTCATCAGGTCGGCGCCGACGCTGTCGAGCAGGGCTGGACTCTCGAAGCGCAACGCCAACAGCCCGGCTTCGCTGCTGCCCCCGACCGCGAGCACGTCCTGCACGACGAACTCCTCGAGGTCGGTGAAGTCCCCGGCCAGCTGGACGTCCAGATCGGTCAATTGGCCGCTCTGCACGACCACGCCGCTGCGCACGAGGCGCACGTAGCCTTCCTTGGCGAACACCAGCGTGTAGCGCCCCGGCGGCAGCTGCGGGATCGAGTAGTTGCCCTGGTCGCTGGTGACGACCACGAGGCCGGTCTCGACGACCGTGACCTGCACGCCCGGCAGCGAGTCGTCGAAGTCCTGGTCGCGCACCGAACCACGCACCGCACCCTGCTGCGCAGCGGCGGACGCGGCGATCGCCGCCGCGACGGCCGCGGCGAACAGATTGCGGATGCCGAGGTCTACCACGGGGCGCTGAGCTCCGACGCGATCGCCTCGACGCGCTGTACGAGGTCGGCGGGCGGAACGAAGCCACTGGCGAGCATCGCCAGGGTGGTCTTCGCGAGGTCTTCGACGCGCGGCCGACCGTTCGGGTTGGCCATGCCTTCGGTCAGCGCGAGGCGGAACGCGCTCGCGGCGCGGTCGCGATCGCCGAGCACTGCGTAGCCGATCGCGATCGGGCGCAGCGCGTCGCCTCGGAACACGTCGACGATGCGTTCGCGCGTCGCTTCGTACTGCGCCATCGCGTCGTCGAGGCCGGCGCGTGCACCAGCCATGTCGCCGGCGCGGGCCAGCGAAGTGGCGACGCGCGCCCGCAGCGCCACCTGATCCTCGGGCAGCCAGCCCTTGCCGAGCACCAGCGTGGTGCAGCGGTTGGCGAGCAGGCGCGCCACCTCGCGCTGCTCGGCGGCGGTCGCCGCGTCCGCGGCGGCGAGCAACACGTCGATGCGCATCGTCAGCGGCAGTTTCGGATAGGCGTTCTGCAACAGGTCGAGCAACCGCTCGCGCGCCGTTTCGTCGCCGGCGAAACGGGCCAACAGATGCACGCAGAGCTGCAATGCGGGCTGCGCGCGGTCGACGTTCTCGCTGGCCAGCATCTGCTGCAGGTCGGCGATCTGGCGTTCGAGGTCCTGCGGGTCGAGCTGCGCGGCGCGCACCTCGGCGAGGTTGGCCACCTCGGCGTCGACCAGCCCCTTGGTCAGTTCGCCGGCCGCTTCGTGGCGGCCCTGCGCCAGCCGCACCGCGGCGACCTTGGCGCGGATGCGGTCGCGACGCCACGCCTGCGCGTCGTCGCCGCGCATCGCGTCGTCGGCGATCTGCAGAGCCGAGGCCAGGAGCGCCTCGACGTCGGCGTCGACCCGGTTCGCCACGCAATGGTCGGCGAGCTCGGCCAGGCACTGGCCGCGCTCCCAACCGCTGATGTCGGCACTCCAGGTGCGGGCACGCTCGAGCAGTCCGGCCTCGATGCAGCCGCCGACCAGCAACGCCTGGATGCGATTGCGGTTCTTGCGATGCGGGGCATCGGGCAGCAGGCCTGTCGCACGCCATGCTGCGGCGAGCAGCGCCTGGTGCTCGGGAGCGATCGCCGCGTCCGCGAAGGCACGCAACGCGGGCCCGGCCGTGGCAGGTGCCGCGACCGGCGAAGGCGACGTCGTAGCAGGTTCGCCGCAGGCCACCAGGGCCACGGCAGCGCACCTGGACTGGCTCTTGTGGTATATTCTCATTCGGGCCCGGGGCGTGGCCCCCGGCAACGGACGGCTACGCGGCCGGCTGCCGCGCCGCGCGTTACTACTAACGTCGGCCGCGGCTCTGGGCCGCGGCCGGCGGCAGCTCACGGCAGGATCTTGGTGACCGCGTTGGTCGCGGCGATGCCACCCGGGGCGGCGTTGTCGAACACCAGCGCCTGCGCGTAGACCGGAATGCCCGAGAAGCCGTTCGGGAAGGTCAGGTTCTGCGAGCCGCTCAGCGTGCCGACGTAGCCGAACGTGTTGATGTTCGGGACCAGCGTGACCGCCGGGATGCCGATGCCGCCGAGGTTGAAGTCGGCGCGGGCGAAGCCGAAGCAGAACGCGTTGAAGCTGATCGCCGGCCCGTTGGCGATCGAGAACGTGGTCGGCTGGCCGGCCGCGGCCGTGCCGGCGACCTGCAGGACCGGCGCGCCACTGCCGCCGCGAGCCGAGGTGCCGAGGTCGGTCCAGTTGTCACCGCGGACCATGAAGCCGTAGGCGTCGGCAGCGGTCCAGCCGAGCGTCCAGTTGGTGGTCGGCGCGAACGCACCGCGGTAGCGGGCGGCGTCGAAGAACGAGTCGACCGCGTAGTTGGCCGAGACGAGCGCGTCGGCGGCCGGGCGCGGGTCGAGCGAGTTGACGTTGGCGACCGTGTTCGAGCCGCTGACGATCACCGCGGCGGCGCGACCCAGCGACTGGATCGGCATCGACGTGGCCTGCACGTTGTTGTTGCCGGCCGCGAACACGTTGTTGGCGTTGGCGGTCGTGTAGGCCTGGGCGTGCTGGTTGCGGTAGAAGACGTTGTCGGTGAACTCGATCAGGTTGCCCGAGGTCTGGGCCGTGTAGAACGCGGCCGGGTTCGCCGGGGCGTTGACCGTCGAGTAGGTGTTGTACGGGGTCGTCCACAGCGCGGCGAACGACAGCGTGCCGTTGTGGCCGTAGCCGAGGCCACCGTCACCGTCGACGTTGTCGTTGCGGATCACCTGCTCGCCGAGGTCCAGGAAGATCGAGTTGCGGACCTGCAGACGCGCGTTGTCGCGGAACGCGACGCCGTGGTCGCTGCCGCCAGCACCACCGGTGACCGGGGTCGTCGGCGCGCCGATGACGGTGAAGTTGTAGAGGGCCGCGGTCGTGACCGGCTGGTAGTCCGATTGCTCGGCGCCGTCGATCTCGATCGCGTTGTCGCCCCAGCCCGAGCCCTGGCTGCCCGGCACGCTGTAGCCCTGGACGATCAGGCCGTATTGGGCCTTGCCGCGCCAGCCCTGGTCGACGTCGAAGCTGTCGTCGCCGATGTTCCAGATGCTGATGTTCTTCAGGTTGACCGTGCCACCCCAGATCTCGATGCCGTCGTCGACATTGTTCATGATCTCGACGTGGTGGATGTCGGTGCCGCGGCCGATGCCGCCGAGCGACAGGCCGTTGAGCTCGTTGTTCAGCCCGATCACGCGGCCGCCGTAACGGAACGACACGTAGCTGAGCGTGCCGCTGTCGTCGTTGTCGTTGCCGCCGCCGTACAGGACCTTGGTGTCACCGGGGAAGCCGGCGACCAGGCCTTCCATCGTGCCGACGTTGTTGGCGTTCGGGGTGGCGGTGTTGGTGTTGGGGTTCAGGTTCTCGCTGATGTACGCGGAACCCATGATCGTCAGGTTGCCCCACTCGTTGGCGGCGGCGCGCCAGGTGCCGGTCTTCGGGTCGTTGTTCGTCCAGGTCGCGACGTCGGCCTTCGAGGTGAAGATCACCGGCGCCTTCTCGGTGCCGTTGACGAAGATCTGCGCGCCGCGGGTCACCGCGAGGCTGCCACCGAGGCCGGTGTCGCTGGCGATGATGGTGCCCGCTTCGATGGTCAGCGTGGCGCCGGGCAGCACGTAGATCTGCTGCTGCAGGTTGTAGCGGTTGTTCGCCGTCCAGGTGGTCGACGTGGCGATGTTGCTCGTGACGAGCACTTCGGTCTGGGCGAGGGTCGCGCTGGTCAGCGCGGCGGTCGCCAGCAGGAGCTTGGTAGCGTTCATGTGTCTCTTGGCAGTTGGGTTGGTCCGGGAGGTTGACGGCCAAGAGAGTGACGCTGGTGTGTGCAGCGATCGTTAAGACTGTGTGCAGCTTCGGGGTCCGCCCGGCCAAGGAATGCGGTGCAGCGCAGCGTCACGCAACCGCTGGTGCGGTCGGGAGTTCGGCGCGGTTTGGCGCGATTCGGCGCGGTTCAGCGCACGAAGGTGGGCGCGGCGACGGCGACGGTTTTCCCGTTGGCGCGCAGTTCGAACCGGTGCACGCCCGGGTGATCGCGGCGCACGGTGGTCGGCCGCAGGCTGTGCTTCTTGGTCAGCGCGCGGCGTTCGCCGGCGGCGAGCTCGACGACCCAGCCCTTCCAGACCTTCGGACTGGTCGAACCGTCGGCGAGCACACGGTGCACGACGTAGTCGAGGACCAGACGCTGCGATCGTCGGCTGCGGGAGTGCAGCTCGACGTGCAGGGTGCAGTGGGCGCCGAGGCGCGGCCGCTGCGGATCGACCCGCAGCGTCGCGGTGCCGGCGAACGGCTCGCCGACGCCGAATGCCGCAAGGGCGCCGGGATGACCGTCCTTGACCAAGGTGCGGGCAGCGCGCTGCAGCAACGCACGGCGCGGGGTGTTCGCGGTGGGCAGGTGGTCGCGCAGCCACGCGACGACGAGGTCGGGGTGGTCCTTGGCGATGTCGTTCAGGTGGTTGGCGACGCTGCGGCGCACGTACTCGCTCGGATCGTCCTGCAGTGCGCGCAGCAGCGGCAGGGTCGGCGACGGGTCGGCGACCAACGCGGTCAGCCGTTCGCCCCACGGCAGGCGCGGGCGTGAGCCTTCGCTGACGAGGCGCCGCACGTGCGGGCTCGGGTCGTCGCACCAGCGGGTCAGCTGGGCGAAGGTCAGGTCGGGGTGCAGGCGCAGGAACGGCCGGATCGCGAACTCGGCGGTGAAGCGCTGGGTCAGCGCGTGCAGGGCGGCGAGGGCGCGTGCGGGTTCGGCGAGGCCGCGGCGCGCGACGAACTCGGTCAGTGGCCAGACCACCCAACCGGCGAGGCCGGCGTCGCTGGTCTGCAGCGCGGCGAGGTCGTCGTCGGCGGGTGCAGGGGCGAGGGCGCGTTCGAGCTGGTCGCAGGCGGCGGCGAAGTCCGGCGCCAGGCACTCGGCCAGCGCGTCGGCGACCTGCAGCACGCGGGCTTTCAGTTCGAGTTCGTCGAGCCCAGCGGCGGCGCGTCGCACGAACCGCGCGCGCGGAAACCGGCTGTCGACGCGTTCGAGGTGGGCGGCGAGCTGCTGCAACAACGCCCGATCGACCCTGTTCTTGAACGGCTCTGCCATAAGGACTTACGCCAACGCGTGCGCATACTGTACCGGGTGAGGTATGCGCAGGCGGTAGGATTTGGGGATGCGCGGCATCGTGATGCGGTGGTGTTCGGCGGTGGCTCTGTCGGCGGCGCTGGCCTGCGGCCAGACGGCGGCGGTCGAGCGACCGGTTTTCGAGGTGACGACGGTTGGGCCGGCTGGCTGGCGGGCTCGGCTGGGGCCGACGAACGTCGGCTCGCTGCTGGCCAGCGCCACCGGGGAGCGGCTGTGGCAGCCGCTGGTCGCGTCGTTGCGCACGGTGCTGGCCGACAACGAAGCGGTCGACGCCGATCTGCTGGCGAAGTGGCGCGACTACCACGGGCAGGTGTGGCTCGCAGTCTGGTCGGATCCCTTCGACCGGACGTCACCTACCGTGGCGATCGTTCTGCATGGCGACGGCAAGAGCGACCTGGCCGCACTGGCCAAGGACACGGCGCGCGTGCTGGGTACCGACCTGCAGGCCCCGATGCGCCTCTGCGGCCCGGTGATGGGCGACGACCGCGTCGGCTTCTACCTGACGTCCGCCGCCGAGGTCGACGCGGCCCTGGTCACCTACCAGTCCTTTGCCGATCGGCCGCGCGCGCCGCTGCCGCCGCAGGCACCAGCCTTGTCTGCCTCGCTCGACCTGGCGCAGCTGGTGACGGCCGCGACCGAGCGCGCCGACGACCAGGACGGCAACCGCGCGCTCGGCCTACCCAGCCTGCAGCGCCTCGGCCTGGCGATCGGCGCGGCAGGTCCGCAGGTGCACTTCCGCACCGACCTGCAGTTCGCCGACCAGCCGCTGGGCATCTTCGCCGGCATCTTCCCACCGGCAACGCAACAACCCAACCTGCTGCACCTGGTGCCAGACGACGCGCGGCTGTGGCGCGCGACCCGCTTCGACCTGGCCACCGTCGCCAAGGCCGGACTCGACGCCTTTGCCGCGTACGAAGGCGTGCCGCCTGCCGAACTCCGCACGCGAGTGCGCGACGACCTCGGCTTCGACCTCGAGCAGGACCTGCTGGCCCACCTCGGCGACGAAGTCTTGTTCGCCATCGTGCCCGAAGCCGACGCCAGCGACGACGACGAATGGCAAGCCGATCGCGTCAACTGGACCCTCGGCTGGCGCCTGCGCGACGCCACCGCCTTCGCCGCGGGCTGGCAGAAGCTGCTCGACAGCGCCGGGCCGAACGTCACCAACGCCGCCACCATCGACGTCGACGGAGCGCAGGCCCATCGCTGCGGCACCATCTTCCTCTACGACATCTGGTGGTCGACCGCCCACGGCATGCTGACCCTCGCCGGTGGCCGCGACGCCGAAGCCCTGATCACCCAACAGCTGACCCGCCTGAAGCAACCGCCCCCCGCGGCCCCCAAGCCGCCGCCCGCGTTCGCGAACCTGCAACGCCACCTGCCACCCGGCACCTACGGCCTGGGCAGCAGCAACCTCTACTGGCTCGGGCTGGCCCCGGCCGGCCTGTTCGGCCTGCTCGCCGACGACCTGCTGCTCCTGGGCCCCGCCCGCCACCTGTTCGACGACCCCGAACTCGACCGCGACACCCTGCTCGACCTCCTGCAGGTCCACCACCTCGACCGCACCCACCTCGCCGTCGCCCGCCTCGCCAACACCTTCTCCTATCACCTTTTCTGGTAACCACTTCCACCGCCCCCTGCGCATACCTCACCCGGTCCCGAATGCGCACGTGAGCATTTGGGACCGGGTGAGGAATGCGCAGACCGGGGGGGGTCAACGCGTGCTGGAGCGGCGGTAGACCATCAGGCGGCCGCGGAAGGCGGCGCGGTCGGCGTTGGCCGTGGCGTCGCACCGTTCTTCTTCCCTGGCGAACCCCTGGCCATGCATGTGGCGATGGAAGGCGCTGCGGTTGCCGCGGTCGGGATCGACGATCCAGACCTCGGCGTCGGCCGCCGCGTGGCGAGCCAGGAACTGCGCCAGCGTGCCGCGCGCGTCGGGCTCGTAGAGCAGGTCGCTGCCGATCACCAGATCGAACGGCTGCCCCACCTGGCGGGCCACTTCGGCCCACGGTCCGTGCCGGTAGCGCAGCGGCGCCATGCCGTTGAGGCGCACGTTCTCGCGCAGGAAGGCCGCCGCCAGGGGGTGCACATCGCACGCCGTCACGTCGGCGCCGCGGCGATGCCCGACCATGCTCGCCAGCGCGAGCCCGCAGCCGACCTCGAGGATGCGCTCGCCAGCCCGCACCGGCCGCCGCGCCATGCGATCGGCGAGCTGCAGCCCGGACGGCCACACCAGCCCGAACAGCGGCCAATTGGCCGGCGAGATGCCGCGCGCCGCCGCCAGGCCGTTCGGGTCGCAGAACTGCTGGTCGTCGAGCAGCGAACGCACGACCAGGTCGTCGACGCCGAGGATCGGAATGCGCTGCTGTTTGGTCGCGTACTGGGTCATCGCAGGAGCGAAGCCCAGGGGGGCGACTTCGTAGCCGTCCGACGCACGCTACGCCAACCGCGACCGGGCGAAGCCAACCATCTGCGCCGATTCCACCACTGGCTCCGCCACCCAGCGGCTCACCGCCCAGCCGCCGCGCCGGGCAACGCGGCGAAGAACGCCCAGATCGCCGCAGTCGCATCCCACGGGAACGGCTGGTCGGCGCGCCGCGTGGTCCGCTCGGCCGCCCCCGGCCACGCATGCCCGCCACCCTCCAGCTGCACGACGCGCACCGGCGCCCCGCCGCCCGCCGCGGGCGCGTACTCGTCGACGACCACCTGGCCCTCGACGCTGCGCTTGGCCTCGGCCGCGCAACCGTTGCGCCGCACGTAGTAGTCGATCGCCGCCTGCAACGACGCGTCCAGGCGATCCCCAGCCTTGCCGATCGCGACCTCCGGAACGCCCCCCTCGATGCGCACGTGCCGATCCGCGGTACCGTGGATCAGCAAAGCTGCGATCGGCGTCGCCGCCTCGACCGCGGTGAAGTTCATCGCTCCCGCCACCGCCGCGAACCCCGCGAACACGTCCGCCGCCTCGCGCGCCAGCCGGTGGCACAGCATCGCCCCGTTGCTGTGCCCGACCGCGAACACACGCTGCGGATCGATCGCCGTGCGCCGCTGCACCGTGCGCACCACCTCGCGCAGGAATCCGACGTCGTCGACGCCCTGTTCGCTCGCGTAGACCTTGATGCCCCCGGCGTTCCAGGTCAGCAGCCGCCCGCGCAGCGGCCCGGTCCCGTCCGGAAACGCCACCACGAACCCCTCCCGCGCCGCCAGCTCCGCGAACCGCGTCGTCGCCGCGACCTGCTCGCCGTTGCCACCACCACCGTGCAGCACGACGACCAACGCCGCACCGACCCCCTGCGGCCCCAGCTGCGGCTTCGCCGGCACGAACAGCGAGAACCGCCGCGTGCGGCCACCGTGCTCGAGCTCGACCACCACCGATTCGCCAGCCTGTGCTGGCCCCTGCAGCACCTCACGCACGACCGCCTGCACCGTCTCCAACCGCGGCAGCACGCGCGTCGCCCGGTCGCGGATCGCCAGCACCCCGCCGATGCCCAGATCGAGGTCCAACCACGGCGTGAACCCGAACGCGCCCGGATCGCACGCGCGCAGCCACGTGCCTTCCGGCCGCACCAACCACGAACCGAACCCATAGCGCACGCCCGCGAACGCCTCGCCGTAGTCGTTCGGCGTGCGCACCAGGACCGGCTCGGGCACCTGATCGCGCAGCAACGCCGCCACCGATTCGCGCGTCAACACCCGCCGCCCGCCGAACTCCCCCTCGGCGAGCAACATCTGCACGAACCTCGTGTAGTCCGCCAACGTCGACACCGCCGCCCCGGCGACCCCCGGCAACTTCGTCGTGCCCGGATCCGCCCCGAACGGCAGCATCGCCGCGAACTTCGTCGCCGCCATGCCCAGCGGCCCGCCGACGCGTTCGGCGAACAGCGTGTGCCAGTCCTTGCCGGTCACCCGCTCCGCCGCGATGGCCGCGATCTGGAACGTCACGCCGCCATACCGGAACGCCGTGCCCGGGGCATCGCGCAGCGACGCATCCGCCGCCACCGCCGCGAACTTCGCATTGTCCCAGTCGCGCTGGTTGCCCGGCAGCCGGCTCGGCCACCCGGCACTGCACGACAGGCACTGCCGCAGCGTCACCGCCCGCTTGTCCGGGCGATCGAGTTCGACCACGTAGCGGCCGATCGGCGCATCGAGGTCGAGCAAGCCCTCGTCGACGACCGCCAGCACGGTCGCCACCGCCAGCCACTTGCTCGCCGACGCGATCGGCATCGGCTCGTCGGCCAGCAGCCCGCGGTGCAGGCTCTGGTGCACGACCTCCTGGCCACGCAACACGACCAACCCGGCCGGCGCGCGCCCGAGCCCGTCGAGCATCGTGTCGACGGCGGCGGCGATCGCCTCGACGCGCGGCGGCTCGACCGGCGCACCCGGCGCGACCGGCCGCCCTGGCTCTTGTGCCAGCACCACCGCACCCAGCACCCCCGCGACGAAAATCGACCTGCGCAGCATGGTTGTTCCTTTCGGCATTCCGCCGGCGAGCCCCTGTAACGCCACCCCGGGCCGTCCGCCCACCTGCGGTCCGACCGCCGTCCCACTACGGTACCCCGATGCGCCCCTCCACCACGCTCCGCGCCGCCGCCCTGCTCGCCGGCACCGCCGTCGCGCTCGGCGCGTTCGCCGCGCACGGCATGAAACCCCACTACGAACCCGCCCAACTGGCGACGTTCGAAACCGGGGTCCGCTACCAGATGTACCACGCGCTGGCGCTGGGCCTGTGCGCGGCACTCGCCGCCGCCGGCTGGCGCACGCGCGGCGCCGAACTCGCGTTCCTGGCCGGCATCGCGTTGTTCTCGGGCTCGCTGTACGGGCTGGTCTGGCTCGACGCGCGCTGGCTCGGCCCGGTGACCCCGCTCGGCGGGGTCGCGTTCCTGGTCGGCTGGCTGCTGCTGGCCCTGTCGCGCCGCGATCCGACCTTGGTGGCCGACCGGGCGGCGTCCTAAACTCCCGGACGCACCATGCACATCACGATCGACTACTGCGTCGTTTGAAACTACCGCCCCACGGCAGCCAGTCTGGCCGCCGCGATCACCGCCAAGCACCCGGCGGCCAAGGTCGAACTGCGACCCGGCGGCAAGGGCGACTTCGTCGTCAAGGCCGGTGACCGCCTGCTCTGGGACAAGAAGGGCCGCGACGGCGGCGAGTTCCCGGAGCCCGAGCAGATCCTGAGCCAGCTCGCCAAGGCCTGAGCGTGCCCCCGCGGGCCCTCATCGTCACGCCGGCAGCGCGCGGCAGCCGCAGCGGCAACCGCACGACGGCTCTGCGCTGGGCGGCGATGCTGCGCCAATGCGGCCTCGCCGTCGCGGTGCGCGAGCAGTGGCGCGGCGAACCCGTCGACCTGCTGGTCGCAGTGCACGCGGTCAAATCGCGCGACAGCGTGCTGGCGCACCGCGCCGCGCATCCGCACGGCAAACGCATCGTGCTGCTGGCCGGCACCGACGTCTACCCGACGTTCGCGCCCGACGCGACGACGCTGGCCGCGCTGGCCGCCGCCGACGCGATCGTCACGCTGCAGCCACTGGCGCAGCAGGTGTTGCCGGCCGACCTGCGCGGCAAGGCCCGCACGATCGTGCAGTCGGCCACCACGATCGCCAGCGCTGCACGGCCGGCGCACCCCTTCGCGGTGCTGGTGCTGGCGCACCTGCGCGCGATCAAGGACCCGCTGCTGCCGTTCGCGGCGCTGGCGTTCGTGCCGCGCGACCTCGACGTCACGATCACGCTGGCCGGGCAGGCCCTCGACACGGCACTCGGGCACGCCGCGACCGCTTGGGCGGCGCGCGACCCGCGCGCCCGGTACGTCGGCGAACTCGACCGGCGCACGGCCCGGCAGCAGATCGCCTGCAGCCACCTGCTGGTCGTGCCGTCGGCCGCCGAAGGTGGCGCCAACGTCGTCAGCGAAGCGATCGCCGCCGGCACGCCGGTGGCCGCCACCGCGGTGCCGGGCAACCTCGGGCTGCTCGGCGCCGACTGGCCGGCCTTGTTCCCGGCCAACGACGCCCGCGCCCTCGGCACCCTGCTGGCGACGCTCGCCAGCGCGCCAACGCAGTACGCGGCACTGCTGCAGCGCACGCTGGCCCTGCAGGACATGGTGGCGCCGGCGACCGAACTCGCCGCGTGGCGGCAGCTGCTGCGCGAGCTGGGTCTGGCGAACTGACGCGGCGGACCATCGGCACAGGCGCTGCCGAGACGATTTTTCGGCCGACCCGACAACTCGCGACACCGCCAGCCAGCGCCACGCGGCGGCGCCAGAACCACAACCTGTAGTGGTATCCGCCAGATTGCCCCGCTACCGCTCCGTCAACCATGGCAAGCCACCTGCCCCCCGGTGCGCGACTCCAGGCAGTCCCCCTCCATGCCATGAACATCCCCACCAAACACAGCCCCTCCCAACGCACCGCGATCTGCGACTCCCTGCGCCGCCTGTCCGCGCCGCACGCGCTGCACTTCGGCAACGAACTGCTGGCCCGCAGCAACGACGGCACGATCGCGTTCGGCACGTTCCTCGACATCGCGCGCGAATGGGTCGCGCACCTGCCCGACGAGACGGCCTTCTACCTGGCCTCGCTGATCGCGCTCGACATGAGCGACGACCTGACCGAGTTCCGCACCCCGGTCGAGCCGTCGCGGAACTGAGCCCGGCCCCACCGCCCTACACGATCAACTCGTGGATCGGCTCGGCCCCTTCGGTGCCCACCAACCGCTGGTCCAGACCGGCATAGAAGTACGCCAACCGGTTGGGATCCAGGCCGAGCTGCTGCAGGATCGTCGCGTGCAGGTGTTTGACGTGGAACGGCTGGTCGACGGCGGCATAGCCGAGCTCGTCGGTGCTGCCGACCGACACGCCGCCCTTGATGCCGCCGCCGGCGAGCCACATCGTGAACCCGGCCGAATCGTGGTCGCGGCCGGTGCCTTCGGCGTATTCGGCGGTCGGCTGCCGGCCGAACTCGCCGCCCCAGACGACGATCGTCGAATCGAGCAGGCCGCGTTGTTTGAGGTCGGTCAGCAGGGCGGCGATCGGCTTGTCGGTGTCGCCGGCGTGCTTCTCGTGATTGCCGATCAGGTCGCCGTGCGCGTCCCAGTTGTGGTCGTTGTGATTGCCGCCACTGTAGATCTGCACGAACCGCACGCCGCGCTCGACCAGCCGCCGCGCCAGCAGGCACTTCTTGCCGAAGTCGGCGGTGCGCGGGTCGTCGAGGCCGTACAGCGTGCGCGTCGCTTCGTTCTCGCTGGCGATGTCGATCGCCTCGGGCGCGTGGCTCTGCATGCGGTAGGCGAGCTCGTAGCTGGCGATGCGCGCGGCGAGGTTGCTGTCGTCGGCGCGCCCGCGCAGGTGGCTGTGGTTCTGTTCGGCGAGCACGTCGAGCAACAGCCGCTGTTCGCTGTCGCTCATGCCGTCCGGGCGCGCCAGGTCGAGGATCGGCTCACCCTGCGAACGCAGCACCGTGCCCTGGTAGACCGCGGGCATGTAGCCGCTGTTCCAGTTCTTGGCGCCCGAGATCGGCCCGCCACTCTGGTCGAGCATCACGACGAAACCCGGCAGGTTCTCGTTCTCGCTGCCGAGGCCGTAGGTGACCCACGAACCCATGCACGGCGCCCCCGACAGGATGCGGCCGCTGTTCATCATCAGCATCGCCGAGCCGTGCAACGGCGAGTCGGCGTACATGCTGTGCACGAACGCCATGTCGTCGACGCAGTGGGCGAGGTGCGGGAACAGCTCGCTGACGTGTTTGCCGCACTGCCCGTATTGCTTGAACTTCCACTTCGGACCGACCACCCGCCCCTGGTTCTTGCTGCCGCCGCGGCCCTTGGTCTGGATGTCGATGGTCTTGCCGTCGAGCCCGTACAGCTTGGGTTTGTAGTCGAACGTGTCGACCTGGCTCGGCCCGCCGTACATGAACAGGAAGATCACCGCCTTGGCCTTGGCCGGGAAGTGCGGGGCCTTCGGCGCCAGTGGATTGTCGCCGCCATTGGGCAAGGCCGCGGACGGCGCCACGGACGGCGCCGCCGACAACACCCCGTCGCGCGACAACAGGTCGACCAGCGGCAGCGCCGTGAACGCGCCGCCAGCCTGCCACAGGAATTCGCGGCGCGTGCGGCCGCAGAAGGAATGCAGGTTGCGCAGTGACATGGCAGGCCTCGTCGTCGTCAGTCCACGTAGAGGAATTCGTTGCTGTTGAGCAGCACCAGGCAGATGCGTTGCAATGCCTGGGCCGGGGATCGACCGTGTTCGGTGCACAGCCGCGTGTGCAGTGCGACGAGCCGCGCGACGTCGTCGGCGCGGGCCGGGCGCTGCGTCACCAACGCCAGCCCGAACTCGATCTGGGCCTTGGTCTCCTGGTGCGCGGCGGCGAGGCGCTGGGCCATGCGTTCGGCCTCCTGGTGGGCGAACTCGCCGTTCCACAGCGTCAGGGCCTGGGTCGGCTGCACGGTCGCGAAGCGCACCGGACAGCTGTTGTCGGTGTCGGCCTGGTCGAACCCGGCCAGCAGCGGCATCTGCAGCGAACGTTTGTTGTGCACGTACAGCGTGCGGCGCACTTCGTCGGCCGGCTTGGACTTGCCCCAGGCGTCCTCGGGCCGCGACGCGGTGGCCAGCACCGCCGCCGGCATCGGCGGGAACACCGTCGGCCCGCCGAGCTGCAGGTTGAGCGCCCCGGACACGGCGAGGATCGAGTCGCGGACCTCTTCGGCGGTCAGGCGCCGCCGGTCGAAACGCCAGAAGCGGTCGTTGGTCGGGTCGAGGTCCGACGCCGCCTGGTTGGGCGACGAGTCCATGCGGTAGGTGCGCGAGGTGACGATCAGCCGGTGCATCGCCTTCCAGCTGCCGCCGCGTTCGAGCAGTTCGGCAGCCAGCCAGTCGAGCAGGGCTGGATCGGTCGGCAGGTCGCCGAGGCGGCCGAACTCGCTGGTCGAACGCACGAGGCCGCGGCCGAAATGGTGCTGCCAGATGCGGTTGGCGGCGACCCGCCAGGTCAGTGGATGGTCGGGGCGCACGATCCACTCGGCGAGCGCCGTGCGCCGCCCCGAACTGGTCCGCGTCGGCGTCGCCGTGACCGGCGCCTGGCCGATCGCGCCGAGCATGCTGGGGAAGCCCGGCTCGACCTGTTCGCCCTTGCTGTGCACGTTGCCGCGCAAGCGCAGGTAGCTGGCCGGCGGGTTCGGGCCGCTCTCCTGCACGGCGAGCACCTCGACGGTCTTCTGGCTCGGCCGCCGCAGCGCCGCGAGGTCGGCGAACGCGCCGCCGGCCGGCAGCACGTCGGGACCGCCGACCTCGGCCAGCACGCGCGGCGCGGCGAGGCCACCCGGCAACTGCAACGCCAAGGCGGCGACCTCGGCGGCGTCGAGCGCGCGATCGTAGAACTGCAGTTCGTCGAGGTCGCCGCGGAAGCCGCGCCCGCCGGGCTGCAGCCGCCCGACCAGCAGCTTCGGCGGCGCGCTGAGCGGTGCCTTGGTGGCGATCGCGTCGCCCGCCAGCACGCCGTCGACGTACAGCGCGATCCGACCGCTCGCCATGTCGCGCGTGAACGCGACGTGGTGCCAGACGCCGTCGTGGTAGCCCGGTGCGGAGGTCAGGAACCTCTCGGGATTGCCGACGCCGGCGACGACGTGGCCGTCGCTGTGCCAGGCGATGCCCCAGTCGTGCACGATGCCGGGCACCTCGCCGTCGACGAGGCCGGTGCCGGTGAACCAGCGCCGGTCGACCGGCAGGCCGTCGCCGCGGTGCGTCGTGCGCACGAAGAACGACACCGAGAACGACTCCTCGACCAGCCGCGGCAACACCACCGCGTCGTCGCCGTCGAAGCGCATGCCGCTGCCGACCACGCCGTCGCAGGGCACCACCTGGCCGTGGATCTGCCCGGCCGGGCCGCCGCGCGCGTCGCGCAGTTCGCTCGGGTGCGACGGGTCGCCGGTGAACGCCGCGCGCAGCGGTTGTTCGTGCTGCGCCTGCCACGCCGCGCGCGCCGGTTCGCCGAGCTGCTGCCAGGCGTGGTCCGCGGCACCGCGCAGCTTCGCGACCAGTTCGCCGCGCCGCGCCTCGAAGGCGGCCAACGCCGCTTCGTGGGCGCCGACCGCGCCGTCGGCCGGCACCGGGCGCGCGTTGAGGTCGTACGGCTTGAGGTTCTCGAAGAACGCCAGGAAGCCGTGGTACTCGCGCTGCGACAGCGGGTCCTTCTTGTGGTCGTGGCAGCGCGCACAGCCCATCGAGATGCCGAGCATCGTGCGCGCCGTCGTGTCGGCGATGCCGTCGAGGTCGTCGTAGCGGTGCTGTTCTGGATCGGTCGGCTCGTCGTCCCAGATGCCGAGCCGGTAGTACGCGGTGGCGACCAGGTCGCCGACGGTCGCGTCGGGGCGTTCGTCGCCGGCGAGCTGCCGGCGCACGAACTCGGCGTACGGCAGGTCCTGGTTGAACGCGTCGACGACCCAGTCGCGGTAGCGCCACACGAACGGCTTCTTGCGGTCGCGTTCGTAGCCGTCGGTGTCGGCGTAGCGCACGAGGTCGAGCCAATGGCGCGCCCACTTCTCGCCGTAGTGCGGCGAGGCGAGCAGGCGGTCGACGACCTTGGTCCAGGCGTCGGGCGAGGCGTCGGCGACGAACGCGTCGATCTCGGCGGCGGTCGGCGGCAGGCCGGTCAGGTCGTAGGTGAGGCGGCGCAGCAGCGTGTGGCGGTCGGCCTCGGCGGCCGGTCGCAGGCCGTGGGCCTCGAGGCCGGCCAGCACGAACGCGTCGATCGGGTTGGCCGGCCAGTCGGCGGCCGCGACCGGCGGCACGGCCGGCCGCTGCAGCGGCTGGTAGGCCCACCACGAATCGGCCGCCTGCGCGGCGAGCGGCGCCACGGCGACGAAGAACGGGACCAGCCAGTGCGC
Organism: Planctomycetota bacterium; assembly: GCA_036724695.1. Lineage (GTDB taxonomy): Bacteria > Planctomycetota > UBA1135 > UBA1135 > UBA2386 > JACKIC01. The sequence goes on from DAIMFJ010000001.1 coordinate 24,104, forward strand.
AACCATGGGGAGAACCCCGAGATTGCAGCCCAGAACCCAGGGCAGCGCAAGCACCCCGGCGGGCGTTGCGCCGGATGCAAATTCCTTACGTCCGGCGGATCAGCGCTCGGCAGGGGCCGGCGCGGCCGGTGGCGCCGTCAACAGGCGCTGCAGGGCGACCACGCGCGGGTTGCGCGGGTCGACGCCGAGTTCGAGGGCCTGCTGCAGCGAGACGTTCGCGGCGTCGGTCTGACCGGTCGCCCACTGCGCGTAGGCGAGGTTGGCGTGCAGTTCGGGCGGCACGCCGTCGCCGGCCAGCGGGGCCAGCAGGTCGCGCGCCTCGGCGGTGCGGTCGAGCGACAGCAGCGCCGCCGCGAGGTTCAGCGCGGTGGTCGGCGACTTCGCCAGTTCGTGGGCGCGGGCGAAGTAGCGGCGGGCCGAGTTCGGGGCCCCGTCGGCGAGCTCGAGCACGCCGCGCGCGGTCAGCGCGATCGCGTCGTCGCCGCGCAGCGCCAACGCCCGATCCAGGTGCGTGCGGGCCGCCGGCACGTGGCCGACACGTTGCTGCAACACCCCGGCGGCGACCAGACCGGTCAGGTTGGACGGCTCGAGGGCCAGCGCGCGTTCGATCGCGGTGACGGCCGCCGCGACGTTGCCGGCGTCGAGTTCGCCCTGGGCGAGGTGCAGCCAGTGCGCGGCCAGACCGCGGCGCGTGACCGTCAAGCCGGCATCGGCGGGCAGCAGCGCCGGCGGCCGCTCGGCGGTGCGGGCCGACGGGGCGGGCGCGGATTCGGCCGCTCCCTGCAGCTCGCCGCCCGACCAGTCCTCGCCGCGCAGGTTCTCGATGCCGAGCGGGCTCCACTGGAACCCGCGGCGCAGGTCGGCGAGGCGGTGGGCGCCGCGGCGCACGCCTTCGGCGATCCACGCGTCGTCGAGCACGCGCGGCACCAGCACGATCATCAGTTCGACCTCCTGGCGGCCCTGCACGGTGCTCGAGAAGAGCTGCCCGAGGTACGGGATGTTCATCAGGAACGGCACGCCCTGACGCGTCTCGTCCTTGCGCGTGCTGCGCAGACCGCCGAGCGCGATCGCCTGACCGTTGGCGACGCGCACCAGGGTGGTCGCCTGCCGCTCGCTGATCACCGGCACCGTGATCAAGCCGTCGGGAGTCACCACCGTGCCGGTCTGTTCGCGCACCTGCGGGGTCACGGCGACGGTCAGGAGACCGTCCTCGCCGATCATCGGGCGCACGTTGAGGGTCACGCCGGCTTCGACGAACTCGACGCCGTACTCGGTGCGCGCCACGCCCTGGTCGTCGATCACCTCGCGGGTGATGTACGGCACCTGGTCGGTGATCGCGATCGAGGCGACCTGGTTGTTCATCGTCGACACGCGCGGGCTGCTGAGCACACGCACCTGGCCTTGCCGTTCGAGGGCGTCGACGAACACCGAGAAGTCGTTGGAGTCGAGCACGCCGAAGGTCAGCGCGGTGCCGCCGGAGGCCGCCACCTGCCGCACGATCGCGCCACCACCGGCGAGGCCGGCCTGCGACGTGTTGGCGCCACCGGGCAGCAGGGCCCAGTTGACGCCGAGGCTGTGCGCGTCGTCGAGGCGCACCTCGAGCAGACGGGCCTCGATCGACACCTGGCGGTTGGCGCGGCCGACCGTCGTCGAGACGATCTCGCGCAGGCGCGCGATCGCGCTCGGCCGGGCGTCGACGTGGATCGTCGAGGCGGCGCGGTTGACGACGATCGTGCCGTCCTCGCCGAGCAGGTTCGGCAGGCTGTTCTCGAGCACCGCCCAGAAGCTGTCGGTCTCGGCGCCGGAGCCGCTGTCGCCGCTCGAACCGCTGCTACCCGAGTCCCCGCTGCCGGTGTTGCTGCTGGCGGCGTCCATCAGGTCGACGTGGACCGTCTCGCGGACGCGTTCGACGATGCGCAGGTAGTTGCCGTCCCACTCGTAGCCGAGGTCGAGCGAACGCAGCACCGCCGCGAACGTCTCCTCGACGGTCGACCGCTTGATGTCGAACGTGCACTCGCGCGCCTGCACCGCCGCGTCGACCAGCAGGTTGATGTCGGAATCGCGGAACAGCGTCAGCAGGACGTCGCCGATCGGCGTGTTGCGGGCCTGCAGCGCTTCGACCGCGCGCTGGCCGGCTACCGGTGCGCCGAGATCGGGCATCGGCACGACCAGCATCGGCTCGAAGCTGGGTTCGCCCATCGCCGAGTCCTGGTCGCGGACGGGCGGGGCGGCGCCGGAACCGGTCGCACAGGCGCCGGCGAGGATCGCGGCGGCACAGGCCGCCAACTGGGTGGGCTTGCGGGGCATCATCGGGAGGTCTCCAGGGATGGGGTCGCGGTGGCGGGCGCGCGTCTGGCGTGTTCGGCGCGGTATTCGACGGGCACGGGCTCGGCGAGCTCGTAGGTGAGGCGACGGTCGCGCCACTGCAGCTGCACGACGGCGCGTTCGATGCGCACGACGATGGCTTCGCCGATCGCATCGCCGACGCCGACGACGCGGCCGGCGACGACAGCGCGGCGGCTGTCCTCGCTGACCATCACGACGCCGACCGTCAGGAACGGTGGCGCGTCGCCGCTCCAGGCGCCGGCGGGCCTGGTCTCGGCCAGTGGTGCTGGCACAGGGGCGGCTGCCTCCGGAGCAACCGCGAACAACGCCGGCAATTCGGCGGACTTGCGCCAGACGCCGAACTCGGCGACCAGATCGCGGCCAGGGCCGCTGTCCGCCTCGACGGTCGTTTGCTCGTCTGCGTCGGCTTCTGGATCCAGCCACTGCTGCACGGCATCGGCGACCGCGGCCGTCTTGGCCCCGAGGTTCCCGCCCGAACCGGCGAGCGAACTCCAGGCGACGTACCCGCCGACGGCCAACAGGCACGCGGCGAACCACGGCTGCTGGGTCAGACGCTTCTTGACGGGTTTCTTCATCGTTTGGCCTCGAGGTGGTAGGCCGCGACGACGAAGTCGAAGTCGACGCGATCGCCGGGGACCGGGCGGAGCTTGACTGTGCCGATCGAGAACAGCCGGGAGTGACCCTCGAGCTCGGCGAGGAACGCGCAGCACGCGGGCAGTGCCGCGGTACCGCTGAACTGGAACGAGGTGCGACCGGCCTCGGTCGACGGATTCGGACGGCAACCGCGCGAGGTCACGGCGTGGCGTTCGGCCAGCGACAGCACGAGGTCGAGCGTCTCGGCGACCGCCGGTTGATCCGCGAGTCGGGGCCCGACCGGCTTGGTCTCGACGACCGGGGCCGCGGCCTCCGGCGCCGGATCGGGTTCGAGTCCGGTCGGACCGACGTCGACCACGGTGGACTGCAGGCGGGCGGCGGCGTCGTGATGCAACCAGGACATGGCCCCCGCAGCGAGCACGGCCAGGCCGGCGCAACCGTAGGTGACCGCGGACCAGACCGTTTGACGATCGAAGCGCATCAGCCGTTCCTCCACTGCAGTTCCGCGGTGAACCGGTAGCCGTGCGGCAGCCCGGTCCATTCGACGATCTCCTCGCCACTGCCGCTGCGCACGTACGGCAAGGCCCGCACGCCGCGCAGGAACCGCGCCAGCTTGTCGAGGGCCTCGCGACGCGAGGCCCCACCGACGTAGCCGCCGATGCGGATCCGGTCGTCGTTGCCGGTCTCGAAGTTGTCCAGACGGACTTCGCCGGCGTCGCCGGCGAGGTCGGCCAACAGCAGGCTGTAGGGGCGGCGGCGGCCCAAGGCGCGCGCGAGTTGTTCGGCGTGGGCCTGTTGCGCCGGATCGACCGCAGCCTCGGCATCCGGACCGGCGAGGCGGCTGGCCAACGCCTCCTCCTGCAGCCTCGCGATCTCCTGCAGCTGCGCTTCGGCGGCGCGCCAGGCGCCGTGCTGTTGCGCGCCGAACCACGCGGCGGCCCCGAACACCGCGATCGCGCCGGTCATGCCGAGCACGCGGCCGACCGAGACCGGCACGATGACCCGTTGCGTCGACAGCATCGAGCCCGGGGCGACACCGCGGCAGATCGCGTTCAGGAGGGCGCTGGTGGCCAGCGATGGCCGCGCCGAGCCTTCGTCGACGGGGATGTCGATGTCGACCCCTCTCGTCGGCGGCAGCGCCGTCGGATCGGCCTGCACGGCTTGCAGCGCCGCATGGGCGCGCGGACCGAGGGTCATGCCGGCGATCTCGCCGAGGCCGGCCTCGCGCAGCCAATCGAGCGTGCGCGGCAGTTCGAGCTGCAACTGCATCCCGGCCGCTTCCGCGTCGGCACTGCCGTTGCCGGTCATGAAGCGCCGCACCTGCACGACGTCGCCGCCGTCGCAGACGACGAAGCGGGTGCGGCCGCACCCGGTCTCCACGACGGCGGTGCGTTGCTTGCCGGTCGCCGCCAGGGCGAGACAGGCCTCCGTCGAGTACGCGCCGACCGCGGTGAGCTTGGCGGCCTGCAGCATGCGCAGCACCGGCTCCCAGACCTGCTTGGGCATCGCCGCCAACGCGAACTGCAGCTTGCCGCCGCGCCGCTGCACGGGGCCGACGCCGCGCAGCACCTCGGTCGGCGCGCCGACCGAGCAGAGGCGCATCGCCTCGCGGGCGACCAGTTCCTGCAGCTCGGCGGCGGGCAGGTTGGGCACGTCGCAGCGATGGTGCTGGATGCGGCGATCGCCGAGCACGACGTGCACCGGGGCACCCTCGGGCAGACGGTCGACACGCAGCGCCGACAAGGCGCCAGCCAACGTCGCTGGCGATTGGTCGGTCAGCGGCACATACGACGTGAAGGACGAGACGATCCGACGACCGCGGCGTTGGGCCACGGTGACGGTCAGCGCCCCTTCCTCCAGTTCGACGACGGCGAGGATGTTCATGCGAGGATGCTCAAAGGGTGATGTCGTCCGCCGTACCCAGGGTGCGGTCCGGGCCGCCGCTGCGCAGCGTGTAGGTGGTGGCGTCCCACGCGAACGAACGGCCCCAACCGTCGTTCTGGTACTCGTTGCCGAGCCCGAGGTTGGTCCGCACGGTGGTCCAGTTGCCGGTGACCACGCCGCCGGCCTCGATGTGGTCGGCGAGCCGTTCGACGATCAGCCGCAGCTTCTGCGCGGTGCGGCGCATCGCCGGGGCGGCGCCGTGCACGACGAGAACGAGGTCGTCGCCGGCACCGGCGTTGTCGCGGCGGTTCTCGCCGATCGCGTGCACGGTGGCGGTGTTCGCGACGGTGTCGATGCGGTAGCGGTAGGGTGCGCTGGCGGCCGCGAACGGATCGGCGATCGCGGTCGTACCGACCCGCGGCTGCAGGTGCACGCCGAGGAATCCGGCGTCGGCGAGCGACGGCGGGAACGCCGCGCGTTCGAAGTAGTAGGCCTCGAGCGCTTCGCCGATCGCCGCCAGTTCGGACTGGGCCTCCTGGCGACGGTTGGCGTCGAGCGCGGCATTGGCCAGCGGGGCGGCCGCCCCGATCAGGATGCCGAGCACACCCAGCACGACGACCAGTTCGACCAAGGTGAAACCGCGGGAACGTTCACATGTCGTCATCGGTTCCTCCAGCGCGGTCCCCGCCGCGCGCCACGAAGCCGAGCACCGGGTCGACGGCCATCGCTTGTCCGAGCGCGCCGACGGCGCGGGTGTCGGGCAGCCCGAGCGCCGCCAACAAGCCGGTTCCGCCATGCATGCCCACCGGCAGCGGCGACAGTCCGAACGACGCACTGGTGTCGACGACGAACTGCTGCCCTGCCGCGATCTGCGTGGTCAGCGCAGCGCGGGTCGCAGGATCGGCGAAGTACCAACTGCGCCTGGCAACCGCCAACTGGCGCATCGCCGCGACCATCTGCTGGCGCGTCGCGGTCGGCATGAAGACACTGTTCCGGAACGAGCTGTCGGTCAGCACGGCCTGTACTTTGGTGGCGTCTTGCCCGGCCCGTTGTTGGCGCTGGCGACCGTGGTGGCGTTGGCGCTTTTGCGCGTAGGCCTGCACGACCAGCACGTCGTCGTCGGCGGTGCGCAAGCGACCGTCCGGACCGCGGCTGCGCAGTTCGAGGTTGCGTTGCCGGATCCGGTAGTCGAGGTCGGTGCCCGCCCCCCAGGGATCCCGCCGCCATTCGGCGTTCGCGGCGCCGTTCGGCAGGGCGGCCAGGTTGGTCGGCAAGACGCCGGTCAACCGATATTGGCCGGCAGCCGTCGCCGCGACCGCGACGAGCCGCTCGGCGGCGACCGCCGGCAACGCGGTGGATCGACACACGAGGCCGTCGAGGGCCACGGCGCCGACCAACCCGACCACGCTCGTCAGCACGAGCAGGGCCACGTAGGCGAACCCGCCCTGGCTGGCGGTGCGTGCTGCGGGCGCGCTCATTGGCCGATGCCTCGCAGGGCCGAGTAGATGGTGCCGATGACGATCACCGCGACGCCGCCGACCACCAGGCCCAGACCGACCGTGACGATCGGCTCGAGCAGCGACAGGGCTCGTTTGACCTTCTCCTTGACCTCGCGATCGTAGAGCTTGCCGAGCCGTGCGAACGTGGTCGGCAGGCGGCCCGCCTCCTCGCCGACGCGCACCATGCTCAGCGCCACCGGCGGCAGCAGCTCGTACTGGCCGACGGCCTCGCCGAGGCGGGCCCCACCGAGGATGCGGTCGTGGACCTGCTTGATGCGTTCGCACGGGCCGCGCATGCCGACCGTCGCCGCGGTCAGGTCGAGCGCATGCGGCATCGACAAGCCGGCTTGCAACAGCACGCCGAAGGTGCGACAGAACTGGGCGATGGCGAGCGTTTCGAGCACCGGGCCGAACAGTGGCGCGCGCGCTGCCAGGCTGGCCAGGGCAACGCGCGATGCGTCGACCCGCATCGCCTGGAGGAAGGCCACGATCGCCACGGCGGTGCCGACCAGCACCATCGGCAGGTTGGTCGAGATGAAGTCCGAGGCGGCGAGCAGCATCTTGCTCGCCGGCGGCAGTTCGCCCCCCAGCTTGTCGAGCACCGTGCCGATGCGCGGCACGACGAACGACAGCAGGAACAGGATCATCGCATAGCCGGCGAACGCGACGACCAGCGGGTAGACCATCGCCTGGCGCACGACGCCGGTGATCTCCAGGCGCCACTCCAGGAACCCCGCCAGCGACTCGAGCACCTGCGGGAGGCTGCCGGACTGCTCGCCGGCCTTGACCAACGCGCAGTAGACGAACGGGAAGGCCCGCGGGTGCTCCTGCAGGGCTTCGGCCAGCTGCTGACCACTGGCGATGCGACGCCCGAGATCCTCGAGCATCGCCTTGTAGTCGGCTTCCTCGGTCTGCTCGGCGATCGCCGAGAAGGCGACCAGCAGCGGCACGCCGGCGTCGAGCGCGTCGCGCAGCGACTCGGTGAACAACAGCAGCCGTCGCGGCGTCAAGCGCACGCTCTGGGTCGCGGCGGTCTGGCGTTCGGCGAGCGGTTCGGCGCGCAACAGCACACGCCCCTGGCGGTGCAGTTCCTCGTGCAGCGACTGGGCGTCGGCGGCCTCGAGGTCGAGGACCGCCGTGCTGCCGTCACGTTCGAGGATCTTCGATTGGAAGCGCATGGGGGCTGGCCGCGTGGTGGGGCGCGGTGGCGCGGCGCTCGCTCAGCGCCGCTGGCTCATCAGGAAGCCGATGTCGTCGCCGGTGATCTCGGTGGTCGCCGTGGCCGTCGCCGGCGTCTCGATCTGGCCGTTCGGGCCAGCCGACAGCACGAACACCTTCTTGTGGTTGGTCGCGTGCGTCTGGAACGCCGACAGGATGTTGACGAGGTACGGGCGACCCCACGGGTCGAGCGGCGTGGCGCCCATGTACGGACCGCGCCACTGCGAGGTGCCGGTGGTCGGGTACGCCCCCGAGGTCTGGCCCTGCGGGCGGTTGTGCAGGATCTGGTTGTCGATCAGGTCGCCGCGCTGCGCGCTGGCGCCCCACGTGTACCACTGGTGGTTGCCCGTGAACGGATTGCTCGTCGGCACGGTCGGTCCGCTGAGCAGCACGTACACCTGGTTGTTGGTGCCGGCGCCGTTGCGGGCGGCGTTGACGCCGACGTCCTTGTTCAGCGACACGAGCGACGCGGCGATCGTGCGCACCTCGCTCTGGGCGCGGGCGCGACGGCCGTCCTCGATGTAACTGCTCAGCATCGGCACGGCGATGCCGGTCAGCAGCAGCACGACGGACAGCACGACGATGACCTCGACCAGCGTGAAGCCAGCCTGGCCGTTGACGGGACGACGGTGGTTCGCAGAGGTGCGCATGCAAAGCGCATCGGCGAACGGAACTTCTCGACTTGAGAGTGCCCCGGGAGGCGGAGCGGGGGGCTGCGTGGAGGCCTCGCTAAGGTCCCGCCGGCGATCTTGTCGATGCGATGGCATGGCCCGGACCACGCTCGACCTGCTGGATGTCGTCGCCGCCCACCTCGGCGAGGAACGCGCGTTCCTCGAGCACCTGCTCGGTGAAAACCCTACCTCGGAAGCGGAACTGATCGATGCCTTGCATGCGCGCGGCCTGATCCAGATCGAGCAGGGCTACCGGCTGTGGGCCGAGAGCCTCGGCATGCCGTTCCATGCCCTCGAGCCGGCCTCGCTCGATCCGCGCGAACTGCACCGCCTGCCGCTGGACGCCGCCAAGCGCCATCGCGCGGTCTCGGTCGGTTTCGACGACGGCGTGCTGCAGGTGGCCATCGGCAACCCGTTCGACCTCTTGGCGGTCGACGACTTGCAGGAGGTCGTCGGCCAGCCGATCCAGGTGGTGGTCGCGCCACCCGCCGCGATCGATCGCACGCTGGAACGCCTCGGCCGCAGTTCGACCGGCATCGAAGGCCTGATCCAACGCCTGCTGAAGGCCGAGATCGCGGTCGACGCGGTCAACGACGCCGACAAGCTGCGCCGCATGGTCGGCGACGACGCCGTCGTGCAGCTCGTCGACCACCTGATCGAGGAGGCACTGCGGGCCCGCGCCAGCGACGTGCACGTCGAACCGCGCCGCGAAGGCCTGCGCATCCGCATCCGCGTCGACGGCGACCTGGAGACGCTCTACGAACTGCCGGCCGGGCTGCACCGCGCCGTCGTCGCCCGCATCAAGGTGATCGCCGGCATGGACCTCGGCGAGAGCCGCAAACCGCAGGACGGCCGCATCGGCGTCAGCACGACGATCGAGCTGCGCGCCTCGGTGTTGCCCAGCGTGCTCGGCGAAAAGGCCGTGCTGCGCGTGCTCGACCGCAGCGGCAAGGCGGTCGCGCTCGACGACATCGGCCTGTCCGACGCCAACAAGGCGATGTTCCGACGCGGCTTCACCGCGCCGAACGGCGTCGTGCTGCTGACCGGTCCGACCGGCAGCGGCAAAACCACCACGTTGTACGCCGCGATGCGCGAGCTGAATCGCGACGACTGCAACCTGATCTCGGTCGAGGACCCGGTCGAGTACGAACTGTCCGGCGCGACCCAGGTGCAGGTCGACGTCAAGGCCGACCGCACGTTCGCGAACGCCCTGCGCGCGATCCTGCGTCAGGATCCCAACGTCGTGATGGTCGGCGAGATCCGCGACGAGGAGACCGCCGGCATCGCGATCCAGGCCGCCTTGACCGGCCACATGGTGCTCAGCACGCTGCACACCAACGACGCGCTGGCGACGATCCACCGCCTCGTCGACATGGGCGTCGCGCCGTACCTGCTCGGCGCCGCGCTGCGCTGCGTGGTCGGCCAGCGGCTGGTCGCGCGCATCTGTCCCGACTGCGCCGTCCCCCACCAGCCCGCACCCGAACTGCTGCGCGAATGCGGTCTCGATCCGGCGACCACCGGGTTCCGTCGCGGGGCCGGCTGCAAGGCCTGCCGCAACCGCGGCCGCCGCGGCCGCGGTTGCGGCAG
>DAIMFJ010000001.1:33912-35144 GCA_036724695.1 Planctomycetota bacterium
CCACGAAGTGCTGCCGATCGGCAGCGAGCTCGCTAGTGCGATCTCGCGCCGCGCCCCGGACCACGAACTGCAACAGCTCGCGGCGGCCGCCGGCTACCGCCGCATGCTGCAGGACGGCATCGACAAGGCCCGTGCGGGCCTGGTGCAGCTCGAGGACGTGCTGGCCGCGGCCCGCGCCGACTGACGCCGGTCAGCCGACGACGAAGTTGACCAGCTTGCCGGGCACGACGATCTCCTTGTGGATCGTCTTGCCGTCGAGGTGGCTCGCCACCGCCGCACGCGCCGCGGCGAGCACGACGTCCTTGGCGGCCCCGTTCGGCACCAGCACGCGCCCACGCACCTTGCCGAGCACCTGCACGGCGATCTCGACCTCGTCGTCGACGAGCAACCTCGGATCGACGCTCGGCCAGGCCGCATAGGCCAACAGGCCGACGCCGCCGAGCCGTTGCCACAGCTCCTCGGCCAGGTGCGGCGCGAACGGCTGCAGCAACTGCGCGAAGCGCAGCAACTGGCCGCGGCTGAGCCGGTCCTGCGCCTTGGTCGCCTCGTTGACGAAGATCATCATCGCCGCGATCGCGGTGTTGAACGCCAGGCGTTCGATGTCGCCGGTGACCTTGTGGATCGTGCGATGCAGTTGCTTCTCGAGCTCGGGATCGTCCGCACGATCCTGCGCCAGATGGGCGTGGATCGGCCCGTACTCGGCGAACTCGGGCACCGCGAGCCGCCAACTGCGCTGCAGGAACCGGTGCACGCCGGGCACGTCCTTGGGGTTCCACGGTTTGCTGTCGGCAAGCGGCCCCATGTACATCTCGTACAGGCGCAGCGTGTCGGCGCCGTACTCGTCGACCACCTGGTCGGGATTGACGACGTTGCCGTAGCGCTTGCTCATCTTGGTGACGATGCGCTGCAGCGGTTCGCCGGTCTCGGCGTGGAAGCCGGCCTCGCCGTCCTCGCGCACCTTCGCCATCGGCACCACGCCGCCGCGTGCGTCCTGGTACGCGAACGCCTGGATCATGCCCTGGTTGTAGAGCTTGCGGAACGGCTCCTTCGTGCCGACCCGGCCCTCGTCGTGCAACACCTTGGTCCAGAAGCGCGAGTACAGCAGGTGGCCGACCGCATGCTCGGCACCGCCGACGTACAGGTCGACGGGCAACCAGTAGTCGCTCGCCGCCTTGCTGCAGAACTCGCGTTCGTTGTGCGGATCGCAGAAGCGCAGGAAGTACCAGCTCGTG
>DAIMFJ010000001.1:35237-56305 GCA_036724695.1 Planctomycetota bacterium
AGCCGGCCGCGCCGGGCATCGTGTTGATCTCGCGCTGGGCCGGCCGACCCTGGCGATCCTGCGCCGCGACCCAATCGGTGGCGCGGATCAGCGGCGACTCGGGCACGCCGCCGGGCTTGAAGTCGTCCATGTGCGGCAGCTCGACCGGCAGCTGCTCGTCGGGCACCAGTTCGACCCCGTCCTGCGTGTGCAGCACCGGGAACGGTTCGCCCCAGTAACGCTGCCGCGAGAACAGCCAATCGCGCATCTTGAAGGTCACCTTGGCCTCGCCGCGGCCGCGCGCCACCAGCCAGTCGATCGCCGCCCGCTTGGCCTCGGCGAGCGACTTGCCGGCCAGCACGAGGCTGCCGTCGGCGGTGGCGCAGTGCGCGGCGTACGGCACCTCGTCGGTGCAGCACCGCGCGCCAGCGGCGATCTGCCGGTCGTGTTCGGCGTCACCTGTCGCCGGTGCGAAGATGCCCGGGATCGGCAGGCCGAAGCGCTGCGCGAACGCGAAGTCGCGCTCGTCGCCAGCCGGCACCGCCATGATCGCGCCGGTGCCGTACGTGACGATCACGTAGTCGGCGATCCAGATCGGAATGCGCCCGCGCGGATCGTCGGCTGCGAACAACGGGTTCTGCGCATACGCACCGGTCCACACGCCGGTCTTGTCCTTGGCCAGGTCGGTGCGTTCGAGCTCGCTCTTGCTCGCCGCGGCCTTCTGGTAGGCGGCGACGGCCTCGCGCTGGGCGTCGGTGACGATCCTGGCGACCAGCGCATGCTCGGGCGCCAACACCATGAAACTCGCTCCGAACAGCGTGTCCGGCCGAGTCGTGAAGACGCGGATCCGCGTGCCTGCATGGCCGACGACGTCGAAATCGATCTCGGCACCCTCGCTCTTGCCGATCCACTCGCGCTGCATCGCCTTCAGCGACTCGTTCCACTCCAGGCCGTCGAGGTCCGCCAACAGCCGTTCTGCGTACTCGGTGATCCTCAGCACCCACTGGCGCAGCGGTCGCCGCTCGCACGGATGGTCGCCGCGTTCGCTGCGCCCGTTGACCACTTCGTCGTTGGCGAGCACGGTGCCGAGCGCTTCGCACCACCACACCGGGGCGTTGGACTCGTAGGCCAGACCCCGCTCGTACAGGCGCTTCCAGATCCACTGCGTCCAGCGGAAGTACTTCGGATCGGCGGTGCTGAGTTCGCGCCCCCAGTCGTAGCTGAAGCCGAGCCGCTGCAGCTGCCGACGGAACGTGTCGATGTTCGCCGCGGTCGTCTTCGCCGGGTGCGTGTTGGTCTGGATCGCGTACTGCTCGGCCGGCAGCCCGAACGCGTCCCAGCCCATCGGGTGCAGCACGTTGTAGCCGTTGGCGCGCTTCCACCGCGACACGATGTCGGTCGCCGTGTAGCCCTCGGGGTGGCCGACGTGCAAGCCGGCCGCCGAAGGGTACGGGAACATGTCGAGCGCGTAGAACTTCGGCTTCCTGGCATCGAAGTCCGGATCGCCTGGATTCGGCGTGCGGAACACGTCGTTCTCGGCCCAGAACCGCTGCCACTTCGGTTCGATCGTGGCGGGGTCGTACACTTGCTTCTGCTCGGCCATGGTGGTTCGCGAAAGGGGCCGAACAGTATGCCGAACGCGCGGCCTGGGCTCCAGGATCCCCGCGACAAGTGGCGCGCCGCCCGCCGGCGCCGCGCAGCCAGCCGGCGCGCCGTACCGCACCTCGACCTGCATCGCCGCCAGCCGCGTGTAGGTGTCGCGCCGGGCCCGGATCGGCCACCAGTCGTACAGCAGGATCTCGATCGGCCGCCACATCGCCACCCAGCCGAGGATCAGCAGGCCCTCCTGCAGCACGCGCAGCCACTCGGCGGTGCCGAGCCCGCCGACCAGTTCGCGGACCGACATGCAGACGGTCAGGAACGTCAGCCCGACCAGCAGGCTGGAACGGCCCTGCTGCAGCATGCGCCGCAGCTCCAGCCGTGCCAGGTCGACGCGGTACGCGAAGTAGTTGGCGACCGCCTCGCGCACGACCCGTTCGGGATCGAGGTGGCGCTGGTCGTCGGGCAGGTGCAGCAGCAGCCGCAGCGGGGTGTGCGGCCCGAACTCGCGCGCCCAGCTGACGATGAACTCCTCGGCGTCGGGGTCGAGGTCCTTCTCGTGGAACGGGGCCGGATCGTACGAGTCGAACAGCTGGTCGAGCCGCCGCAGGCGCAGCTCGATGCGGCCGTGGTTGGCGTGCCCGTCGGAGGAGTTCATCTGCGGATCAGGGGACTCACCACACCAGGCGCGGATCGTCGGGCCCGAGGCGGCCGGCTGGACGCGCGCCCCGCGCCGGGGTCTTGGTCAGCGTATCGCCCAGATCCTCGCGCAACCGCTGCGCGGCCGCCTGCAGCCGCGCGACGACCTCCGGATGGTCGGCGGCGACGTCGGTGGTCTCGCCGACGTCGTCGTGCAGGTCGTACAGGGCCAGTCCGGTCTCGCGGACGGCCGTCGGGGCCGGCGAACCACCCGTGCCGAACCGGTCGTAGTGGCGGTACCGGTGCGGGAACACCAGTTTGAAGCGTGGATCGCGCACCGCCTGCAATTGCCCGCCCTCGTACCAGATGCCGAACGCGTCGTGCGGCGAGCGCGCCCCCACCTCGCCGAACAGCAACGGCCGGATGTCCTTGCCGTCGATCGGGTGCGCGGGCAGTTCCGCGCCGATCGTCGCCGCCCAGGTCGGCAGCAGATCGATCGTGCTGGCGAACTCGGCACAGGTCGTCCCCGCCGGGATCCTGCCCGGCCAGCGCGCCAGCATCGGCACGCGCACGCCACCCTCGAACGACGTGCCCTTGCCCTCGCGCAGCGGCCCGGCACTGCCGGCGTGGTCGCCGTAGTTGCGCCACGGGCCGTTGTCGGACGTGAACACGACCAGCGTGCGTTCGTCGATGCCACAACGCTGCAGGGCGGCGAGCAGCTCGCCGACCGACCAGTCGACCTCGGCGACGACGTCGGCGAACAGGCCTTGCCCGGTCTTGCCGGCAAAGCGTTCGGACACGAACAACGGCACGTGCACCATCGGGTGCGCCAGATACAGGAAGAACGGTCGTTCGCGGTTTCGCTCGACGAACTGCACCGCGCGCGCCGTGAAGTCGGCGGTCATGCGCGCCTGGTCGGCGCCGGTGATCTCGGCGTCGACGACCCGCTCGCCATCGAGCATCGGCAGCGCCGGATAGCCCTTCTTGCGCCGTTCGGCCTCGCTCGGCAGATGCGCATAGGCCGGGTGCAACGGCCACATGTCGTTGCTGTAGGGAATGCCGTAGAACTCGTCGAAACCGTGCTGCAGCGGCAGGAACGCCGGGTGGTGGCCGAGGTGCCACTTGCCGAAGCACGCGGTCGCATAGCCCTTCTGCCTGCTGATCTCGGCCACCGTCACCTCGTCGGCGGCCAACCCGATCTGGCTGTTCGGCCCGAGAGCGCCGCTGATGCCCAGGCGCCGGTGGTAGCAACCGGTCAACAGGGCAGCTCGCGACGCCGAACAGACCGCCGTCGGCACCGCGAAGTCCGTGAACTTGACGCCCTCCCTGGCCAGACGGTCGAGGTGCGGCGTCGGGATCTTGCCGCCGAACGGCCCGATGTCGCCGTAGCCGAGGTCGTCGACGAACACGACGATCAGGTTCGGCGGCACCGGCGACACAGCGCGTTCGGGGACCTGGGCGCAGCCCGGGGCGAGGCAGCAAGCCGCGGCGAAGACCGCCAGTACCGACGACCACGAAGTGCGCATGCACCAACGGTCGAACCGCGGCCCGCCGCTGTCAACGGCGAATCCGCTCGCACCGCCGCGCCGGCCGCGCGAACATGCCGGCGATGCGCTTTCCCAACGACACGCAGTTCCATCTGCGCATGGCGACGCTGCTGGTGGCCGCGCTGTTCTTCGAACACCTCGCGGCGACCCGCCTGCACACCTGGTCGGCGCCGCAGATCGGCGTGGTCGCGTTCGTGCTCGGGCTGGTCTGGGTCGCGCTGACGGGCTTCCACCACGGTCGGGCGCAAGCCAATCGCCTGCGGGTCCTCGAGAACCGGGTCGCCGAACTGACCGAGCAGGTCGACGCGCTGACCGACGAACTGCGTACCCGGCGTTCCTTGCCGCGCTGACGCCGGGCCTCGGCAGCCGCTACCGCGCGCCCCAATAGCGCAGCACGAACGCCGGTGGCACGTTGCGCACCACCGGGCCGATGCGTTCGAAGCCGTCGAAACGTTCGGCCATGCGGGCCCGGAACCGTCGCGCGGCCTTCATCTGGTAGGCGTGCACGTACTGGAAGGTCCGGAACTCGCCCTTGCTGTCGCGCAGCGCGTCGACGATCCCGTCGACGACCGCGTCCTGCACCGGCAGCGGCAGGCTCGCGAACGGCAGACCCGACACGATGCGGCTCGGCGCCGGCAACCCGCGCGCGGCCAGGATCGCCTTGACGTCCGCGGCCGAACCGAGGTGGAAGTCGAGTTGCGGGTAGCGGCGCTTCAACACGTCGTGGAAGCGCGGTTCGAGTTCGATGCCGAGGTAGCGCACGCCGGGCGGCAACGTGGCGGCGATCACCGCCGTCGCGGGGCCGGTGCCGGGGCCGTACTCGACGACCAGTTCGCCGGGCGGCAACGCGAGGCGCCCGACCAGCGCCCGGGACAGGTAGCGCGAACTCGGCAGCACCGCCCCGACCGAAGTCGGGCTGTGCAGGAACTGCCGGAAGAAGCCGACACCGTCGCGCAGGCGCGACGGCCGACGCGGCGGGGGCGAGGCGGGAGTGGGGTCGACCACGGGTCGCATCATGACACCGCCGATTGCGCGCACCAACGGCGAAGATTCCGACCGGACCGCGCCGCCCTCAAAACCACCAGCGCAGACCGGCCGTCCAGGTCGGCAGACCGACCGAATCGAGGCTCTCGAAGTCGAAGCCGACGAACACTTCGGCGCGCCGCCACTGAGCCCCGGCGGTCAGCCGGCCGTGGAACCGCTCGGCAGAACCGACCTTGCCATAGTCGAGCTCGAACGACACCACCCACGGCCGCGCCGGGTGGAAGTCGCCGGCGTAGGTGGCGTTGAAGCCGTACTCGTCGATCGGTCCGTCGTGAAACCAGTTCATGCCGAGCCCGGCCCGCATCTCGCCCTTCTCGCCCTGTGCGAAGCGGTACACGAGGTTGACGTCGCCGAGGTCGAGCGTGTCGGTGCCGCCCCCGGGCAGCTCCTCGCGGAAGTGGCTCCACGTGGTGTCGAGGCCGAACCGCACCGCCGTGTCGAGGCGCAGGCAAGCGCCGTAGCGCTCGATGCCGGCGAAGTCGTTGCCGTACTCGCCAGCCACGCGCAATGCGACGGCGTGGCGGTCGGCGCGCGGCAGGTAGCCGTCGGCGACCAGGCCACCCTCGGCGGCAGCGTACGGGTACGCCGCGTAATAGCCGTTGCGCAGCGAGCCGGGGTCGCGTTCCAGCCAATGGTGCGGCCCGGTGATCGGCAGCGCGGCCGCGTACAGCAGGATCTCGCCGACCGGCTCGAGCAGCGATCCCATCAGGTCGTCGCCATCGTCGTCGTCGTCGTCGTAGCGGTCCGCGCCGCGCGTCGTACCGCGGCGCGGCGACGTGGTCGGCCCACCACCACTCCCACCGCTCCCACCACTGACTGGCTCCGACGCCCCGGTGACCGCTTTGGTGGCCTTGCCGAGTTTGCCCGGGTCCTGCGCCCAGGGTACCCCGGTTCGCGGCGCCGCACACGCCGCCGCCGCGAGGGCGAACATCCCCCAGCCGATGGCCCGGCGCGCGCTCACAACAACGCATCCCCGAGCACCTGGACCGACCCGCGCTGCACCCGCGCCGAACACGCCAACCGGCAGTCCGCGCCGACCCCCATGCGGTGCAAGGTGCCGGCTTCGGGTTCGGCGGCGGCCGCCAACGCGTCGGCGGGGTCACACGCGACGCGCACCGCGTCGGTCCCGCATTGGCCGCGGCGGCAGCCCGTCGCCAGCTCGGCCCCGGCGAGCTCGGCCGCGGCCAGCAGCGTCGTGCCCGGCGGCACGAACACGAACTTGTCCTGCGACGGGAAGCGCACCTCGACCAGATCCATGCCATCCTGATACCCCCACCGGCGCCGGGCGGCAAGAAACGCCTTCCACCGTGGCGCCGGCGGGATCGGCGACGGAACATGCGCCGCGCATGGAACTCCACCTCGTCGACTGGCTGGTCATCGCCGCGTACTTCGCCGTCGCGCTCGGGATCGGGCTCTGGTTCAAGAACCGCGCCGGCACGAGCTTCGTCGAGTACTTCGCGTCCGGCCGCAGCCTGCCGTGGTGGATCGCCGGCACCTCGATGGTCGCGACGACGTTCGCGGCGGACACGCCGCTGGCGGTCACCGGCCTGATCGCCAAGCACGGCATCGCCGGCAACTGGTTCTGGTGGGCGTTCGCACTCGGCGGCATGTTGACGGTGTTCGTGTTCGCGAAACTGTGGCGGCGCGCCGAGGTGCTGACCGACGTCGAGTTCCTCGAGCTGCGCTACACCGGCAAGGCCGCGTCGTTCCTGCGCGGCTTCCGCGCCTTCTACATCGCCGTGGTGATGAACTCGATCGTCATCGGCTGGGTCACCAAGGCGATGGCCGACGTGCTGCGTGGCACGGTGTTGACCGACCTGCCGGCCGATTCGCACGCCGACTTGCTGCTGATCGCCGGCATGCTGGTCGTGACGGGCCTGTATTCGACGATCTCGGGGCTGTGGGGCGTGGCGATCACCGACGTCGTGCAGTTCGTGCTGGCGATGGGCGGCAGCATCGCGCTGGCGGTGGTCGCGGTGACGCACCTCGGCGGCGTCGACGGCCTGCAGGAACAGGTCCAGAAGGCCTACGGCGACGGCGACCCGTTCGCCATCGTGCCGTCCTTCGAGGGTGCCGGCGCGGTGATGCCGCGCGGCGTGTTCCTGGTGATGGTACTGAGCCAATGGTGGGCGACGTGGTATCCAGGCGCCGAACCGGGCGGTGGTGGCTACATCGTGCAACGCATGGCGTCGTGCCGCGACGAGAAGCACGCGGTCAAGGCGACGCTGCTGTTCCAGCTCGCACACTACTGCGTGCGACCGTGGCCATGGATCCTGGTCGCTCTGGCGGCCATCGCGATGCATCCCGAACTGCGCAGCAGCGACAACCCGGGCGCCGGCTATCCGATGGTGATCCGCGAACTGGCGCCGATCGGCCTGCGCGGCTTGATGCTGGTCACGTTCGCGGCCGCGTTCATGTCGACGATCAGCACGCAGATGAACTGGGGCGCCAGCTATCTCGTCAACGATCTGTACCGGCGCTTCGTCGCCCCGCAAGCGACGGACCGCCAGCTCTTGGCGGTGTCACGGTTGGCGTCGGGACTGGTGTTGCTGCTCGGCGGCATCGTCGCCTACGTGATGCTCAGCAGTGATCTGTCGGTCGACGATGCCTGGAAGTTCCTCGCCGCCCTCGGGGCGGGCGTCGGCACGGTGTTCCTGCTGCGCTGGTTCTGGTGGCGCATCAACGCCTGGAGCGAATTGACCGCGATGTTCGGCTCGCTGGGCGTGTTCGCCGGCGTCAACTGGTGGCAGGGTCGGCTGCCGGAAGCCGAACGACTGCCTGGCGAGTACACTGCCCTGCTGGTCGCCGTGGCGAGCCTGCTCCTGTGGCTGGTCGTGACGATGGTCACGCACCCCGAGCCACGCGAGCACCTGATCGCTTTCTACCGAAAGATCCGCCCCGAAGGTCCCGGTTGGGGCCCGATCGCCAAGGCTGCACCCGACGTGCGCCCCGACGGCAACCTGGGTCTCGCCCTCGCCTGCACGCTGCTCGGCACTGCCGCGATCTGGTTGACCCTGCCCGGCCTCGGCGCCGTGATCTTCGGCGACTACGGCAAGGCCGCCGGCACCCTGCTCGGAGCCGGCGCGTGCCTGTTCGCGGTGCTGCGCCTGGCGCCGCGGCTCGGCGCACGCGGCGCCGGCGAGTGAGCCCAGCCGAGTGAGCCCAGCCGGGTCAGCCCAGCCGGGTGAACCCAGCCGGGTGAACCCAGCCGGGCGCGCCGACACTCACGGCTGGATCGTCAACTGCAGCACGTTCGTCGTCGCGTAGGGCACCGCCGTGGTCAACGCCGGGTCGAACACGACGAACTGGAACGCCAGCGACAGCGCGACGAACGCCGGCGAAGTCGGGATCGGCACCGGCAGGCGCGCCACACCGCGCGGATCGGCGAAGATCGCCCCGATCGAGACCGGCGCGACGAGGTGCGTGCTGCAGGTGGCCGGCAGGCCGTAGATGCCGAGGTTCAGCGGCGTCGGCGACACCGCGAAGTCGGCGAGCGGGAACACCGGCAGGCTCGGCACGCCGCGGATCGAGGCGACTTCGAAGCTGCTGTTGCCGACCGTCGGGCCGCCGAAGAACGCGTCCATCACCACTTCCATGCCGGTCGACGGCGCGACGCAGCCGGTGCCGATCGGCGTGATGCCGGCCGCGAACGGACCGGGCATCTGCAGGTTCGGCAGCGCCAGGAAGTCGTCCCAGTACGGCCCCTGCGCCTGCGCGAACGGCGGCAGGAAGCCACCGGGCCCGGTCGGCGTCCAATACGGCATGTCGACCTCACCCTGATCGGCGACGCCGCTCTGGTCGAGGTCGCGCACCGACACGACGGCGGCGTGCGCGCCACCGTTGTCGTAGAGGAAGTGCACGCCGCCGCTGCTGTCGCTGGTGAAGCCCCACACCCGGTCGGTCAGCTGCGTGACCGGCAACGCGTTCTGGGTGTTCACGAACGAGATCGGCGCCACGCCGGCGTAGGTCTGGCCGCTGAGATTGCAGTACAGGGACAGCTCGCCGGCGTCGATCGTCTGGTTGCCGTTGGCGTCGACGGCGCGGTAGATCAGCCCGGCGACGCGCTGGCCGTTCAGGGTGGTATCGCCCTGGCCGCCGGTGTTGTAGCTGGCCGCGAAGTAGTAGACGTCCGCGCCGTTCGGGCCGGCACCGGCGGCGACGTCCATCCAACGCACGAAGCAGCGCCGCTGCGCGGTCTGCGCGGCGACCTGGATGTCCCAGTTGGGGAACTGGTTGGTGGTCTGCGTGCGCACGTCGTCGAACGCCGGATGGGTCGGCAGCAGGTTCAGGCTCGACGGGTTGAAGAACACCTCGGGCACCGCCACGCCGTTGTTGTCGGTGAAGCCGTACCAGCAGTTCATCTCCGGCTGGATGTTGGTCGAGTAGTCGTAGACCGGCGGGTTGCTGTTCGGCACCAGCACGCCGTTGACGGCCGCACCCGACGCGAAGGCGACGACCTTGCCACCGGGCAGCACACGCACCTGGCTCCAGAAGTCGCGGGTGATCGCGACCGGCCCGGTGAGGCCCGGCACGGTCAGGCCCATCGTGCCCGACACGAACGGCGCGGCTTCGCCGGTGTCCTCGGCGTCGCCGTCGCCGTTCAGATCGACGAGCCGGTAGATGCCGCGCGGAAAGGCGGTGTTGCTGCTGTCGAGGGCCGCGTAGACGCGGGGCGTCTGGGTCGCCTCGTCGCGATACACCCCGAGCGTGTCGGGTGCGAACAGACCGGCGTTCGAGTTGCTGAGGCCGAAGCGGAAGAACACCACGACCTCGTTCGGGTCGATCACGCCGTTGTGGTTGGCGTCGCGGCAGCGCAGCACGCGGCCGTCCTCGGAGTCGGTGAAGTAGAACACCGGTTCGCCGCGTTCGACGACCACGCGGCCGTCGGTCATGAAGTTGCGGCCCGACGGCGCCGTGGTCGGCACCGAGGTCAAGAACGCGTGGATCTCGTCGGGCGCGACGAAGCCGTCGAAGTTGGCGTCCTTGAGGCGCACGGCCGGCTCGTTGTTGGTGGGCGGACCGCCGGCTCCGGCGAAGCCCATCGGCAGGACGAAGTCCTGGGCCGAGGCGAACGCCGTGAGGGCGAGGAAAGGCAGGATGCGGATGTGCATAGGGTGCGGTTGGGGGTTCACGACCGAGTGTGGCCGCGCCCAGTGAACGCTCCGGCAACGCCAACGCAAGACTGCAGACGGCCCAGTCGGGTTGGACCGATTCCGCTTGGCCGTGCGGCCGCGAATTTCGAGAATGTGCGAATGCCCGACGCCGCCCCCACCGCCACGCCCGAACCTGCTGCGTGGCAAGACGTACCGCGCGGGCGTGTGCTGGCGTTCGCGCCGCATCCCGACGACGAGGTCGCCGGGCCGGGGGGCTGCCTGGCACTGCACCGCGCCGCCGGCGATCCGGTGCGGGTCGTGGTCGCGACGACCGGCGCGGCCGGCGATCCCGAGCGCCGCCACGATCCAGCCGCGTACGTGCAGCTCCGCCAGCAGGAGTCGCGGGCCGGTTGCGGCGAGCTCGGCGTCGACGACCTGGTGTTCTGGGGCATGCCCGACAACATGGTGCACAGCCCGTCGGACGTCGAACTCGGCACGCAACTCGCGGCGCGCGAACTGCAGGCGACGCAGCCCGACCTCGTCTACCTGCCGTGGGCGCGCGAAGGCCATCCCGACCACCATGCGCTGCACGTCGTCGTGCTGGCGGCGCTGCGCCGGGTCGGCTTCGCCGGCCGCGCGTTCGGCTACGAGGTCTGGAACGCGATGGTGCCCGACTTCGTCGTCGACATCAGCCGCGTCGCCGACCGCAAACGGCGCGCGATCCGCGCCCACCGGAGCCAGCTCGCCTACACCGACTTCGAACACACGATCCTGGGCCTGAACGCATACCGCTCGATGGTGCACCAGCGCGGGGTCGGGTTCGCCGAAGGGCTGTGCGCGCTGCGCTGGTGAACGGGCACGGCGCTGGTGGGTGATCCCGGCGCGCCGCGCTACAAGAACAACCGGTGCTGCCGGAAGCGGCCTTCGATCGCCAGGTCGGCGGGCACCTCGCGCGGCTGCAACCCGCCGCACAGCTCTTCGAGCCGCTGCGCCAACTGCGCCAGCGACTGCGACATCGGCGCTTCGGGATCCGAAGCGACCAGCGGCAGCTGGCCGAGCCGGTGCTGCATCACCGACGGGTCCTCGGCCAGTTCGCCGAGGTACTGCAAGGTGACGCCGGCGTGTGCGCGGGCCACTTCGGTGAGCTTCGTGAACGCCTGTTCGCCGCGGCCGGGCACGGCGACGTGGTTGACGACCACCAGGAACCGCGCCTGCGCGTGCACCTGGGCGATGCACTTGACCACCGCGTAGGCGTCGACCAGCGCGGCGATCTCGGGTTGCGTGACCAGCACGATCCAGTCGGCGGCGAGCATCGTCAGCACCGTCGCCGGTGCGATGCCGGCGCCGAGGTCGAGCAGCAGCACGTCCTGCGCCTGCGCCAGGCCGCCGAGTTCGCGCGCGAACGTCAGCATGTCCTTGTCGGTCAGGTTCGCCATCCGGCGCACGCCCGATGCGCCAGGCAGCAGCAGCGGGCCACACGGCGACTCGCAGAGCACCTGCTCGAGCGTCGCCTGGCCGGCGAGCAGCTGCTGCAGCGTCAGTTGCGGCTTGACGCCGAGCAGCAGGTGGTCGCAGGCCAGACCGAAGTCGCAGTCGACGATCGCCGTGCGCTTGCCGGCGCGGTGCAGCAACACGGCCAGCGAAGTGGCCAGGAACGACTTCCCGGTGCCACCCTTGCCGCTGGCGACCGCGATCGACACCGCTTCGCGGCGCGGCTTGGGGGTCGACTTCAGGCCGTCGAGCAACCGTCCGAACAGGCCGCGGCCGCGCGGGCCGAGGGCCCCGCGGGGCGGGTTCGTCGGGTTGCGTTCGGGAGCCGTGCCGTCCATCGCGCCCCCAGTTTGACCGACGCGGGCGCCGAAGTCGCGCACGAACTGCCCCGCGCGGCGCGCCATGCCACCGCGGCAGGACCGCGGCCTGTGTCAGCGCGGCAGCAACTCCGCGCCAAAGCGCACCGGCACGCCGAAATTGGCCCCGGTGTAGTTCTGCAGGATCGCGTGGTTCACGGCGATCACCTTGCCGTTGCGGCCGAACACCGGCCCGCCGGACCCACCGTGCGTGGTCACCGCATCGTAGGTCAACTTGTCGCCGCGCACTTCGCTGACGACCCCCTGGGTCAGCAGCGGCGCGATCTGGCCGGCCGCCGCCAGTTCGTCGATCGCGATCGTCATCGTCGCCTCGACCTCGCGCAGCCGTTCGACCAGTGCCGGGTCGGCGCGTGCGATCAGCGCCGACAGGCCGGTCGGGTAGCCGACCACGATCGCGATCTGGTCGTCCTGTGGGTCGGTCTCGGTCTGCAGCGGCAGCGCCGGGACGGCGGCGACCGCCTCCGGATCGACCTGGACGAGGGCCACGTCGAGGTCGTCCTGGCGACGCACCGTGCGGGCCGGGTCGATCGGCACCGGCGCCAGCCCCGGGAAGGTCGCGGTGAACCGCACGAACTCGGGCGTCGCACCGGATTCGAGCAGCGCCGCGGCCGGCGGATGGTCGAGCCACGGCAACGCGACGTGGCGGTTGGTCATCACGTGGCCGACGCGCGACACCAGGAAGCCCGAGCCGGTGTACTCGATCTCCAGCGGCTGGCCGCGGTGCACGATCCACTCGCCGGCGGCGTTGCGCAGCCGGAACACGCCGTGGATCAGGCAGACGCCGCGGCTCCATTCCTGCTGGATGCGGCGCACGGTCGCGTCGGCCGCGGCGAGGCGTTCGATGGAGGCCTTCTGCTCGGCCTGGGCGACGCGCAGTCGCTCGAGTTCGGCGTGGGTGGCCTCGCCGACGGTCCGGTACTCGCGCACGTCGTCGCGGGTGCCGAGCCAGCCGCCGAACCAGCCGCCGAGCCAACTCACCGCCAGCAGCGCGCCGAGCACCGCCACCGGGAACCCGACCTTCAGCGACAGCGTCGCCTGGGTCAGGAGATCGCGGGTCAACGTACCGGTGGCGGCCAGGTGGCCGCTGACGCGGGCGACCTTGCCGGCGTCGGCCAGCATCTTGCGGACCGGTTTGCAGGCCGCACCGATCGGCACGTAGACGTGGAATCGCGCGATCGGCCCGCCGACGCCGAATTCGAGCTGGTCGTCGTCCTGGAGGATCACCTCCTCGACTTCCTCGCCGTTGACGAACACGGCCCCGTCGAGGCGGCGCAGATGGAACGCGCACTGCTCGGCGACGAACTCGATGCGGGCATGACGCGGGGCCACGGCCTCGGCGTCGAGCACGCAAGTGCAGGCCGGATCGCGACCGATCTCGACGACGGCCGATTCGTGGGTCACGGTGCGACCGCGCAGCGGCCCCGACAGATGCAGCAGTTGCGCCCGCATCGCGGCAGGATAGGGTTTCGGTGCCGTTCCGGCACGATGAAACAGCCCGCACAGGTCCTGGTCGAGGTCGCCGTCGACGGCGTCGCCGGCGCCGTCGCGGCGGCGCGAGCCGGCGCGCACCGGCTCGAACTGTGCGCCGCCCTCGGTGAAGGCGGCCTGACGCCGAGCCTCGGCATGCTCGCCGCGGTGCTCGCGGCGGTGCCCGGCGTGCCGGTGCTGGCGATGCTGCGGCCGCGCGGCGGTGACTTCCTGTACGACCCCGACGAGCTCGACGTCGTGCGCCGCGACGCCGGGCACTTGCTGGCCGCCGGGGCCGCTGGGGTGGTGTTCGGGGCGCTGCGAGCCGACGGCTCGATCGACACGGCCTCGGTCGCCGGAGTGGTCGCCGCCGCGGCGGGCCGGCCGGTGACGTTCCACCGCGCCTTCGACCTGTGTCGCGACGCGCGCAGCGCCCTGGTCGAACTGCACCGGCTGGGCGTCGCACGCGTGCTGAGCTCCGGACAGGCCGCCCAGGCCCCCACCGGCTCGGCCGTGCTCGCCGAACTGGTCGCGCTCGCGCCGCCTGGGTTGACGGTGATCGCCGGGGCCGGCGTGCGCGCCCACCACCTGCGCGCGCAGGTCGGACGGGCCCGCGTGCGCGAGGGGCCCCAGTCGGCGACGACGTGGCGGGCCAGCGCGATGCAGTTCCGCCGCGCCGGTGTGCCGATGGGCGCCCAGCTGCCAGCCGACGAATACCAGCGGCGCGGCACCGATCCGGCCGAGGTCGCCGCGGTGGTCGCGGCGGTGCAGGCGACAGGGGGCTGACTTCGGCTCTTCAGACCTCGAACTGCGCGACCAGGCGGCGCAGGCCGACGGCCGACTGCGAGCTGCAGTTCGCGGCCGCGGACAGCTCTTCGGACTGTGCGGCGGTGTTCTGCACGTTGCCGTCGACCTGGACCGCGACCGTCGAGATCTGGTCGAGACCCTTGGCCTGTTCGCCGCTGGCGGTGGTCACCTGCTCGAGGATCGTGCGCAACGAGCGGATCGCTGCGTCGATCTCGCGGAACACGCCGCGCACCTGCTCGGACTCGCCGACGCTGTGCTGCACGCTCGACAGCGACTGGTCGACCATCTGCTTGCTGTTGCGCGCGGCTTCCGCCGAACGCTGGGCGAGTGTACGCACCTCCTCGGCGACGACCGCGAAGCCGCGCCCCGATTCGCCGGCGCGGGCTGCCTCCACCGCGGCGTTCAGCGCCAGCAAGTTGGTCTGGAACGCGATCGCGTCGATCGTGCCGAGCACCCGCTCGATCTCCGCCGAGGCCGTGCGCATGCGCTCCATCGCCTCGGCGAGGCGCTGCATCGCCGTGCCGCCGCGTTCGGCAGCACCGCAGGCAGTCCCAGCGAGATCGTTGGCGCGGGCGACGTTCTGGTGGTTCTGCTGCATCGACGCCGACAGCTCGGCCACCGCTGCCGTGACTTCCTGCACCGAAGCGGCTTGCCCGCTCGCGGCCGTGGCCAACGATTCGGAGCTCTTGCGCACGTCGCCGGCTCCCTGTTCAAGGTCGACACTGGCGGTGTTGATGCCCTGTACGGCTTCGGCGACCTTGCCGAGCAACTCGTTGATCGCCGCCCCGAGGCGGCCGAACTCGTCGCCATCACGATCCGCGACGCGCACGCGCAGGTCGAAGCGGTCACTGGTGAAGACGCGCCCTAGGTCGTGCTGCAGGCGACGCACGGGACGGCGCACGCTGGCGACCAGCCAGCAGCCGGCCAGCACGGCGACCAAGCCTCCGAACAGAGCAACACCCTTCATCCCCCAAGCAGCCGTTGCGAGTTGCGCACTGTTCGATTCGCAGCCCTGCCGGATCGCCGACTGCAATCGGTCGACGAGATCCCTGGCAGCCGCATGCACTTCGCCCACTGCCTCATCGCACCGCTGCTCTGCCGTCACGAGAGCGCCAATGCTGCCAGCCAGACTGTCGAGTGCTTGCGTATACACGCCCCACTCGCTGCGCACGCGCTGCAACTGCGTGGCCGCCAATCCGACCGCCTGTGCCTGCTGCACGAACTTCGCCGCATCGGCCTTCGCACGCGACACGTAGTCGGGCTTCCTGCGCAGCAGGAAGTCCTTCTCGTGACGACGGATCGTCAGGTAGATCACGGCGAGGTCGGCACGATCGAGATCCTCGACCAACTGTTCGACGGCATGCGCTGCTTTGCGCATCGCACCCTCGGCACCCGTCTGCTCGTCGAATCCGCGCGCCTCCCATCGCTGCCCCACCATCGCGAAGGCGTCGCCGTAGGCCCTTGCTGCGGCCTCGCACTTGGCGATCGCCGCGCGATCCTCGTCACAATGGGCGTACTGCTGCAACCCGTGCAGTGCGGACAGGTAGTCGGTAACGGCGGATCGATGCTCGGTGATCGCGGCGGCCGTCCGTTCCCGGCGAAACCGCTTCTCGACGGCTTCTGCGGTCGCCATCGTCGCGCTCGAGCGTTCGATCTGCTCGAACTCGGCGAGGTACTCGTCGACGACTGTGCTGTTCGCTGCTTCGGCCCGCCACGCGGTGTCGATTCCGAATCCTGCGATCGCCATCAGCGTCGCACCCAGCGCAGCGCACCCGACAACGACCTTGGTGACGACGTTCATGTTGAGAATGTCGTCCGTCTGCGCACACCAGCCACATGGGGACAACCCCTACGGCCAAGCGCAATCGGCACAAGTGGCCGCCCCAAAACACCTTAGAGCTACGCAACCAAGCTAGATACCCCAGGCGTCGCGCGCCTCACGCGACAGCAGCGCATCGACCGAGGCCAACCCGGTGCGGCCGCGCGCCGCGTCCCAAGCGATCCGCTGCCCCTTCGCGCCACGGAAGGCCGCTCTGGCCAGCAGCACCGCCTCGGTCAAGCGCCCCGAGTAGCCGAAGTGGCACGTAGTCGCGGTGCGCGTCTTGCAGGCCTCGGTCCATTCGCGGTGATGGCTCGGCGTCTTCGGCAGGTAGGCCGCCGGCGCCGACCACGCCGCCAGCCGCCCCTGCGGACCGATCTCGTGCTTGTTGTAGTCGCTGATCAGCCAGCCGTCGTCGCCGACGAACAACACGCCGTTGCGCCAACCCTGCAAGCCCCGTTCGGCGAGCACCGCCTCCGGGCGGTCGCTGCCGCCGTGCCAGTGCAGCTGCAGCGCCGGCCGTTCGCCCCTGGCCGCCGGGTCTCCCGCCGCACCGAGGAACCGATCGCCGGCGTAGACGTCCGCACCAGCGGCCAAAGCGGCGAACTCGTAACGGCAGCGCAGTCCCCTGGGCGCACAGTGCGGATGCACGTCGGTGCCGTCGGCGGTCACGGCGACCGGCGCGTTGAGGCGCAGCGCCCAGAACGGCAGGTCCATGAAGTGGCAGGCCATGTCCGCCGTCGTGCCACCGCCGAACGCCCAGTAGCGACGCCAGCCCATCGGATGGAAGCCCTGGCGATACGGCTGCGCCGGGCTCGGGCCGAGCCACACGTCGAAGTCGAGGCCCTCGGGCGGAGCAGTCTCGGCCGGCAACTCCGCGGCCGACCAATCGGTGCCGTTGACGAACACGTACACGTCGCGCACCGCACCGACTGCACCGGCGCGGATCGCTTCGACGACGCGGTGGTAGTTCTCGTTGGCGTGGATCTGGGTGCCCATCTGGGTCACCGCGCCGCGCCGTTCGGCCTCGTCGCGCAACTGGCGCGCTTCGGCGACCGTCAACGTCAAGGGCTTCTCGCAATAGACGTCGAGACCGGCCTGCAGGGCCAGCAGGGCGGGCAGATGATGGGTGTGGTCGGGCGTGCTGACCACCACGGCATCGAGCTCGGCGGTCGCCTTCGGATCGAGCAGGATCTCGCGGAAGTCGCGCACCAGCCGCGCAGCGGGAAACCGCTTGCCAGCCGCCTGCAACTGCCGATCGTCGGCATCGCAGAGCACGGCGATCGTCTCGTGGGCGACGCCGTCGAGGTTCGCGGCGCCGCGGTTGCCGACACCGATCACCATCAGCCGCAGCGGGTCGGTCAGCGGCCGCGGCTGGCGGCGCGACGACGTCGAACACGCCGTCGCACCGAGCGCACCGGCGGCCAGGGAGGAGGCCAAGAACGTACGGCGGGAGAGAGCCATGCGCGGATCATCGCGTCGCTGCGGCGGCGATGCCACTGCACCGGCCGGGGAAACTCTCGCGCCAGAGCGCATGGCCGCGCATCATGCGTTGCATGACCCAGAGCCTCCAGGACCGCTACGCCCCCACCAACGCGTGCTTCGGCTGCGGTCCCGCCAACCAGCACGGGTTGCGCATCAAGAGCTTCGTACAGGGGGACGAAGTGGTCTGCACGTGGCAACCCGCGACGATGCACGAGGCGTTCCCGGGCATGCTGAACGGTGGCATCATCGGCTCGCTGCTCGACTGCCACTGCAATTGGACGGCCGCGCACCATCTGATGGTGCGCGCCGGCGCGAGCCAGCCACCCTGCACCGTGACCGCGGAGTACACGATCAAGCTGCGTCGGCCGACGCCGACCAATGTGCCCGTGACGCTGCGCGCGAAGGTGGTCGAGGCGAGCGAGGACCGGGCGCGGATCAGCGCCACCCTGGAAGCCGGCGGGCGCATCTGCGCCACGTGCGAAGGCCTGTTCGTGGCCGTCAAGGAAGGCCACCCGGCCTTCCACCGCTGGTAGTCGGGAGGCGACCATGAACGAGACCAAAGGCCCGTCGATCGAGGTCATCCAGCGGGCGCGCCACGAATTCGGCGGCGCGATCCGCGAGACCCCGTCCTGGCAATGGCTGGGCCATCGCGTCGCGAAGCTGGCCCCGGCCGATGCGACGTTGTGGCTGAAGCTCGAGCTGTTCCAGCACACCGGGTCGTTCAAGCCGCGCGGGGCGGTGCTGACGCTGCGCAGCTTGTCGGCCGAGCAGCTGGCGCGCGGCTGTGTCGCGGTCAGCGCCGGCAACCACGGCATGGCGGTCGCGTATGCGGCGCGGCAGGTCGGCACCAAGGTCCTGGTGGCGATGCCGGCCTCGGCGAATCCCGCGCGCGTGCAGGCGTGCCGCGATCTCGGTGCCGAGGTCGAACTGCTGCCCGACATCGCCAGCGCGTTCGGCCGCGCGGAGGCACTGCAGGCGGAGCAGGGGCTGACGTTCCTGCATCCGTTCGAGGGTGAACGCACGGTGCTCGGCACGGCGACGCTGGGGCTCGAGTTCCTGCGCCAGGTCGGCCAGCTCGACGCCGTGTTCGTCGCGATCGGCGGCGGTGGACTCGCCGCAGGCGTCGCGTGCGCCGTGAAGCAGTTGCAGCCGCGCTGCAAGGTGATCGGCGTCGAACCGACCGGCGCCGACAGCATGCACCAGAGTTTCGCCGCCGGCAGCCCGCAGCGCATCGCCGCGGTGCGCACGATCGCCGACAGCCTCGGTGCGCCGATGGCGATGCCGTACACGTATGGGCTGTGTCGTCGGTATCTCGACGAACTGGTGCTGGTCGACGACGCGGCGATCTGCCGCGGCATGGCACTGCTGTTCGCCGACGGCAAGCTCGCAGTCGAACCAGCGGGCGCAGCAGTCGTCGCGGCGTTGCTTCAGCAGCGCGAACAGTGGACCGGCAAACGCGTCGGCCTGATCGTGTGTGGTGCGAACGTCGATCCCGAGACGTTCGCGGCCTGTCTGCAGCGTGGGCGCGACGGCATCGTCTGACCGAATCCGCAACGGCCTGCGCCCCCGCTTCGCGTCTGGTGGGTGTGGACGACCTGCCCACCAACCCCCACGACGCGCTGTTCCGCGCTGCGTTCGCCGATCCCGAACGCGCCGCCGAGCTGCTGCGCGCCAGCCTGCCACCGGAAGCGGTCGCGGCGATCGACTGGCGCAGCTTGCGGCGGCTGCCGGAGTCGTTCGTCGACGGGGCGCTGCGCGACCAACAGGCCGACCTGGTCTTCGCGGTGACGGTGCACGGCCGTCAGGCGTTGCTGTACGTCTTGTTCGAGCACAAGTCCCAGCCCGACCGCTGGCTGCCGCTGCAGCTGCTGCGCTACCGACTGCGGCTCTGGGATGCATGGCGGCAGGAACACCCCGAGGCCGCGCTGCTGCCGCCGATCCTGCCCTACGTGCTCTACCACGGCGATCGCCGCTGGCACGGGCCCAGGTCGCTGCTCGAACTCGTCGACCTGCCGGCCGATGCCCACTGGCTTCGGCACTTCCAGCCTGCCGGCGGATTCTGGCTCGAAGACCTCAGCACCTACTCCGACGCCGACTGGCAGCAGCTCCAACTCGGCGTCGCCAGCCTGCTGACGCTGCTGCACCTGCAACAGCTCCGCCAGGCCCCGCTGGCCGCACCCTTGCTGCTGGCATGGCGCGACCACTTCCTCGCGTTGATCGCCGAGGATTCCCCGGCCAGCCGCCAACTGCTCGCGCAGTTGGTACACTACGCTGCCGCGGTCGCTGCCGACGAACCCGAGCCACTGCTCGCCGCCTACGCCACCATCCACCACGACGTCGAGGAACACTTCATGCCACTCGCCGACAAACTGATCGCCAGGGGAATCGTCAAGGGGCGGTCGGAGGGACTCCTCAGCGGTCGCCGCGACGCCCTGCTCGCGTTCCTGGCCGCCCGCTTCGGCGAGTTGCCCGCGGCCCTCACCAACCACATCGCCACCGCCGACCTCGCCGAACTCGACCGTCTGTTGCCCCTCGCCGCCACTGTCGACACCCCGACCGCGCTGCTGCCCTGATCACCTCGCTCAGCCCTCTTCGCTGCAGCCGGCCAGCCCCGGCACCACGGCATCCTCGGGCCGCAGCTCGCGCGCCAGACCTTCGTCGAACCGGTCGTCGAAGACCTCTTCGACCAGCGGCACCAGATCGCCGGGGCCACGCATCGTCACCAGCCGTTCGCGGGCCCACACCGGATCGCGATGGTACTGCCCATACTTGATGGCGTGCATGCGCACATGCGGCAGCGCCTTGACCTCACCACCGTAGTACGGGATCGCATGCGCCCAATGGGCCAGGATCGCCGCGCGCTGCTCGCCGCACCACGGTCGCAGTGCTGGCCGGCCGGCGAGCAGCTCTTCGACCTGGCGGAACACGAACGGATTGCCGATGCACCCGCGCGCCACCGTGACGCCCTCGACGCCGGTCTGCTGCAACATCGCGACGACGTCGAACGGCGAGAAGAGGTCCCCACTGCCGAGCAACGGGAAGTCGCCGACGTGACGCTTCACGCGCGCGAGGAACTCCCACCGACTGCGGCCGACGTACTTCTGCGCGACGGTTCGCGGATGCAAGGTCACCGCCGCCACGCCACGCGCCATCGCCCCGTCGAGAATCCGGAAGAACCTCGCCTCGGCGTCCGCACTGTCGTCCGACCCGCGCCGCATCTTCACCGTGACCGGGACCTCGCCGCCGACCTCCTGCACGACCGCGTCGACCATCGCCAGTGCGGTCTCCGGATCCTGCAGCAGCCAACCGCCGCGGCGGCGACCTAGGACCTTGTTGACGGGACATCCGAAGTTGATGTCGACGACGTCGAACCCGGCATCGACCATCTGCCGCGCCGCGTCGCCGAATCGATCCGGCCGGGAACCCATCAACTGGCCACCGACCGGATGGTCGGCAGCCGGCACCGACAGGATGCGGCGCTGCAGCTTGCCCTTCTGCAGCACGTTCTCGTCGAGCACCACTTCGTGCAGCGCGTACGGAGCGCCGTGCGCGCGCGCGACGAGGCGCATCGGCAGATCCGAGTAGCCCGACAACGCCGCCTGGACGGCAGGGCCACCGACCCGGACCGAGCCGATCGCGAGCGTTCGAAGTCCCATGGCAGGAGCGTGCCAAGAACACGGCCGGAACGAAAGTGGCGCGTCGCGGCTATTGTGGTCGACCA
>DAIMFJ010000001.1:56315-66154 GCA_036724695.1 Planctomycetota bacterium
CGGAGCGCACCGTCTCGCCCTCACGTCCCTCGGCCTGGTCCTGGCCAACCTGGTCCCGGTCTACGGCGCGCTCGCGCTGGGCTGGCAGACGTTCGACGTGGTGGCGCTGTACTGGTTCGAGAACGTCGTCGTCGGTGCGTTCAATGCGCTCAAGATGGTGTTCTGCAACCCGGATCTGCGGGAACTGGAGAAGTACGCCAAGGCGCTCCCGCGCACGGCGGTCGATGCGAAGGGCGCCGAACACCCGTTGCCACCGCTGCCACCGCTCCAACACGTGCGGTGGACGATGCACCTCGCCAAGGTGTTCTTCGTGCCGTTCTTCGCGTTCCACTACGGCATGTTCACGTTCGTGCACGGCGTGTTCGTGGTCACCCTGCTGGCCGGGGAACGCGGCGGCTCGTTCGGTGTGCCGTGGTCGCACATGCAAGGCGGTGCCACCCTGGTGGCGATCGTCTGCATCGTCGCCAGCCATGGGCTGTCGTTCGTGATGAACTTCCTGCTCGGTGGCGAATATCGTCGCACGACGTTGCCGCAACAGATGTTCGCGCCCTATGCGCGCATCGTCGTGCTGCACGTCGCCGTACTCGGCGGAGCGTTTGCGATCCTGCTGCTCGGCAGTCCGCTGGGGCTGCTGCTGCTGCTGATCGCCGGCAAGATCGTGCTCGACCTCGTGATGCACTGGCGCAGCCACGGCGTCGCCGACGGCAAGGCGTTCTTGCGCGACGTGCTGGCGCAGACGAAGCAGGACTGAGGCGGTCGGGGAGGGCGTCAGGCCACGCAGTCGACCAGACAGCCCTTGCCGTCTTCGTGCGGGTGTGGCGGGGTCGCGGGTCGACTGGCTTCGATCAGGCCGACCGTCGCGGCGCCGTCGCGACGCTGCATCTGCAGCAGCTTGCTCAGCAGCGCGACGTCGACGTTGCGCAGCACGAGCGTCGGGTTGGCGGGCATCGATGGCGTCTCGGCCATGCGAGTGACATCGGCCGGGTGGAGGGATCTGCACGTGTCGACGGTCCCGGAAGCCATGGCATCGGCACTTGGTGGTCATTGGCATGCCATCGGACAGGCGATATCCTCTTCACGTGCTCCCCCCCCCGAAGTTGAGAACTCTCCACACGGAGTGGCGCGCCGCCGTCAGCGCCCGCGGTGGTTCGCCCCGCTCGCAGTGACCTTGGGGATGGCTGCCACGCTCGCGTTGGGCGAGTTCCTGCTGCGCGTGTTCGATGTCGTCGGGCGCGACTACGAGGCAGAGCACCTGCGCTACCGAGCCCAGGCCTTGCGCTACGCGTGGGATGGCTTGCCGCCCGATGACCTCGGCAAATTCGACCTCGACGGCACGCTGTATCGGCACAAACCGTCGCTGGACATCGACCTCGGCCGCTATCGCCTGCGCACCAACCGGCTGGGCTTCCGCGGTCCGGAACTGGCCGTTGCGAAGCCGGCCAACACGGTCCGTATCCTGATGCTGGGCGATTCGGTGCTCTACGGCACCGGCGTCGACGACGAGGTGACGTTCGCGAGGCGCTGGGAGCGAGAGCTGAACGGCCGCGGCGATCGGCGCTACGAGGTGGTCAACAGCGGCCATCCGATGTACGACACGACGCAGCTGCGCGACGAAGGCCTTCGGCTGCAGCCCGACCTGGTCGTCCTGGTGTACGTGGTCAACGACGTCGAGCCGACGCGCGATGTCGTCGAGCAGGCCTTGCTCGGCAAGCCAGCGCGCGCCGAGGAAGAACTGCGGGCACCAGGTGACTTGTGGACGTGGTTGGGTGGCATCGCCGAGCCATGGCTGCCCGCGACGGGCAAGCTGTTGCAGCTGCAGTCCGATGCCGCAGTGCGCTGGCTCGCCACCCAGCCGCCGGGCACCGAGTACGTGCCCGAACGGGTCGGCAAGGGCCCGCGTGGCTGGCTGCGGAGCCAACAAGCCCTGCTCGCCATGCAGCAGCAGTGTCGCGCCGCCGGCGTGCCGTTCGTCGTTCTCGACCACACGATGCCGGCGGTGCGCGCATTGCCAGGGTTTTGTGGCGAGCACGGCATCGCCTATCACGAATTCCGATTCACGGCGGACGAGCTGCGTTTGCCGATCCGCAATTCCATGCTCGATTCGCACAGCAATGCGGCGGGTCACGATTTGTTGCTGCAGAAGCTGCGGCGGATCGCGCTCGCACTGCCGGCGGTCGGCAGCGGCTGAACGGCAGGCGGCGCGCACCCTGGAACCACCGGGCCGCGCGTGCTCGACTGTGTCGATGCCGCGCCAGAGTGCCAGACTGTCGACGCCCGAACCGTTCGAGCTGCGGCTGTGTCTGTTCGGGCACGGCTGGGTGGCGTTGGCGCCGCATCGGTGGGACGAGGAGCGCGGCATCTTCTCGACGGCGCTCGCGCACGGCGATGCGGCCGTCGACGTCGCACTGCAGGCCGGTGGCGGCGAGCTGCAGATGACGATCGACAGTCGCCGCAAGCTCGGCGCCGCTGCGATCGACACGATCGCCGGGCAGCTCGCGCACATGCTGCGGCTCGACGACGACCTCGGGGCGTTCCATCGGCTGTGCCGAAGCGATGCCGGCCTGCGGTGGGCGGCGCGGCGCGGAGCGGGGCGTTTGCTGCGGTCGGCGAGCGCGTTCGAGGACCTGCTGAAGCTGTTGTTCACCACCAACACGACGTGGGCCGGCACCGAGGCGATGACGCAAAAGCTGGTGGCGGCGTGCGGGGCGGTGGCGCCGAGCGGCAGGCGGGCGTTCCCGACCGCTGCGCAGTGTCCGCGCGACGTGGCGTTCTGGCGGGATCAGGTCAAGGTCGGCTATCGGGCGGCGGCGGCGGTCGAATTGGTGGAGGCGTTTCTGAGTGGAACGATCGACGATGCGGCGTTCCTCGGCGCGGCGAGTGGTGAGGAACTGTGGGAACGCGTCACCGCGCTGCGAGGGTTCGGCCCGTACGCAGCCGGGCAGGCGCTGCGGCTGTTCGGGCACTACGAGGCGTTGGCGCTCGACAGTTGGTGTCGGGCGCGGTTCGCCACGTTGGACGGCACGGCGAAGCCACCGAGCGATCGGGAGATCGCCGCGCGGTACGCGGGGTTCGCGCCGTTCCAGGGGCTGGCGATGTGGCTCGACCTGACGGCGGAGTGGCACGGCGAGAAGTCGGTCCGCCGGCGGTAGCGCGGTTGCGGGGTTGCGGGTGGCCGGCCACACTGGGGCGATGAACCGGTTGGCCTACGATTCCGCCGTCGGCGGGACCTGCCCGCGCTGCCGCAAGACGCTGAGCAAGTGTCGATGCGCAGAACAGATCGCCGCGAACGTTCGGCCGCAGGGCGACGGGGTCGTGCGCGTGCGTCGGGAGGTCCGGAACGGCAAGCCGGTGACGGTGGTGCTCGGCTTGCCGTGCAACCAGGCGGAATTGCAGGCGATGGCGGCGCGCCTGAAGGCGGCGTGCGGCAGCGGCGGGACCGCCAAGGACGGGGTCGTCGAGGTGCAAGGCGACCACCGGGAGAAGGTGGCGGAGTGCTTGCGCAAGGCCGGCCACGAGGTCAAGTTCGCTGGCGGTTGACCTGTTTGTCGATAATTGCAAGCGCAGTGGAATCAGAGATTTGCGACTTCCGGTGCGCATTCGGTACCGGGTGAGGTATGCGCAGTCCGGGGACGGACAAGCCGGCGGAGGACCCGCGCCGACGAGCGCCGGCGCGCGATCTTGGAGCCCAGCAGGAACGGCGTCAGGAACAGAACGCGCAGGTCGCCCAGCCACGTGCGGCGCGCGAGCAGCCGGCGGTCGAGGCGGAGCTTCCACGGCACGAGAAGCTGGCGATAGACCGCCACCGGGTCACGCTGCGAGGCCAGCACTTCGTCCTCTGCGGCGTAGCCGAGCTGGGTGAGGCCGGTCAGGCCGGGGCGAACGAGCTGCAGGGCGGCGAGGTCGTCGGCCGCGGTTGAGGTGAGGTTCGCGGGCACTTCCGGCCGCGGCCCGACCAGCGCCATGTCGCCGCGCAGCACGTTGAGCAGTTGCGGCAGTTCGTCGAGGCGATAGCGACGCAGAAGACGACCGACAAGATGGACGCGGGGGTCGCCGGTCGGAGTCACGGTCCGGCCGACGCAGTTATGGTGGGTGGCGAACTTGAGCATCTCGAACCGCCGGCCGCCGCGACCAAAGCGAGGCTGCACGAACCAGACCGGCCCACCCCGGCACCAGAGAACGAAGGCGATCAGCAGCCCGAGCGGAGCGACCAGCGCCAAGAGTGTCGCCGCGAGCGTCGCATCGGCGCAGCGAGGCAGTCGCGAAGTCCGCCGCCGCCCGCTTGAATGGAGGGCCATGACCACTCCCGATGCGATAGCCGACGGCAGCAAGGTCTGGCAAGGCTTCTGGCGGCTCGCCGATCCGAAGATCAGCATCACGTCGCTGGCCTGCCTGACGGTCGGCGCAGCCTGGGTTGCGAGCCATGGCGAACTGCACTGGGGCTGGTTGGCAGTGACCGCGGCGGCGATGTTCGCGATGGAGGTCGCGAAGAACGCGTGGGGCGACGTCATCGACTTCGATTCCGGCACCGACCTGGCGGTGCAGCCGGAGGATCGCACGGAGTTCTCGGGCGGCAAACGGGTGCTGGTGGATCGCCTGCTGAGCCGCGGCCAGACGTGGGCGATCGCGGCGGGGTTCGGCGGAGTTGGGGTGGCGCTGGGCGTCTGGTTGGTGCTGGCGCGGGCCCCCGAGGCGCTGTGGCTCGGCGTGGTCGGCCTGCTGCTCGGTTGGTCGTACCATGGGCCGCCATTGCGACTCTGCTACCGCGGCTTGGGCGAACTCGACGTCGCACTGTGTTATGGGCCGCTGCTGGTGCTGGCGACGACCGTCGTGCAGACGAACCGGTACGATGCGGGGGCGGTGTGGTTGTCGTTGCCGCTGGGGTTGTTCACCGCCGCGTTCCTGCTCTGCAACGAGTTCCCGGATCGGCGCGCCGACGCGCCGGCCGGCAAGCGCAACCTGGTCGTGCGGCTGGGGCTGCGTGGGGCCAGCCGGCTGCTCGGGGCGGTGTACGTCGCTGGTTTTGCGATGGTCGCGGCCCTGCCGGCGCTGGGCCATCCATGGCTGGTGTGGCTGGCGTTGTTGCCGATCCCGTTGGCGGTCTGGGTGACCCGGCAGGTTCGGACGGAACCGGATGGGTTCTGGCGCCGCGTGCCGGTGCAGCCGATCGCGTTGTTGGTGTTCGTGCTCTACGCCGCACTGGTGGCGGTGGGAACGCTGCTCGGCTGAGCCGGGGCGCCGGCGGGTCGAATTTGATGCAACCGCGGAAGTGGATCGTGAGCAACGGGTTGTGGCGGCCGTGCGCATTCGGGACCGGGTGAAGTATGCGCAGGGTGAAGTATGCGCAGCGGGAAGGTTACGAGGGTGTGGTTGCGGGCTATGGCCGGCATGCCTCGTCGCACCGTGTGGACCTTGCGCCGGATCTGGCGCTGGGTCGGAATCGTCGTCTGCGGATTGCTCGAAGGCTGTGGCGGCAGCGGCGGGACGATGGCCGCGGCGCCCCCCACCGGCCGCATCGACAACCAGTCGCTGGTGGCGCTCGACGAACCCATCGTACTGCGGTTCGACCGACCGTTCGATCCGGCGACGGTGGCCGAGGTGACGGTGACGATCGAGGCGTTGGTCGGACCGGGGGTGGGTTCGCCAGTGCTCGGCGAGTGGCAGATGCTCTCGGGATTGCAGGGCGGGTTCGACGGCATCGCGTTCGTGCCGGCTCTGCCGGAGCCAGGGCCACAGCCGACCCGGGGAGGGCTGTGCCCGGCAACCGGGTACGCGCTGCGGGTCCTTGGCGGCGACGTGCTTGGTGCGTTGCGGTTCGCCGATGGCTCGCGGCTGCCGGGAACGGGTGAGTTCCGCTTCACGACGCGCAGCGGCAGCAGCGCAGCACAGCTGTTCCGTTCGGCGCGGCCAGGCGGCCCGCGCGTCACGAGTCTGACGGCGGCCCCGCTCGATGCGGAAGGGCTGCTGCGCCTGGGTCGCCTCGGCGACCACACCGAGATTCGTATCCGGTTCGACCAGCCGCTGGATCCGCGCGAAAGCAACCTGCCGCCCGCGTATTCGACCGCGACGCCGGTGCGCGTGCGGTACGACGACCCAGAACATGGCCCAGCCGTCGAGGTGCCGGTGGCATGCTTCCTCGAACGCAATGCCGTCGACGGGGCCGAGCTGATCGTCCGACCTCTGGGCGTGCTGCCTTCGGCAGCAGCTCTGCGGGTGTCGATCGAACCGACGCTTCGGGATCTGTTCGGCGAAATCCGCGGGGCCGGCGAACCGACCGAGGTGGCGACCTGGCACACCGAACCGGCCTTGGCTCCGCAATGGGACGCGATCACCCTGGATTTCGCCGATCCCCGCCAGCGAGGACCGAACGATTTCGGTGAGGTACCGGCGATCGTCGAGGCGGGCTGGCTACGCGTTCCGGATCCTGCCGAGAATCTGGGCGCACTCGGTGACTGGGTGGCCGATCGCGAAACCGTGCTCAACACCGACGTACAGACCTTGCACTTCGTCGATGCACCGCCGCAAACGTTTCACGGCGGGGTGTTCAAGATGCGCAACCTGCACGTACCGGCCGGCTGCATCGTGCGGGCGGTCGGCAGCAAGCCGCTGGTGTTCGTCGTCGAAGGCGAGGCGCGCATCGACGGGGTGATCGATGCGAGCGGATCGAACGACTCCTCGCGCTGGTTCCACATGTACGCAGGTCCGGCCGATCGGCCGATCCAGGACACGCCAAGGCCGCTGATCGTGCCCGCAGGTCCAGCCGGTGGTAGCGGCGCCAGACACCTGGAGTTCGAGGTTGGCATCGCGGTCCGCGATGGCAGTCCAGCCCCGGGAACGGCTGGAACGGGCGGCCGCGGTGGCCTGTTCGGCTGTGGTACCTGCCGCGACGGGTCTGGCGCCGGCGGTGGCGCGATGGCGACACAAGGCGATCCGTGGTTTCCAGCCGCGGCGTTCGGCACCTCGTTCGTGCAGCGCACCGGCAGCGGCGGTCTTGGCTGTGTCGGGGCCAGTGGCTCCCCCACGCGAACCCTCGCCGGTGGTGCCGCCGGGCAACCGGTGTTCACCGACGCGGATCCCGGCAACGACTTCTGGGGCAGCGGCTACGACCCGCGCACGGCTCGACGCGTGCACGGAGAACTGCCTCGACCGGTCGGCGGCGGTGGCGGCGGTGCCGGTGGCTACACGAGCTACACCGGTTCGTGCGACGAGTCGGCGCACCATGGCTCGGGTGGCGGCGGCGGTGGCGGCGGCGGCGTCGTGGTGCTGCAGGCGCGTGGCTCGATCCACATCGGGAGGCAAGGGCGCATCACGGCCGAGGGCGGCCACGGCTACATGCCGGTGCGGTACGTGGTCTACGGTGGTGGCGGCGGTGGCGCAGGTGGCATGGTCGTGTTGATGGCGGGCGAGCGCATCACGATCGAAGTGCACGGCGAGACGATGGCGAACGCCGACTACGAGTTCGCGCTGAGTGCCGACGGTGGCATCTGTCGCCGGCTGGACCCCCTCGTCTTGGCCGACAAGTACCCCGCCAACGGCCTGGCGGTGGTCGCGGGCAGCGTCTACGACCAACAGGCCATGGGTGGCTTCGGCGGCATGGGAATCGTGCAGTTGATGGCGCCGATCAGCACCGACAACCGCGATGGCACGAACACCGTGCTCGACGACAACATCGAGGTGCGCCGAGACGGCCTCGCGCTGCAAGGTGCCGACAAACAACGCTATCTCGGCTGGCAAGGGACACCGGACGCGAACGGCACCTGGCTCGACGACTTCGGCAACCCGACCGGTACCGCTGGCGGCATGGGCGACATCCGCCCAGCCCCGATCTTGTTGCCGTCACCACTGGCGAGCAACGGACGGGCGCGTGCACGCAGCCGGTGGCTGCCGCTCGGCGCGAGCGTTCGGCGCCCACTGTCCAGTGCCGATGGCGCGGCTCGCGGCGTCGTTGGTGAGGGCCTCGCATTCGCGTCCCACGGCCGGCCCGACGGCTGGCTGCCGTGGCAGGAGACCACTCATGCCGCGGTGTTGCAGGGTCCTTCTTTGCTCGCAGCGCCTGCGACGGTGAGCAGCATCACGACGACCTCGCTGCATGGTCGGCCGGCCCTGCGCGTCGACCTGGCCACGCCACTGCTTGGCGACGAACCGGATCGTCATGCCGGCAGCTGGTGTGCGCTGCGAAGCTCGGCGACGATCCTGGCGGAACGGCGCGTCTTGGCCAACGACCGGGACACGCTTTGGCTGACTGCCGACGAGCCTGCGCCCGACGGGGTGCTCGCCGTCCAATTGCACGCCTGGTGCGTCGACATGCCAGTGCGACCGGCGTCCAGCTATGCGGGCGCCGACGGCCGCTGGCTGCCGAATGCCAACGCGAGGCTTGGGTTCGCGTTCCATCGGCAGCCCGGACAGGTGGTCACCGGCAGCGTCGACCCAGACCGGTATCCGAGCGAGGCGGGCACGTTCTTGTACGACCTCGGTGCGCCAGGGCTGTCCGAACTGCTGCGGCAGTTCCGTCCGACGCACTTGATGTGGGACGTGACGCTCGACGGACGGTTCGCCCCGCAGGCGGGCATCGGGCCGCCGACCGGCCGACCCGAGGTCTTGAGCCTGCGCCGTGGGTACCTGCAGTACAGATTTTGAGTAACCGCGGAAGTGGATCAGCTGCAACGGTTTCCGACGGCCGTGCGCATTCGGTACCGGGTGAGGTATGCGCAGCGGGGGGCGCTGGAAACAGGTACGCTGGGATGGCCTGCCCAGGTGCCACCATGAATCGACCCCTCGCTGCGCTCGCCTTCCTGTTCGGCGCTGCGTTCCTGTTGCCCGCCCAGAATCAGGGGCTGGTGCTGCAGAACGGCACCACCGGCCACGTCGACGTACCGTATGCACCGTCGTTGGTCCCCACAGGCGGCGTGACCGCCGAGGCTTGGCTGACCTACGACGGCAGCACGCTGGGAACGGGCTGGCGTTTTCCGACGGCACTGCGCATGGACCCGAGTCCCAACCAGGCGTCGTACTTCCTGCGCATCGAGGCTGGGCAGACGCGCGCGAACCGGCTGCTGTGGTGGGTCAGCACGACGAACGGCAACTACAGCATCGGCTGGAACTTCGCGGCCGGCGCCTTGACGGCGTGGACGCACGTCGCCGGCACCTACGATGGGGCCACGCTGCGTTTGTTCGTGGACGGCGTGCAGGTGGCCCAGGGAGCTGGCAGCGGCCCGATCGTGAACCGCGGCGGCGTGTTGCGGATCGGCAACGGCGATCTGTCGGTGACCGGTGGCGAGACCTGGAACGGGCAGATCGACGAGGTGCGGATCTGGCCGTTCGCGCGGTCGGCGGCGGCGATCGCCGCCACGCGCCAGATGGCGCTCGCCGCGATGCCGGGCGAAGTGTCGAGCTGGCCGCTGGACGGCGATGCGTTGGACACCTCGGGCACGAACCACGGTGCCGCGGTCGGCACGGCCGCGTTCGCCGGCAACTCGCTGGCGCTGCAGGCGGTGCCGTTCCCGGGCGCGCTCGGCTACGGCGCCGCCTCGGGTTGCCGAACCGATGGACTGGCTGCGATCAACGCGGTCGCCACGGTCGGCAACGGCGGCTTCGGCTTCGTCGCCACGCGCGCGCCCGGCAGCGGAGCGGGTTTGTCGCTGCTGTCGTTTGCGAGCCTGCCCGCGCCGCAGTCGCTGTTCGGGTTGGATCTGCTGGTCGACCTGAATCTCGGCATCACGCAGTTCGTGCAGTCGTCGGGGCTCGGCACGTGCCAGGTGCCGTTGGCCATCCCGGCGAACCCGGCCTTCGCCGGAATCTCCTTCCACGCCCAGTTCGTGTGGATCGCCCCGACCTCCCCAACC
>DAIMFJ010000001.1:66164-71754 GCA_036724695.1 Planctomycetota bacterium
CCCGACCGGCCTGTCGGCCTCGAACGCCATCGTCGCCATCGTGCAGCCATGAGCGGTGCGAACCGCATGCCAGTGCTCTTCGTGTCGCACGGCGCGCCGACGCTGGCGCTCGACGAAGTCGCCGGCGCGGACTTCCGACGGCTCGCCGCCGGGCTGCCCGCACCGACGGCGATCCTGGTGGTGTCGGCGCACTGGCTGACCGCGCCAGCCACGATCGGCACGACGAG
This sequence comes from Planctomycetota bacterium, assembly GCA_036724695.1. Lineage (GTDB taxonomy): Bacteria > Planctomycetota > UBA1135 > UBA1135 > UBA2386 > JACKIC01. The sequence continues at coordinate 66,392 of DAIMFJ010000001.1, forward strand.
CACACGCGAGCTGCTGTACGACTTCCACGGCTTCCCGGCCGAACTCCAACGCGTTCGCTACACCGCGCCGGCCGCCGGGGAGCTCGCCAACGAGCTGCTGTCGCAACTGCCCGGTCTGCGCGCGAATCCGCTGCGCCCGTGGGATCACGGCGTCTGGGTCCCGCTGCTGCACATGTACCCCGACGCCGACGTGCCGGTCCTGCAACTATCGCTGCCGTACTCGGCACCCCCGGCGCGCTGGTTCGAGCTCGGGAGCGCGCTGGCACCCTGGCGCGAACGAGGCGTGCTGGTGCTCGGCAGCGGCGGCGCGGTCCACAACCTGGGACAGCTGGCCTGGCCGGGCGGTCCGGTGCCGGACTGGGCGCTCGCGTTCGAAGGCTGGCTGAGCGAGCGCCTGGCAGCCGGTGCCGACGACGAGCTGATCCGCTTCCGCGAACTGGCTCCGGCGGTGCGCCTCGCGCACCCGACGGACGAGCACTTCGCGCCGCTGCTGGTGGCGCTGGGTGCGGCAGCGGCGAGGCCAGGCCGGGCCGTGAGCTTCCCGATCCGCGGCTTCGAGTTCGGTTCGCTGAGCCGGCTGGCCGTCGGTTGGTCCTGAATCCGGAGTTCGCAAGCCATTACGGAAAAGCGGGTTGCGTCGTCGGGCGCGCATTCGGGACCGGGTGAAGTATGCGCAGGGAGGGGTGGGGATTAGGATCTGGGGGTGCGCTGCTTCGTTGCGTTGGATCTGCCTCGACCGGTTGGCAACTACCTGGCCGGGTTGGCTGGGAAGGTGGCGGGCAAGGGGGATGTGAAGTGGGTGCCGGCCCATCAGCTGCACCTGACGTTGGTGTTCGCCGGGGATGTCGACGAGGCCGGGGTCGCGGGCCTGCGGGAAGTGGTGCGAACGGCGCCGCTGCCGGCGATGCAGCTGGCGCTGGCCGGGCTGGGGCACTTCCCGCCGCGCGGCGAACCGCGGGTGGTGTGGGCTGGGCTCGGCGGCGATCTTGCGGCGCTGAACGCGCTCTACGAGCACCTGGCGGCGGGCGCGGCGGCGCTGGGGGTCGAACGCGAGTCGCGCGGCTTCGTGCCGCACGTGACGCTCGGTCGGGTGAAGAGTCCGTTCGGCGCGCTGGCGCTGATCGACGCGCTGCGCAAGCTCGGCGGGGAGCTGCGCGACAAGCCGTTCGCGCCGACGGCGTTGTCGCTGTACGGCAGCGAACTGCGGCCCGGCGGCCCGTTGCACACGCTGCTGGCGACGCGGCCGGTGCCGGGCGCCGCGGCGGACGTCACTCGAGATCCAGATTGACCAGCACCTTCTGCACGTCGAGCGAACGCGGCGCCTCGAGGATGCGCGCGGCGATCTTGCGGCACTCCTCGATGGTGTAGCGGGCCAGGATCTTGGCGACGCCGCGCAGGCGCACCGGCGCGATCGAGAAGCTGCGGAAGCCGACGCCGAGGTAGAACGGCACGCGCACCGGATCCGCCGCGCTCTCGCCGAACAGGGTCAGCGTCTTCTTGCGGCGTTCGGCGTCCTTGGCCATGCGCGCCAGCATCTCGAACACGCCCGGGTGGACGAGGTCGTGGTACTCGCGCACGCTGCTGTTGTCGCGATCGGCCGCGAGCAGGTGGGCCTGCAGGTCGTCGACGGCCACCACCGCGAAGTCGGCTTCGTTGAGCAAGGCCCCGAGCGACATCGCCGCCGCCGGCACTTCGATCATCGGCCCGATCGGCAGGCGGTCGAGGCACGGCAGCTTGGCCTTCATCAGCCCGACGCGCTCCTCGAGCAACGCCGCCTTGACGCGTTGCAGGTCGCTCTGGCCGGTCACGAACGGGATCAGCAGCGACACCTGCTCGCAGCCCGCCGCCGCCCGCAGGATGGCGCGCAGCTGCAGACGCAGGATCTCCGGGTTGGCGAGCAGGCCGCGCACGCCGCGCCGCCCCATCGCCGGGTTGCGTTCGGGTTGGCGCTGGTCGGGCGCCAGCGTCGCCGCGGCGACGTCGAGCAGCCGGAACGTCACCGGCCGCCCCGCCATCGTCTCGATCGCGCTGCGATAGACCCGCACCAGCGTGTCCTCGCTCGGCCGGCCGTCGCCGGCCAGGAACTGCAGCTCGGTGCGGTAGACGCCGATGCCCTCCATGCCGAACGTGCGCACCAGGTCGGCCTCGCCGGCACTGCCGCACGAGCCGAACAAGCGCACCGGCGTGCCGTCGCGGGTCTGGTGGTGCTGCTCGTCGGCCGGCTCCTGCTGGGCCTGCCGCGACTGCTTCCAGCGCTGCACCGCCGCCGTCGCGTCGGCCAGTTCGTCCTCGGTCGGTGCGGTGACCAGTTCGCCGGCCGAGGCGTCGAGCACGACGACGTCGCCGTCGCGCAGCAGCCGGGGCAGGTCGCGGATCCCGGTGACCGTCGGGATGCCCATGCTGCGCGCCAGGATCGCCGCGTGCGAGCTCATGCCCCCCTCTTCGGCGACGATCGCCTCGACCTTCTCGTTGTCGAGGTTGAACATGTCGGCCGTGGTCAGCTTGCGCGCCGCCAGGATGTAGGGGCCGGTCGGGGTCGGCCCGCTGGCCGCCTGTTCGTCGACCTCGAGGTTGCGCAGCAGGCGCGTCGCGACGTCGCGCAGGTCGCTGGCCCGCCGCCGCAGCATGTCGCTCTCGACCAGCGTGAAGATGCGGTCGTACTTGTCGAACACCGTGCGCACCGCCTCGCGGACCGACAGCCGTTCCTGGCGGACCAGGTGGTCGATCTCGGTGACGAACATCGGGTCGCCGAGGTAGGCGTGGTGGGCGTCGAAGATCCGCAGTTCGGCCTCGCCGAGGCTGCCCTGCTGCTTCTGCTTGATCTCCTCGATCTGCGTGCGGCTGGCCTGCAAGGCCACCTGCAGCTTCTGCACCTGCGCCTCGACCTCGTCGGCGGCGATCCGCCGCCCGGCCCCCTCGGCGGCGAACCCGCGCAGGAACACCTGGCCGACCGCAACCCCCGGCGCCACCGACTCGCCGCGCACGCGGGTCATCGGGAACCTCCGCGCGAGCCGTGCGCACCTGCGCGGCGAGGATCGCGGAAGCCGGAGGCGAGGGGCGGAAGCAAGCGGGCGGGTCGGGCCATGGTCGGGTGGATCGGGAGCGACCGCCCGGGCGACCGGCTTCCGTCGCAACGGAAGCCGGCGGACCGGCGCGGCTCGCCGGCGGAAGGGTAGCGTCTGCGGCCCGACTCGGGTAGACATTGCCGGACCCGGCGCCGCGCGGCGGCCGGTTTCCCCTGAGATGGGCATCCACCCTACTGCAATCGTCGCCGACCGCGCCGTCCTCGGGGACGGCGTCGAGATCGGTCCCTACTGCACGGTCGGTCCCGAAGTGCGCCTCGGCGCCGGCACCCGCCTGCACGCCCACGTGGTGGTCGACGGGGACACCTGGCTCGGCGAGGACTGCGAGGTCTACCCGTTCGCAGTGGTCGGATCGTACCCCCAGGACAAGAAGCTGAAGGCCGGCGAACGCGGCGGCAAGCTGCGGATCGGCAGCCACAACAAGATCCGCGAACACGTGACGATCCACGGCGGCACGTCGTTCGGGGGCGGCGAGACGCGGATCGGCGACCACAACATGATCCTGGTCGGCGCCCACATCGGCCACGACGCCACCGTCGGCAGCCACGTCGTCTTCACGAACGGCGCGATGGCGGCCGGGCATACGCACATCGGCGACCGGGCGATCCTCGGCGCGATGGTCGGCATCCACCAGTTCACCCGGGTCGGCAAGCTGGCGATGATCGGCGCCGGCGCGATGGTGTCGCACGACGCGCCGCCGTACGCGATGCTGCAGGGCGACCGCGCCAAGCTGGTCGCCGTCAACCTGGTCGGCATGCACCGCAGCGGCTACACCGGCGAGCAGAAGGCGACCGTCAAGCGGGTCTTCCGGCTGCTGTTCTGGCGCTCGGGCACGACGTTGAGCCAGCGCCTCGAACTGCTGCGCAACAGCCCGATGTTCCAAGACCCGATCTGCCGGGAGATCGTCGAGTTCGTGGCCAGCAGCAAGCGCGGCGTCTGCAGCCCACGCGCCGGTCGGCACCACAAGCTCGCCGATGGCGATTTGTCGGGCGACGGCGAAAGTGGGCGGCGCAACGAGTTCGATACCAGCGGGGATGTCGCCGGTGCGTAGATGCGAAGCTGGCCGGCGCGCGACGGTTGCCGTGGCGCGCTGGGTTGCCTGTGGCCTGCTGCTGTCGATTTGCGCTACAGCGCAAACTGGATCCGCTGCAACGCCACCGGGTGGTTCGGCGCTGGTCGACTTCCGCACCCCGGATGGCAGCCGCTTCCTGCTGCTGCCTCTGCCGGGTGCCGAGCTCGTGGAATGGGCGATCGCCAGTCCCAGCGACGCCGCCTACGACCTGCCCGGACTCGACGGCCTGGGCGCTGCGGTGGTCACGGCGTCGCTCGGCGGTACCTGGGAGACCGGCAGCCTCGATGCCGCCAAGGAACAGGTCGCACTCGAACGGCTGGACACCGCCTGGGGCCAGATGTTCGCGACGCGCATGGGTGCGGCAGCCCAGACCGAGCTGGCGGCGGCGCGCGCCGAGGCCGCGGCTCTCGGCGACCCCCGCGTGTTCCGCCGCGTGCTGGCGGCGTTGCCGGCCGAACGGGTCGAGGTGGTGCCGGTCGGCCCCACCACCGTGTTCGCGATGACCACCTTGCCCGAAGCGCTCCCCGAACTCTGCGACCTCCTGGTCGAGCGCCGCGACCGGCAGGTGCTGCGCGACCTCGAACGCGTCTGGACCGAAGAACTGGTGCAGCGACAGCGCACCTTCGACGCCAACCCGCGGCTGCCGATCTACGCCGAAGTCGTCGCCCTGGCGCTGCCCGGGCACCCGGCACTGCGCAACTTCGAGCGGCCCGGCCTGATCCCGCCGCAGCGCCGCCAGGCGATGCAGACCTGGCTGCGCACCCAGCACCCCTCGCGCACGGTGCACGCCCTGGTCGGCAGCTTCGACCCGCTGGCGCTCCGGCAGCTGCTCGAACAGAAGTTCGCGGTCGTCCAGGTGCCCGCCGAACCGCTGCCGGCCCCGGTGCCGGTGCGCGCGATCGCGACCGAGCGCCGCTCGGCGGTGCCGGCTGGCAAGGAGCCGGTGACCGCGTTCGCCTGGCAACTGCAGGGCAACCACGACGCGACCACCGCCCTGGCGCTGGCCCGCTGGCTGGCCGGCCCCACCGGTCGGATCGCCGCCGGGCTGCGGCAGCGCAACCTCGGCGAGCTCGAGGTGCGCGCGCAGGCGCCGTGGCCACCCGCGCTGGGCCTGGCCGGCCTGGTGCTGGTCGAGGTCGGCGGCCCGGCCAAGGCCGAACAGGCGGCGACGCTGCGCACCGCGGTCGCGGCGATCGTCGCCGAAGCCG
>DAIMFJ010000002.1:0-46504 GCA_036724695.1 Planctomycetota bacterium
ATCACCAGGACGCGGCCGCGTTCGCCGGCGACGAACCTGCCTTCGGGCACCGCGGTCGCCAGCGCGCCGCCGACCCGTTCGAGGAAGTCGATCGCCGCGACGACGCGGCTGGTCAGCAGCTGGTCGCCATCGAGGGCGAGCAGCACCAGCACCGGCGCGCCCGCGGCATCGCGCGCCAGGCCCTCGACGTTGCCGAGCTGGCCGTGGCTGCAGTCGAGCGCCGATTCGATCAGTTCGAGGCCATGCTCGACGGTGCCCAGACGGCTGGCCACCAGGGCCCACAGCCGTTCGCGGGCATTGGGCAGGACGGGACCACGGATCATGACCGGCTCCTCGGGACTGCGGCATCGGTCCCCGCCAGCACGCCGGATCGGCGCGTTCGGGACGCCCTCAGGCGACACGGATCCCACAGACGCCGCAGCTTTCGCCACTGGCGCCCCTCCACCTTGCGGGCGCGGCGGAACACCGCGCTCGCCAACCGCTGGGAAGGGTTCAAGAGTGGAACCGTACTGACCGGCTGGCCATGGTACGGTGTTCGGCCGACGGAAAACAAGGGGTTGTCGACGATTACGGTCGACTGACTCTCAAGGGCCGAGCCCGAGCAACGGCGAGCGCCGCTGCTCGAGCCTCGCCCATGCCGCCGCCAGGGCGTCGGTGGCGTCGAGCGGCAGGTCGGTGCGCGCTGCCGCGGTGCCGCGCAGCAGCTGCTCCATCATCGCCGCCACCGTCTCCTTCTTGGCGGCCCCTCGCCCGGTGACGACCCGCTTGATGCGCGCCGGCGCGAACTGGTGGACCGCGACGCCGGCCCGCGACGCCTCGGCAAGCACCACGCCGCGCGCTTCGCCGATGCGGAGCGCGGCCGACACGCTCTTGCCGTAGAACGCCTCCTCGATCGCCACTTCGTCGGGGCGCAGTTCGTCGACCAGGGCCCGGAACTGGTCGGCGAGGCTGCGCAGGCGCTGACCGAGGTCGGTACCGGAGCGCCCGAGCCGCAGCACCCCCATCGCCACCAGCTCGACCCCGGAGCCGGTGGCACCGGCGAGGATCGTGTTGCTGGCCCGCAGAGCGATCGGCACGTCACCACGGGCGCGCATGGGTGCCGACGACGCCACCGCCAGGCAGCCATAACCGACCACCTGGGTGCCCGGGTCGATACCCAGAATCCGCACCACCGCCACGAGCTGGAGTGTAAGGTCTCCGGCCGTGAAGGTCGCCATGTTGCTGCTCGCCGCCGGCCGCGGCACACGCTTCGGTGGCAGCGTACCCAAGGCGTACCTGCCGCTCGCCGGCGTCCCGATCCTGGTGCACGCCGCCGAACGGCTCTGCCGCGCGATCCCGGCCCGCCACGGCAACCGGCTGGTCGTGCTGGTCCACCCGGACGACGAGGCGCTGCTGGCTCCGTGCCGCGACCGGCTCGCTCCGCTCGGCGACGTGCGTTACGCATTCGGCGGCGCCACCCGCCAGGAGTCGATGCTGAGCGGCCTTGCCGCCGCGGGCGACGACGTCGACCTGATCCTGGTCCACGACGCGGCCCGCGCGCTGCTGCCGATCGCCGCGACCCGCGAATGCGTCGCGGCGGCGGCGAGCCACGGCGCCGCGCTGCTGGCGCTGCCGGCCCCCGACACGCTGAAACGAGTGGTCGACGGTTGCGTCGAGCAGACCGTCGACCGGGCCGGGATCTGGCTCGCGCAGACGCCGCAGGTGATCCGCCGCGAGCTGCTGGTCCGCGCCTCGGCGCACGCCGCGGCGACCGGCTTCGCCGGCACCGACGACGTGTCTCTGGTCGAGCACTTCGGCGCCCCCGTGGCGGTGGTCCTGGGCACGCCGACCAACCTCAAGATCACCCAGCCAGAGGACCTGCCACTGGCCGAACGCATCTTCGCGACCCTGCAATGAACGACCTGCCCCGGATCGGCATCGGCATCGACGTGCACCGCCTGGCCCAAGACCGCCCGTGCGTGGTCGCCGGCGTGCCGTTCCCGGACGCCGCGGTCGGCCCGGTCGGGCACAGCGACGGGGACGCCGTGCTGCACGCCGCCTGCGACGCCGTGCTCGGCGCCGCCGGGCTCGACGACCTCGGCACGCTGTTCTCCGACCGCGATCCCGCCAACGCCGGCCGCCCGTCGGCGGAGTTCTGCCAGGCGACGATGCGGCTGGTGCGCGAACGGGGGCTGCGCGTGCTGTCGCTGGACGCGGTGCTGGAGACCGAGGTGCCCAAGCTCAAACCGCAGCGCGGGGCCATGCGCGAACGGCTCGCGGCCCTCTTCGAGTTGCCGGTCGACCGCGTCAACATCAAGGGCAAGACCGGCGAGAAGGTCGACGCGATCGGTCGCGGCGAGGCGATGCGGGCGACGGTCGTGGCGCTGCTCGGCCCGGTCTAGCGCTGGCCGGGTCGCTCAGACCGCCTGCCGCTCGTACATGCGTTTGTAGGCGCCGCCCTTGGCGACCAGCTCGTCGTGGCGGCCGACCTCGACGACCCGCCCCTTCTCGAGGACGACGATCAGGTCGGCGGCGACGATCGTCGACAACCGGTGCGCGACCACGAACGAGGTGCGGCCGCGGCGCAGGTTGTCGAGCGCGTTCTGGACCAGCTTCTCGTTCTCGCTGTCGAGGGCCGAGGTGGCCTCGTCGAGGAACAGGATCGCCGGATCGCGCAGGATCGCCCGCGCGATCGTGATGCGCTGCATCTGGCCGCCGGACAGGTTGCTGCCGCGTTCGCCGGCCAGCGTGTCGTAGCCATCCGGCTGTTGGACCAGGAAGTCGTGGATGTTGGCGGCCTTCGCCGCCGCTTCGATCTCCGCCTGGCTGGCGCCAGGCTTGCCGTAGGCGATGTTGGCGCGCACCGTCGTGTTGAACAGGAACGGCTGCTGGCTGACCACCGCGGTGTGGGCGCGGTAGTCGGCCAGCCGGATCTGGCGCAGGTCCTTGCCGTCGATCAGGATCGCGCCGCGATCGGGATCGTGGAACCGCATCAGCAGGTCGAGGAGCGTCGACTTGCCGCCGCCGGACTCGCCGACGAACGCCACGGTCTGGCCGGCGCGCACCTGCAGGTCCACGCCGCGCAGCACCGGTTCGTCGCCGTACGCGAACCACAGGTCGCGGAGCTCGACGTCGCCGCGGATCTGCCCCAGCGGCTCGCCGCCGTCGAGGGCACGGTCGATCGGCTGCTGCAGGATCTGGTCGATCCCCGCCAGCGCCCCCGACGACTCCATCAACACGTGGTACGAGCGGGTGATGCGTTTGACGTGCTGGTAGGTCGTCGACAGCGCCAGCAGGCCGACCGTGACCTCGCCGAGGCTGGTGCTGCCGCGCACCAGCACCACCCAGCCGGTCAGGACCAGCAAAGCGGCGAAGCCGACCTGGTAGCTCAGGAAGGTCTGCGCCATCGACCGGCCCTTGACCCGGAACATCTTCTTGGTGCGGTCGAGGAACGTCGCCGTGCTGGCCTCGTACTCGCGCAACCGCAGTTCCTCGATCTGGAACGCCTTGACGGTCCGGATGCCGGTCAGGATCTGGTTCAGCGACTCGGTGGTCTCGCCCATCGACTGCAGCGTCTTGCTGCTGCGCTTCTGCACCTTGCGGCCCTGGCGGTACATCGGGATCGCCATCGCCGGCACCATCACCAGCAGGATCCAGATCGCCTCGGGCATCGTCACCGCGAGGATCGCCAGGTTGCCGACGATCATCAGCGGGTCGACGACGATGTTGTCCGACGCCAGCTCGAACGAACGCTGCATGACCTGCGTGTCGTTGGTGACCTTGCTGATCATCTCGCCCATGCGCTGCCGGCCGTAGAAGCGCAGCGGCAGGCGCAGGAAGTGCGCGGCCAGTTCGCTGCGCAGGTCGGCGACGATGCGGACCGAGAACAGCCGCGAGTAGGTCTGCACGAAGTAGATCGTCACGGCCCCGGCGGCGCCGCAGACCACGGCGACCAAGGCGCAGAGCACGACGACCTGCATGCCGGGCGAGTCGAATTCCAGCCCGAGCCACCCGCACACCTCCGGCGCCACGCGATCGAACCAGGCGTTCAACGCCTGGTTGACGCGTTCGCCGAAGTCGGGGTCCTCGGGCAGCGGGCGCGGCGCCTCGCCGAGCGCCCGCATCAGCGGCGTCAGCAGCAGCAACGGCAGCTTGGTGAACACCGCCTCGAGGAACCCGAACAGCAGCATCACCAGGACCATGCTGCGGTACCGCAGCACGGCCGCCCACAGACGCCGCAACAGCGCCCGCAGTTCGGAAGAGGAAGGATTGCCGTCGCTCACGCGGCGCAGTCTAGCGCCGGCGTCGCCCGAACCCTACCTCACTCGATCTTGGCCTTGGCGATCACGCCGTTGGCCCATTCGAAGAAGCGGTACGTCACGTAGTCCTCGCGGACCAGTTCGCGCTCCTTCTCGCCGTTGACGTCGACCTTGCGGCGCGCCGGCGTGCGCGAGTTGATCCGCGCGACGAAGTAGCCGTCCGGACCGGCGACCGGGCCGACGATCGTGCCGACCTCGGCGTCGAAGAACAGGTGGTGCGAGATCGAGAAGCCGTCGTGCAGTTGCGTGAACTCGTTCTCGCGCAGTTGCTGCTTGAGCTGGTTCAGCGGCAGGAAGCCGAGGCGGCCGCGCTTCTCGTCGTTGGCGAAGAACTCGTTGTGGGCGTTCAAGAGGTCGTCGAACGACTTCTCCTTCTTCTCGATCGCCGCGAACGCCGCTTCGCAGCGCTCCTTGGCCCGCTCCATGCCGTCCGGCTGCCAGGCGCCCGACTTCGGATCGCGGGCCAGGAACGGGATCACGTCGACGCTGACCTGGCCGTCGGCGAAGAACGCCGCGAACTTGTCGGCGTGCGCCTGCAGGTTCTCGGTGGTGATCTCGTCCTTGATCATGTCCTGGTACGAGGTCATCAGGCGCCAGCGGGCCCGGTAGGCCTCCAGGCACGGGTAGCCCTTGAAGCGCGTCGCGATCACCTCGACGGTGAACGGCGTCGAGTCGTACGGCTGGCGGTAGGCCTCGTAGCGCTCGTTGAACACCTCGTCGCTGACCAGCGCGTTGGCCTTCTCGAGCTCCTGACGCAGCGCCTCGCGGACCGCGACCTCGTGCATCGCGCGCTCGAGATCCTGCACGTACAGGCCCTTCTTGACGAACTCGAAGGCCTCGTCGGTACGCCACGTGAAGTCGTTGACCTGCAGCACGATCTCGGCCGGCAGGCCGTTCGACGCGTAGCGCACGTCGCTCCAGCTGCGCAGGCCCTTCTGCACGAAGCCGCGCATCATGTTGATCCAGAACTCCGGCAGCTTGCGCGGGTTGCCCTGCTCGTCGACGCCTTCGGCGGTCTTCTCGAGCTGGGCGATGAACTGCGGGCCCTGCTCGCTGTTGGTCTGCGCCATGATCGCCTGCTTGGTGATCTCCGGCCAGTCCTTCGGCGTGCCCGGGAAGAACAGCAGGTCGAACAGCATCGTCTGCTTGCGCTGCTCGAGGAACGTCTCGCGGCTGAGCCCGAACTGCGTGCGCACCACCTCCCAGAAGTCGACGCCGGGGTTCTTGGTCTCGAAGTCGGCCTTCATCGGCTCGAGTTCGCGCAGCACCTGCTCCTCGGTGATGTCGAACTCCTCGGCGCGGCGCTTGCCCGACTCGACCTGCCGCTTGAGCTCTTCGAGGATGAAGAAGTCGGCGACCTTCGCCTCGACCAGCTTGCCGCCGGTCAGGTAGACCGCCTCGCGCTTGACCTCGCGCGCGTCGAGCGGCCGACCGTTCACCTTGAGGCCGAACAACAGTTTGGCGCGCTCCTCGATCACCTGGTCGGCGAGCACGTCGACCTGCTTGCGGAGCATCTTGATCTGCTCCTGCGGGTCCTGGGCGAGGGCGGTGGTGGCGAGGGCGGCCGCCAGGCAGGCGGCAGTGGCGAGGATGCGGAACATGTGGTTCGGACGGGAAATGGTGCGGGGGAGCTTACCCAGGATCGGCCGTGAAACGAGCACCCCCCGCATTTCCTCCCGGTTCGACCACATCGGACGCGAACGCCGCAAACTTGGGCATCCTTGGCCGTTGCGGCGCAGAACCCGTAGCATCGACGGAACCCGATGAGCTACGACCCGCGCACGATCGCCTACACGGCCGAGATCCTGTACCCGCCGCAGCAGCTGCGGGCCGACCTGCTGCAAGGCCTTCACAACGCCTTGTTCCGGCAGCCGGCGATCGGCTACCAGAACTTCCAGGTCGCCGCCGACGGGGTGCACCTCAGCAACGTGCCGCAGGCGCCCGGGCAGGTGTCGGTGGCGACCTTCCAATGGGACCGGCTGATCCTGCGCGAGGAGCTGCGCGGCACCACCGTCGAGGACTTCGCGATGCGGGTCGTCAACGTCACCACGGCGGCGTTCCAGGCGCTGTCGGTGCCGACCAGCCTCGCCAGTCAGTTCGTGGTGCGTTCGTTGGTGGCGCCGCGCCACTTCCGCGACGGCCGGGAGTTCTTGAGCCGCCGTCTGGTGGCGCCGGACACCGAAGGCTGGCAGGCGTTCGGTCGGCCGTTACAGGCCGGCGGGGTGCGCTTCGTGTTCCCGCCGAGCGACCAGCACCGCGAGAGTTTCCAGGTCCGGATCGAAACGTGGCCGCAGGATGCGCGCTCGTTGTGGCTCGAGAACACCGGCAGCTTCCCGGTGCCGGTGCCAGCCGGGGAGTTGCCGCAACTGGCTGGCCAGCTAGACACCACCTACCGCTTCCTGACCGGCCCGGTCTCACGCTTCCTGGCCACCCTCGACACCCCCTGACGCCGCCGTGCTCCGCCGCCTCACCTGGTTCCTGTCCGCCTGCGCTCTGGCCCTGGTCGGCTGCGAGGAGCAACCCGCTGCGCCAGCCTACGGACCGGACGTCGTGCTGGTCGTCGACGGTCTGGAGATCCGCCGGCAGGAGATCGAACGGTTCCACGCGATCCACGCCAGCACCGCCCCCGAGCTGGGCCGCCGGACGATCGTGCGCTACCTGCTCGAGAACCACGTGCTGCCGCTGCGCTATGCGCAGCGCGCCTTCGCCGCGAAGCGCGCCGAACTGCTCGAGCAGGCCCGACTCCTGACCACGGTCGCCGGCAACGTGGTGGAGCTGGAGCAGCGCTGCGAGCCGTTCTTCCACCAACGCAAGCTGGTCAACCGCCGACAGATCGAAGCCCCGGTCGCCGAGTTCGCTTTCGACCGCGAACGACTCGGCGCGGTCAGCGGTCCGCTCGAGGTCCCCAAGGGTTTCGTCGTTGCGGGTTGCTTCGACATCCAGGAATCGGCGATGGTCTCCGAGGACCTCGCCGACCTGCTGCAGGTCGGGTTCCTGACCCACACCAACGCCGAGTGGGTCGCCTGGCTGCGCAGCGAGTTCGAGCGCACCGCCGACAAGGTCAGCTACGTCCACCCCGACTACCGCGAAGCCCTGCCCTTCTGGTTGAAACTGCCGTGACCATGAACCGCTCCCTGCTGCATCGGCTGCTCGCCATCGTCGCCGCGACCGGCACCGCCGCCCTCGCCGTCGCCCAGGATCCCGCCGCAGAGGCGCCGCCCATGGCCAGCGCCTGGCCGAAGCTGAGCGCCACCGACGTCGACCGCGTCGTCGCGCTGGTGACGCAGTTCAAGAAGGAGGACGTGCAGCTGCACACCGACGCGACGGCCAAACTGCTGCAATTGGGTGCCGGGGCGGCGCCGTTCCTGATGCAGCGGGTGCACGACAAGGAACCGAACCAGAACCCGCAGATCTTCGCCGTTCTCGACGGCATGGTGGGCAGCGAACACGCCGAGCTGCTGGCCAAGGAACTGAAGAAGCCCTCGGTGGAACTGCGCGGCTACCTGACGCAACGGCTGTGCCGATTCGGGGATCCGCGCCTGCGCAAGTCGCTCGAAGGCCTGCGCAAGGACGCCAACGAACGCATCGCCTTCCACGCCGCGCTCGGCTGCCTCGCGCTCGGCGATGCGGCTGCACTCGACCAGGTGGTCGCCTACAGCAAGACGCATTGGGCCGACGAGGTCGGGATCGTATCCGAGGTGCTGAGCAAGGTGCGCTCGGCCGCGGCCGGCAACGAGGTGTTCGCGGCGATCGCCAAGCAGAAGCCGGTCGACCAGATGGCGACGTTGCGGATCGCACGCTACCTGGCGATCCCAGACCACCAGGTGATCGTCAAGACCTACCTCGCGTCGGCCGACCACACGGTCAAGAAGGAGGCGGTCAACGTCTGCCGCGTGCTGGCCGGCGAACCCCCGCTCGAGAAGCTCGACGTCTTCCAGACCATCAAACACGCCAACGAATGGCTGCAGAAGCTCGGAGGCAAGCCATGAGGACCGCGTCGCTGGCGCTGACCGCGTTGCTGCTGGGCGCCGCCCCGGGGATCGCCCAGAAGGACAAGGACACCCCGAAGTGGCGGATCGACCCGTACACGAAGAACGAGCCGAAGGCCCTCGAGGCCGCCGGGTACGTGTCGTACGGGCCGTTCCTGTTCGGCAACGTGGCCGACAAGCCGACCCAGAGCACCGACGTCGACGCACGCCTCGAATACGCGCCGATCCTGTGGGTCGAGACGAAGCACTTCCGGATCGGCAGCAACCTGCCGAAGTTCACGGTGCCGCAGGACATGGAGACGCGCACCAAGATCCGCACCGAACTCGAACGGCTGCAGAAGAGGATCCCGAGCGTCAACCCCAAGACCCGGGAGCTCGATCCCTGGTTGCGGCTGCACCTGACCGCGCAGCGGGCCGAGGAGCTGTACGCCGAGGTGCAGGAGCTGTGGGGCGTCACCGACGCCGACTTCCCGGCCGACCCGAGCAAGGTCGTGCGCATGCCGGGCGCGCGCTACATGGGGTTCGGGCCGTACCTGGGCATGAAGGAGAAGTACCAGGTGCTGATGTTCGAGAAGCTCGATCCGTACCGGGCCTACCTGAAGGACTTCCTCGGCAAGGACTCGAAGTTCCCGCAGCGCTGGCACTTCAAGGAGACGGGTTGCATCCTGTTCGCGTTCTCGACGGAGTGCGACGGCGGCAACCTCAAGCACGACACCGCGATCCACTGCGCACTGGCCTTCAACGTCGGCCAGAACCTGCTCGACGGCTTCCGTTCGTACACCTACGACCTGCCGGTCTGGATCAAGGAGGGCTGGAGCCACTGGTTGCTGCGCCGCATCGACGGCAAGTGGAACCAGTTCGACCAGCAGGAGGGCTCGGCAGCCGACATGAAGAAGGTCAGCGACTGGGCCCCGTACGTGCGCAACCTGGTTTCCACCAACGGCAAGTTCGCGCCGTTCAGCGAGGCCTACACCTGGCGCGACTTCGGCGCGATCACCTTCAACGACCACACCGCGATCTGGTCGCGGATGGACTTCCTGATCGCCCAGGGCAAGGACAAGTTCCAGAAGTTCCTGTTCGCCGTGAAGGGGCGCGTCGACGACCAGTGGTACCCCGACCAGAGCGACCTCGTCGGCGCGACCCGCGACGCGTTGCGCGACGCGTACGGCATCAGCGTGCTGGACTTCGACCGCAAGTGGGGCGAGTGGGTGAAGGCGAACTACCCCAGCAAGTGACCGCGCAGCGGCGGGGCGCCCGCGCAGTGCAGGCCCCCCCTCTCCTCTCACGCATCCGGGTCCCAGAGCACGAACTGGTAGACCGGCAGCAGCGCCAACAGCGACGTGCGCACCCAGGCCTCGGCCTCGAGCCCCATCGCCACGGCGTCCTCCTTCGGCAACTGCCGCTGCACGTGCAGCCAGTGGTTGCCCGGCGTGTAGAACTCGAGCACCTCTTCGAGGTCGCCCGGCTTGATCACGCTGCACCAGTGGTCCTTCTTCCAGTCGTGCAGCTTCAGGTGGAAGCCGGCCGGCAGGTTGCGCAGCAACTGGCAGAACTGGTCGCGCGCCGCGCGATCGGCCTTCAGCTTCTTCTTCCAGTTCTCGCCGTCCCACCACGCCTGCGGGTGGATGCGCAACGCGGCCTCGACGATCTGGTCGTCGAGACAGACCTCGAGCACGGTCTGGATGTAGTGCGTCTCGGCGTCCTTGCCGAGCGCGTCGCCGAAGAACGCCGCCAACTTCTTGCGCTGCTTGGTGCCGCGGCACAGGTAGGCACGCTGCTCGCGGACCCGGTAACTGTTGAACGTGTACGGATTGTGCAGGCCGGCCTGCGCCGAGAGGTCGACCCCGAGGGCCTTGGCCTCCTTGAGCGTCGCATCGGCGATCGCCTTGAGCTTGCGCCGCACGGACAGCCGCAGCGCATTGTATTCGGGGTCGTCCTGACGGTGGCGCTCGTAGGCCTTGAAGTCGCGTTCGAGGAAGGCTTCGGACATGGTGCGACGCACCACGGTAGCGCCTGGCTCCGGCGCGACAACGGCAGATTGGTTGAGGCCGCCGCCGACCGCAGTACGCTGTCGGCATGCGCGGCCTACTCGTCGTCCCCGTCGGTGCCCTGTTCGCGGCCTGCAGCACCCCGTCGCTGCGCGACCCGCAGATCCTGGTCTCACCGTACATGGCGGTCTACCAACTGCGCGGCGACACCAAGATGGAGTCGCAACCGGGCGGGGTCGGGCCGATCGTCGCCAACGACAGCCAGGATCTCGGGCAGTTCGGTGTCGGCGGCCACGAGGAGGACGTCGGCGTGCGCATCGACCTCGGCGACGGCTTCGGCGGCTTCCGGCTGGACTACTACCAGCTGGACATGGCGACGTCGAAGTTCGGCGTGCTGAGCGACGACTGGGGCGCACTGCCGGCCGCCTCGCGCGTGCAGATGGAGCAGTCGATGGACGAGTACCGGCTCGGCTTCGTCGAGCCGATCTACGCGACGAAGACCGAGTTCCGCGACCGCCCGCTCGACCTCCGCTTCGGCGCGGGCGCGGTGCTGTCGCAACGCACCCTGCACCTGCGCGGCACCACCGACGACTACCTGACCCGGCAGAACGTCAAGGCGACCGGCCAGAACGTCTACCCGGCGGTGCGCGCGCAGGCGAAATGGCGCGAGTTCCGTGTCGACCTCGAGTACGCGCTCTGCCCGGACCTGCAGCTCGGCGGCGATTTCGACGGCGTGTTGCAGGACCTGGAGATGCGACTGACCTACGAGGTGCCGCTGCGCGACCTGCGGCTGTTCGCCGGCTACCGGTACAGCACGTTGCCGATCGCCGGTACCCAGGGTTCGTTCGACTACGAAGCGGACCTGGTACTCGACGGCCTGCAGATCGGCCTGCAGCTGACCTTCTAGGCTGACCTTCCCGGCTGACCTGCCAGGCTCGTCCGCCAGGCCGTCGCGCCACCGCGCTGGCTCAACTGCCGGCGATCGCCGCCAGCTCCTGCACGAACGCGTCCATCGCCGCGCGGGCTTCGCCGTTCGCACAGGTGTAGTCGTTGAGCAGCAGCGAGAACACCAGCGGCGGTGCATTCGGGTCGGCGCGCGGCACGTAGCCCGACAAGCCGGCGACCCGCGCGATGTAGCCGGTCTTCGCGGCCACGCGCCCGTTCGCCGGCCCGTCGGCGAAGCGGTTGCGGAGCGTGCCGCTGCGGCCCGCGACCGGCAACCCGGCGACGAAGGCGTCGCGCCACGGCGAACGCTGCGCCGCGACCAACAACGCAGCGAGCTGCCGCGGCTGCACCAGATTGCGCCGCGACAGCCCCGAACCGTCGGCCAGCACCATGCCGTCGGTCGGCACGCCCAATTCGGCCAACACGGCCTTGGCGTGCCGTTCGGCGGCAGCCGTCGAACCATCGCCGGTGCGCAGCCGCGCGGCCCACCGCCAGACTTGCTCGGCGTACAGGTTGTTGCTGTCCCGCAGCAGCGGCACGACGATCGACGCGAGCGGGGGTGACACGTGCGTCGCCAGCACTTCCTCCACCGCCGACTCCGGCACCTCGGCCGCGACCAGCTCGACGCCCGCCTGCTGCAGCGCCACCATCAGGCGCTCGGCCGCGGCCGCGGCCGGATCGGCGACGGCGACACGCAGCGCACGCGGCTTCGCATCGGCAGCGATGCGACCCCGCACCCGTACGACCATGCTGCCGAGCGGCCGCTGCACCGTCAGGGCCGTCTCCTGGCCCGCGGCCACCTGCTCGACCTCGGCGACCAGCGCGACGCTCGGCAGGTCGGCGACCACGGTGGGCCGGCCCTCGGCACCCGGGGCCACCGTCAGCGTGACGACGTTGCCAGCACAGCACAAGCCGCCGAACGGCGCGGCGTAGTCGGCCTCGAGGTAGTCCCACTGCCAGCCGAGGCCGAGTGTCTCGTCGCCTTGCCACGACCCGTCGCCGCGCACGCGCCCGACCACACGCTGGATGCCACGCTGCCGCACTGCCGCCGCGAACGCCGCCAGCGCACGTCCGTCGTCCTCGCCGAACGTCGGATCGCCACCGCCACGCAGCACCAGTTCGCCGCGCAGTTCGCCGCCCGCGACGACGCCAGAGAGCGACAATTCGGTGCGTGTGGTGGCCGTCGGACCGAGCGCGGCGAGCGCCACCGCCGTGCTGACGACCTTCATGTTCGAGGCCGTCGCGTAGCCCAGATCGGCGCCATGGGCCGCCAACGTCGCCCCGGAGCCGGCGTCGACGACGATCGCACCGACCCGACCACCGGCCAGTTGTGGCGCGGCCACCAGCTTGCCAAGGGCCGCGGCCACGCGCGCGGCGTCGCCAGCCGGCGCCGCGACCGGTGTCGTCGTCGTGGCGCACCCGGCGGCGAGCCACAGCAAGGCCATTCCAACCAACGAAGAGGTGCGCACCATCGCCGCATCCTACGTGCCGCCGCGGCGCGGTTCGCCTACGCTGTCGTGATGTCGCAGCAGCAGCGTTTGCCGCTCTGGTTCCTGGTCGTGAACTGGGCCCTCCTGGTGATCGCGTTCGTGTCCGGCGCGCTGCTCGGCTCGCGCAACCGGGCCCCCGACCTGCCCGAGCCGCAGGCCACCGCGCTGGCCCGCATCCACGCCGAGATCCTGCGCTCGCACGTCGACGAACAGGACGGCCAGGCGCTGGTCGACCGGGCGATCGCGGCGATGGTCGACAACCTCGACGAATACAGCAAGTACGTGCCGCCGGCCGAACTGGCGCGCTATCTCGAGCACAGCACCGGTCGGTACGAAGGGGTCGGCATGTTGCTGACGCAACAGGGCGAAGACCTGGTCGCGCTGTTCCCGTTCGCCGGCAGCGCCGCCGAACGCGCCGGCCTGCGGCCCGGCGACCGCATCCTGGCGATCGACGGCAAGCCGGTCGCCGAGCTGCCGCTCGAGAACCGTTCCACCGCCGCCACCGAACGGGTGCGCGGCCCGGCCGGCACGACCGTGCAGCTGCGCATCGGCCGCGGCGACGAACGACTCGACGTCACCGTCGAACGCGCCCCCGTGCAGCGCCAGGTGGTCAAATGGGTGCATCGCCCCGACGCCGAAGCCGGGATCGGCTACCTGTACCTGTCGGACTTCCACCCCGGCGCCAAGGCCGCCGTGCAGGCCGCCCTGACCGGTTTGACCGCCCAGGCGCCGCTGCGCGCCCTGATCCTCGACCTGCGCTTCAACGGCGGCGGCAGCCTCGACGAATGCGTCGCGATCGCCCGCCTGTTCGTGCGCGAGGGCACGATCGTGTCGATGCGCCGCCGCGACGAGATGCTCGAGGAATACAAGGCCGATGCCCGGCAGTGCACCTACCCCGAGCTGCCGCTGGTCGTGCTCGTCAACGGCCACTCGGCGAGCGCCAGCGAAGTGCTCGCCGGCGCGCTGCAGGACCACGGCCGGGCGACGATCGTCGGCACCCGCAGCTACGGCAAGGGCTTCGTCAACACCGTGTACTCGTGGCCGGACCTGCCGCTGCGCTTGAAGCTGACCACCGCGCACTACTACACGCCCAAGGGCCGCAACATCGATCGCCCGCACCACCAGCACCCCGACGGCCAGCCCGCGGGGCCGGCACCGACTGCCGACGACACCGGCGGCATCCATCCCGACGTGCCGATCGAGGTCGCGAAGGAGCAGTTCGTCGCGACGATGCGCCAACTCGACGCCAGCGAGGTGCCCGAAGCCCATCGCGAGGCGTTCGCGGCGGTCGCCCGGCAGTTCGACCTGCCGGTGCCAGGCCCGTTGCAGCCGGCGGCCGACGCACAGCTGGCCGCCGCCCTGCAGGCTGCCAAGGACCGCCTCGCCAGCCCGAACGGCAGCTCCGGGCGATGATCGACAGATCTACGCAAATCGTTTTATTGCAACTACTTAGGAATTCCCCCCGCAGACCAGCACAGACCGTTACCCTGCTCGCCCGACCATGTCCCTGATCCTCGGCATCGAGACCTCGTGCGACGAGACCGCCGCCGCCGTGGTGGCCGACGGGCACGTGATCCGCAGCAACGTCGTGCATTCGCAGATCGAACTGCACCAGCGCTGGCGCGGCGTCGTGCCCGAGGTCGCCAGCCGCTCGCACACCGAGCGCATCCTGCCGATCGTGCGTGCCGCCCTCGAACGCGCCGTCGTACTGCCCGAGGACCTGACCGCGATCGCCGTCACCCACCGCCCGGGCATGATCGGCTGCCTGCTGGTCGGCCTCGCCGCGGCCAAGGCGCTGGCGTGGCGGTTCGGCCTGCCGCTGGTCGGCGTCGACCATGTCCAGGCGCACGTGCACACCGGCCTGCTGGTCGAACCCGACCTGCCGCTGCCCTGCCTGTCCCTGGTCGCATCGGGTGGCCACACCGCGCTCTACCTGCTGCACGAACCCGGCCGCAGCGAACGGCTCGGCACCACCCGCGACGATGCCGCCGGCGAAGCCCTCGACAAGGCCGCCGCATTGCTCGGCCTGCCCTACCCCGGCGGGCCGGCGATCCAACAAGCGGCCCGCGGTGGCGACCCGCGCCGTTTCGACCTGCCGCGCACCCTGCTCGATGCCGAGTCGCTCGACTTCTCGTTCTCGGGCCTGAAGACGGCGCTGCTGTACACGCTGCGGCCGCAAGGCGCGCCGGAACGCGCCGCGCCGCCCACCGGCGACGAACTGCGCGACCTCGCCTGCAGCTACCAGGAAGCGATCGTCGACGTACTGATCAAGAAGCTGCGCCGCGCCGCCGAACGCCACCCGGTGCGTTCGCTGTGCATCGGCGGCGGCGTGGCCCGCAACGAACGGCTGCGCGACCGGCTGCGCAGCGACCGGGTCCTGTCGGCGCTGCACCTGGTGCTGCCGGCCCCGGACCTCTGCTCGGACAACGGGGCGATGATCGCCGGCCGCGGCGCGATCCGGCTGCGGCGCGGCGAAGTCGCCGACCTGTCGCTCGACGCCCTGGCCACCCCGCAGGCCGGCGGCAAGGCCAAGGTGGTGCGGTGAACACCCCACCGGACCACGACCTGCTGGCGCTGCTGCAGCAGGTCCGCGACGGCCAGCTCGCGCCGGCCGAAGCCTTGACGCAGCTCGCCAGCGCGCGGCCCGCCGGCGACCTGGGTTTCGCAACCGTCGACCACGACCGGGCCCGCCGCTGCGGCTTCCCCGAGGTCGTGTTCTGCCAGGGCAAGACCCCGGCCGACACCGCCCGGATCGCCGCCGAGATCCTGCGCGCCGCCGACCGCTGCCTGTTGACCCGCGCCACCGCGGAACACGCCGCCGCCGTCCAGGCCCTGCTGCCGCAGGCCCACTGGCACGAACGCGCGCGCTGTATCACGATCGGCGGCGACGACACGCCCGGCGAAGGACTGGTCGCGGTGGTCTGCGCTGGCACCGCCGACCTGCCGGTCGCCGACGAAGCCGCGGTGACGCTGCGCTTGTTCGGCAACCGCGTCGCGCAGTTCACCGACGTCGGCGTCGCCGGCCTGCACCGACTGCTGGCCCGCCTGCCGGAAATCCGCCAGGCACAAGCAATTGTCGCCGTCGCCGGGATGGAGGGTGCGTTGCCGTCGGTGCTCGCCGGGCTGGTCGATCGGCCGGTCTTCGCGGTGCCGACCAGCATCGGCTACGGCGCCAACTTCGGCGGCCTCACCGCGCTCTTGTCGATGCTGAACTCGTGCGCCGCCGGGGTCGCGGTCGTCAACATCGACAACGGTTTCGGGGCTGGCTATCTTGCTTCCCTCGTGAATCGCCGCCGCCCCACTGCGGCCACCCCAACGACCACCCCACCGAGCGCAGCACGTTGAGCAAAGCAGCCGCCCGCCCCCCCGCCCGCCTGGTCCTCGAAGACGGCACCGTCCTGCACGGTTTTGGCTTCGGCTCCGCCGAGGACCGCATCGGCGAACTGGTGTTCAACACGTCGATGACCGGCTACCAGGAGATCCTGACGGATCCTTCGTACCGCGGCCAGACCGTGTTGCTCACCCAGCCGCACATCGGCAACTACGGCGTCAACAGCGAGGACGAGGAGTCGGCGAAGCTGTGGTTGTCGGGCCTGGTGGTGCGCGAGGCGTGCCCGCGGGCCAGCAACTTCCGCAGCGGCATGGAGCTGTCCGACTACCTCGCCCAACACGGGGTGCCGGGCATCGACGGCGTCGACACGCGCATGCTGACGCGGCGCGTGCGCGACTTCGGCGAGCAGCGGGTGCTGATCACCCGCGACACCACCAGCAGCGACGCCGAGCTGGTCGAACGGGTCCGTCAGGCCCCGAAGGTCGCCGACGTCGACCACGTGCTGAAGGTCACCACCGAGTCGGCCTACACCTGGGACAAGGGCTACGAGTCGTTCTTCAACCCACCGGCCCCCGGCACCGCCAAGGCGCGGCCGCGCATCGTCGCCTACGACTTCGGCGCCAAGCGCAACATCCTGCGCTCCCTGGTCGCCTGCGGCCTCGACGTCACCGTGGTGCCCGCCCTGACGCCGGCCGAAGCGGTGCTCGAACGCAAGCCCGACGGCGTGTTCCTCAGCAACGGCCCCGGCGACCCGGCGGTCTGCACCTACGCGATCGAATCGGCCAGGAAGCTGGTGCAGAAGCTGCCGGTGTTCGGCATCTGCCTCGGCCACCAGATCCTCGGCCACGTGTTCGGCGGCAAGACCTACAAGATGAAGTTCGGTCACCACGGCGGCAACCAGCCGGTGATCGACCTCCTGACCGGCAAGGTCGAGATCACCTCGCAGAACCACAGCTACGCGATCGACCCCAAGTCGCTGCCGAGCGGTGTCGAGGTGACCCACAAGAACCTCAACGACGACACCGTCGAAGGCCTGCGGCACAAGGAGCTGCCGGTGTTCTCGGTCCAGTACCACCCCGAGGCCGCGCCCGGTCCGCACGACGCGCTGTACCTGTTCCGGCGCTTCGTCGAGCTGCTCGAAGGCACCCGGTGCTGACCGAACTCACGGTGCCGGCCGCATTCGCCGGCAAACGCCTCGACGCCGCCGTGCACGCCCTGCGCGGGCTGTCGCGGCAGCAGACCCGCGACCTGCTGGCGATCGGCTGCTTCTGCGTCAACGGCGTGGTGGCCGACGCGACGACACGCCTGCGCGAGGGCGACCGCATCGGCAGCTACGGCGAGGACCAGGGCCTGGCATTGGCCATCGGCGTGCCGGTCGTGCATCAAGACGACGACACGCTGGTGCTGCACAAACCGGCGGGGCTGGCCGTGCACAGCGGGCCGTTGGTCGACCGTTCGGTCGCGGGGCTGATCGAGGACCTGTTCCCCGAGGGTGGGCTGGCCCACCGGCTCGACCGCGAGGCGTCGGGCCTGCTGCTGCTCGGCAAACACCCAGAAGCGCTAGCCCGCCTGGGGGCGGCGATGGAGCAGAACCAGATCCAGCGCAAGTACCTGGCGATCGTTGCGGGGATTCCGGAATTCTCGCAGCGCACGATCGACCTGCCGCTGCGCACCACCGACGAACCGCGCGGCGATCGGCCGAAGACGGTCGTCGACCACGAACGCGGCCAACCGGCGATCTCGCACGTCGAGGTGCTGATGACGCGCAAGGACAGCACGCTGGTGGCGGTGCGCCTGGCGACCGGCCGCACGCACCAGATCCGCGCCCACCTGGCGGCGATCGGACATCCGCTGCTCGGCGATCCGCGCTACGGCGATGCCGCGGCGAACGCGGCCGCGAAGGCGACGTTCGGCATCGCCCGCACGCTGCTGCACGGCGCGGAGCTGACGTTCCCGGGGGCTGGCGGGCAGGACGTGACGGTGACGGCGATGTTCGAGGTCGACTTCGTGCGGTTGTTCCCGAAGCTGCGCAGCTGGACGAAGTAGCGGCGGGGTGACCGCGCGGGCCTGGGTGGCTCAGCACCGCACCTCCTTCGCCTCGATCGCCAGGTGCTCGCGCCGCGCCCACTGCACGATCGCCTGCGCACACGAACGCGTCGGAGCGGCATTGTCCGGCCCGCGAACCTGCACGATCGCCTGCGTGTCGGGGCGCACTTCGACCGTCGCGAGCGAACGCACGACGGGACCGCGCCGGCTGCGCAGCGACCAGATGCGCGCGGTGCCGGCCTGGCAGCGGGCGGCATAGGTCGCGACGCAATGCTGCATGGCGCGACTCTCGAGTTGCAGGTCGCGCGGCGAGCGCAATTCGACCAGTTCCCAGAGCAGCGGGTCGCGGGCGGGCTCATCGGCGGTGGCCGGGCGCCCGGCTTCGCGCAGCAAGGTCAGCGGCGCATACGCGGAAGCCGGCCAGCGCGCGGTTCCCGCGCTGCCGCGACCGAGGGCGGCGTGCCAATGCCGCGCCAGTCGCAACACCGAGGCCAGCGTGCGGCCGGTGAGTTCGAAGTCGGGTTGCGGCGGCTCGAGCACCAACGGGCCGTCGGGCCCTTCGACCTCGGTGCGGTGCAAGCGGACCCCGTGCACGAAATCGACGACGACACCGACGTCGAGCGGGTCGAGCGTGGCCTGCACCCGCACGAGGAACTGGCCGACCGTGCGCCAGAAATCGGCGTTCGTCAGGTCGTGGCCCATGCGGGTGGCGAGGACGCACTGCGCCAGCTCGGCGCTCGCGCCCAGCCCGAGCAACTCGGCACGCCGCAGCGCCTGCGCGATCGTCAGGTGCGGCGGCGAGGTCTGGAAGTGACGCTCCATGCGCCGCGTCAGCGGCAACGGCAGGTCGAGGTGACGCAAGGGCCGGCCGGCGGCGTGGTCGAGGAACCAGCGGCGCGCCCGCACGGCTTGCTGGTCCATGCCGCCACGCCAGACCTGGTGCAGCACGCGCGGCACCGGGTAGCGCGCCAGCAGGTGTGCGGTCAACGACACCGCGGCGTCGTTGGCCGAGCCGGTGCAGCCGGGCCAATCCGCGGCGTCGCGCACGAATTCGTCGCGCGCCGCGGCGAGATTGCGCAGCCATTCGAGTTGGGGTTCGCCGGTGTCGGGCAGGGCGTCCTGGTGCAGCAGCACGGACCGCTGGCGCACCCGTAGGCAGAGGTCGAGGAACGTCGCGCGGGTCGCGGCGGTCGGCAGGGAATTCAGGTAGTGGCGGCAGCTGCGGTCCAGGCGCAATCGGGCATGGCGCGAGCCGCCGTGGGTACGGAGGGCTGGCATGAACGTCGGTTCGGGGAAGGGTCGGTCGGGACGGACCGCACCCGGGCTGCGACCGGAGGGCGCGCGGGTGCGAGGGACGCTGCGGGGCGCGCGGGGCGCCGCCGGGTCGACCGATCCGTCAGACGAACGCGAAGTTCATGGCGCGGTGCAGTGTGCGGACCGCGGGCGAGACGTCAAGGGGGTGGTTCTCCGGATGGCGCATTCGGGTCGTCCCGCGGCCTTGGTACAAAGTCGCGATGAGCGAGCCCATCCATGTCCGTCTTGCCGTCGACGGCGCGGTCGCGATCCTGACCCTCGACCGTCCCGAGGCCCGCAACGCCTACAGCGAGGCGATGTGCGAACAGCTGGTCGCGGCCCTCGACCGGGTCGATCGCGACGACGCCGTGCGCTGCGCGATCCTGACCGGGGCCGGCAGCGCGTTCCACGCCGGCGGCGACACCAAGGCGATGAAGGAACGGTCGGGCATGTTCGCCGGGGATCCGGCCGAACTGCGGCAGCGTTATGTCGCCGGCATCCAGGCGGTGCCGCGGCGGATCGCCGAATTCGCGAAACCGCTGCTGGCGGCGATCAACGGCCCGGCGATCGGGGCTGGGTTGGATCTGGCCTGCATGTGCGATCTGCGCATCGCGGCGGCTGGCAGCAAGCTGGGGTCGACCTTCGTGCGCGTTGGGTTGGTGCCCGGCGACGGCGGCGCGTACTTCCTGCAGCGCACGGTTGGGTTTCCGCGGGCTCTCGAATTGATGATGACCGGGCGCATCCTCGATGCGGCAGAGGCCCTGGTGATCGGCCTCGTGCACGAGGTGGTGCCAGACGAGCAGCTGCTGCCGCGCGCGCTGGCGCTGGCCAACCAGCTCGCGACGTTGCCGGCCACGGCGCTGCAATACACCAAACGCGCCGCGTACCGTGCGTATGAGGGCGACCAGGCGGCGGCACTCGAGCTCGCGGCGACCTACCAGGGCATCGTGCAGAACCTGCCGGCGCATCGGCAGGCGTTGGGCGGCTGAGGCAGGGGTTCGCCGACGGCCTCGCTTCGCCGATGGGAGCCGAGGAAACCGTTGCGTGGGCCGAACCGTCGGCTGTGATGTGCCTGCATGGGCGTGTGTCGCACCACCTGGGCGGTGGCCGGCTGCTGCACAGTGATCGTGGGCGGCATGGCCCTTGCGTCGTGGACGCATCGGGCGAGCGACGACCTGCGGCTGGAACTCGAGCGCAAGGTGGCGGCGATCCTGGCTCGCCAGCCGGCCCCGGTGTACCGCGACTCGGCACTGTGGGGCGAGACGCTCGCGGGCGAGGCTTCGACCCACTATGCGAGCGCGGTGGCGGCACAGGGGACCCTGGAGATCATCCGTTGGAATGCCAAGGCGGGCGAGTTCTTGGAAGGGGGTGCGGCGGTGCCCCGCGAACGCCAGGAACGACTGCGCGAGCAATGGGCACCGTTCCTCGACGCCGTGCGGGCCGGGGCGCATCGCAAGGTGGCGCCACCATCGACTTGGCAGATGGGCAGGCTCGGAAACGTCGATGCGGCACTGACGCTCGAGCTGCGCTCGCGGCTGCGTGAAGGGCGCACGGAGGCGTTCCTCGAGCTGTGGCTCGATGCGTTCACCTGTGCCGTCGACTACTGGCTGGCAACCAGTGGGAACTGGCGCGAACAGTGGCCGCGGAATCTCCTGCACCTCCTCGACGACGACGTGCTGCGGTCGCTGCCAGCCCAGCAGTTGGAGCAACTCGAGCAATGCCTGGGCAACGCCGACCGCCTGGCAGCGACGCCGATCGACCCGATGGCCATCCTGGCGCAGTGGATCGAGCATCGGCTCCGGACCGCGCATCTCACACGGCATGGCGTGCGCAGCCACTTGGCCGCGTGGCAGCATGGCTTCGATCCGCTGCGTGCCGACCTGCTCGGCTTCGACGAGCTCCTGGACCTGCAATCCCTGCTCGAACCTGCAGCCACCGACACCGCGGCACGAGCGGCCCAGTGGGCTGCGTATCGGGCGGCCCCGCGTCCGCGGATCACCCCGCTCAGCGATCAGTACCACCAGCTCCTGGAGGCTGCCGAACGGCAACACCTCCAGGTCGTGGCGCAGATGCGGGTCCTCCGGATCGCCGCCAACTTCCACCGCGGTGGCGAGCTGCCGGTGCTCGCCGATCCGTTCGCCGCTGGGCCGCTGCAGGTGCAGGTCGACGGCGACGAAGCCACCATCGGCAGCGCCAGCAGGTTCGATGGCAGTCAGCGCATCGCGCGGCGCCGCTGAGCGCGGCGCCGCGCGACACCGTCACAGGTTGGTGCGCAACGCCGTCAGGATCCGCTGCGCCCGCGCGCCGACCTTGCTGCCCTCGGCCCCCTTGAGGAAGGCCTCCAGCCGCTTTGGCGCACCTTCGCCGTTGCCATCGCGCAGGGGTTTGATGACCTTGGCGAGTTTGCCGTCGAGCGACAATTCGGCCTTGCCGTTCTCGGTCGCGAACGTCGCGAGCAGCTCCGCCGCTTCGCTCGCCCAGGGCTCGTGTCGGCCGACGCCCTTGACGAGTTCCTTGGCGAGATCGTGGGCCCGATCCCAACGACCGTCCTCCTGCAGGGCCGTGACCGACTTCTTCCGACTGGCATAGCGGGTGTCGATCTCCAGTTGCAGTGCCGTGCGGGCGTCGCCTTCGGGCATCGCCTGCACGACCGCGAGGGCGGCGGCGAAGTTGGACTTGCCGTAGAGCGCCTGCCGGACCTTGCGCGCTTCGGCGGTGTCGCCCCAACCCTTCTTGACCTTGTCGAGTTCGACCGCGATCAGCTCTTCGACCTTCTTGGCATCACGGATCGGGTTGCCCCACCACAACAACTTGCCGTCGACGCCGATCAGGGCACCGTTGGGCAAACCGCCGCTCGACGGGGTCGGTACGGCCCCGTTGACGCAGGCGAACGCATCGCAATCCGGGAACTTCATCCACAGGAAGCCTTCGAGCGCCGCTTCATCGGCACCCTGGCGTTCCATCAGGATGGTCACCAGACCCTTGCTGGAGAGTTCCTTGTCCTTCTTGACGGCGCTCGGCACGGAGACGCCAATGCAAGGGCCTCAACGTGTGCCCCAGAAGTCGATGACCACCGGCTGGCCGAAGAACTCGGCGAGATTCTGCCGGCCGTCGCCGTTGAGCAACTTGGGGAAGGCGAAGTCGGGGACCTGGTCGCCGAGGCTGGCGGCCTGCTGGGCGCAGAGCGACGTCGCGAGGAGCGCCAAGGCGAGGAACGGTGAGGCTTTCATATGGCACGGCCCGGGGCTGTCCTGGATGGTACCCTGGCATCTGTCGCACGATTGTCGCAACCCATCGAGACCCTGTGGAACATCGCCCGATCCCCGGCACCGAACTGCAGATCGCCCCGCTCGCCCTGGGCGGCTGGTTGACCTTCGGCGGTTCGCTCGACGACGACACGTCGCTGAGGTTGCTGCATCGAGCCACCGCCGCTGGGGTCAACTTCCTCGACCTCGCCGACGTCTACGCGCACGGCGCGGCGGAACGGGTCGTCGGTCGCTTCCTGCGCGAGACCGACGCAAGTCGACTGGTGGTCAGCAGCAAGGTGTTCTGGCCGATGAGCGACGACCCTGGTGATCGTGGCCTGTCGCGGCGCCACATCCACGCGTCGATCGACCGCACGCTGCAGCGCCTCGGCCGTGAGCACGTCGCCCTGTATTTCTGCCATCGCGAGGATCCGAGCGTGCCGCTCGCCGAGACGGTGCAGGCGATGGGCGATTTGGTGGCGATCGGCAAGGTGCGGGCCTGGGGCACCAGTTGTTGGCAGGCCAAGACGTTGCGCGAATCGCATCGGTTGGCCGCGCAACTCGGCGTGGCGCCGCCGCGCGTCGAGCAACCGAAGTACAACCTGTTCGACCGCTGGATCGAGCTCGACGTGGTGCCGGCATGCCAGGAACTCGGCATCGGCATCGTCGTCTGGAGCCCGTTGGCCAGCGGGGCGCTGACCGGCAAGTACCTCGACGGCAAACCGGCCGGCAGCCGGGCTGCGACCAGCCGCTGGGTCGACGACTACCTGACGCCGGAACGACTCGCCGCGGTGCGGGCGTTCGTGGCGCTGTGCCGCGAGCTCGGCCACCCACCGGCCGCGGTCGCACTGGCGTGGGCGATGGCGCAGCCGGGCATCACCAGCGCGATCATGGGTGCGACCAGCGAGGCGCAACTCACGAGCAATCTGGCCGCCAGTTCGGTGGTGGTCGATGCGGAGCTGGGGCGGCGGCTGGACGCGATCTTCCCGCCGCCGCGGCGTTCGTGGTGGAAGCGGATGTTGCGGCGCGGGTGAGTTCGGCCGAACAAGCCCTGGCTGGCGCGCAGGTCTGCACTGCGGGCATTCCAAGGCACGCACCTTGCTCCCGAGCGCCGCGGACCGTCTCGCGGACCGCTCCGACATGCCACTTCGGCGCGCTTCAGCGCCCCCCCATCGTGTTGGCGAGCCCAAGAGGGGTCGTCAATAGACCTCGCCATCTGCAATCGCAAGATGTGACCGCAGAGTGACTTCCATCAAACGCTGCGCATACGGGACCGGGTGAGGTATGCGCAGAGGCGAGCTAGGCGCGCAACGCGGCGAGCACCTTGGCGCGAACGTCGGCCGCGGCGCACTCGCTCTTCTGCAGGCCCTTGCGGATCAGGAACTCGACCTGGCCTTCGGCGGCCTTGCGGCCGACGAAGACCTGGAGCGGCATGCCGAGGAGTTCGTGGTCCTTGAACTTGGCACCTGGGCTCATCGGTCGGTCGTCGAGGCAGACGTCGACACCGGCGGCCTTGAGTTCGTCGTAGAGCTGCTGGGCCAGCTGTTGCTGTTCCTGCCGCGACGGATCGAGCATCGCGACGACGCACTCGAAGGGCGCGATCGACGGCGGCCAGACGATGCCCTTGTCGTCGTGGCTCTGCTCGACCGCCGCCGCGGGCGTGCGCGAGACACCGATGCCGTAACAACCCATCACGAACGGGGTCGGCTTGCCGCCCTGGTCCATGAACGTCGCACTCATCGCCTTGCTGTACTTGATGCCCAGCTTGAAGATGTGGCCGACCTCGATGCCGCGCGCCTGCTGCAGCGGTGCGCCGGAGATCGGACAGCCTTCGCCGGCGCGCGCCGTGCGCAGATCCTTGAACGACGGCATCCGGCAATCGCGACCGAGGTTGACGTCGAGGCAGTGGAAGCCGGTCTCGTTGCAACCGACCAGCAGGTTGGTGCGGCCCTGCAGCGACTCGTCGGCCAACAGCGGCACGTCGTCGCGCAGGCCGACCGGCCCGGCGAACCCGACGTCGGCACCGGTCGCCGCCTTGATCTCGTCGTCGGTCGCGAGCCGCACCTTGAGCGCGTCCAGCGCGTTGGCGAGCTTGACCTCGTTGATCTCCAGATCGCCGCGCATCATCACCGCGACGACCTTCTCCTTGGCCTTCCACGTGACGTGGTAGAGCACGGTCTTGGCCATGCGCCCCGCCACCCAACCGGGGAAGAACGCTTCGAGCTGGGCGACGGTCTTGACGTCCGGCGTGGCGACCTTCTGCATCGGCCGCACCTCGCCGCCGTCCGGGGCCTCGGGCAGTTTGCTGGTCGCCTTCTCCACGTTGGCCGCATAACCGCTCGCCTGACAGAACAGGATCGAGTCCTCGCCGGAATCGGCGATCACCATGAACTCCTCGCTGCCGGCACCGCCGATCGCGCCCGAATCGGCCTGTACGACCGTGTAGGCGAGCCCGCAGCGTTCGAAGATCCGGCAATACGCATTGCGCATCTTCTGGTAGGCGACGTCGAGCCCTTGCTGGTCGGCGTCGAACGAATACGCATCCATCATCACGAACTCGCGCCCGCGCATCAGCCCGAAGCGCGGCCGGATCTCGTCGCGGAACTTGTCCTGGATCTGGTAGCAGTTGACCGGCAGCTGCTTGTAGCTGTTGACCTGCGCGTTCACGTAGGCGGTCATCACCTCTTCGTGGGTCGGGCCCAGGCACATGTCGCTGCCCTTGCGGTCCTTGAGCGTGAACATGATGCCGTCGGTCACCCACAGTTCCTTCGGCTGGATGATCGGCAGCATCACCTCGTTGGCGCCCTCGCGATCGAGTTCCTCGCGGACGATCTGCGCGAACTTGCGCACGACCCGCCACATCAGCGGCGCATACGTGTAGACGCCGGCGGCGGTCTTGACGATGAACCCGCCACGGGCGAGCAGCTTGTGGCTGGGGATCTCCGCGTCGGCAGGGTCCTCGCGAAGGGTCGAGATCAGGATCTGGCTGAGGCGCATTGGGGCCGGCAGGTTACCCGCTCGACGGCCCGCACGGAACCGCGCGCCCGCGGCGATGCCATCGGCGCGACGACGCACCGCCGCGCCGCCCACGCCGCCGGACCGCCGACCGCGGGGTAGGGTTCTGTCGGTCTCTCCGCATGCAACGACCGAACCTCCCCCTCGCGACGTGGCTGGCGGGCGCCCTGGCCTGGGTGCTTGCCGGCGACCTGTGCGCGCAGCGCCCGACGCCGGTCGCAGCGCCGGCTCCCGCCCTGGCCGCCGCTGGCGTCTGGCAGCACGACGGGGCGCTGCTCGCGGCCGCTCGGAACTACCGCGCCGAGTTCGGTCCGCGCGGCGTCGAGTTCCTGCCCGCGCTCGGCAGGCACGCAACCCGGGCCGAGCCACTGCACCTCGCCCTCGCCGGCATCCGCCGTGGCGATCGCCCTTGGCTCGCAGCAGCAGGCCACCAACCCGAACGCAGCCACGACCGCTGGCACGTCGCCTACAGCTGGCCCGGGGTCGTCGAACGCTACGACGCCACCGCCGCCGGCCTCGAACAGAGCTTCCACTTCGCCGCACCGCCATCCGGCGATGGCGATCTGGTCGTGCAGCTCGACGTCGCCACGCGCCTGCGCCCCGCCGCCGGCCCGGCGATCGCCTTCACGAACGGCCGCGGCGGCGGCGTGCAGTTCGGCGCCGTCACCGGTATCGCCGCCGACGGCACCACCTGCCGCGGTGCCATCCGCCACGTCGACGGCGGCCTCGAGCTCAGCCTGCCGGGCTGGTTCGTCGACCAGGCCAGCTACCCCCTGGTGCTCGACCCGCTGATCGGCACGCTCGCCGAAGCGCTGCCGGGTGCCGACTCCGACTACGGCGACGTCGCGTACGACGCCTACACCGACACCTACTGCGTGGTCTGGACGCAGTTCTACGGCGGCGGCACGACCGGCGTGGTCGGCAGCGTCTGGCAGCGCCAGGGGCTGTCGCGCGCCTACGCGTTCGCGATCAACCAGAACGGCGACGAGGACAGCATCCGCGTCTGCCTGATCGGCGGTGCTGGCGTGTTCGTGCTGGCGTGGGTCAACCGCACCGGCAACGGCGACAGCATCTGCGGCATCGCCCTCGAACCGGCCCAGGCGCAAGGCACCAACGTGTGGACCTTGTGGGGCCCAGGCACGCTCGGCGGGCCGATCCTCAGCGGCGAGGCGACGCCGTTCGACGACGACTGCCTGATCGCGTGGCTCGACGACCAGTACGGCCTGCTCGGCTGTTCGCTGTCGGTCGATCCGCAACTGCAGGTCGGCGCGACCCAGGTCGTGCAGATCGCCGGTGGCAACGTCGCCGAACCGGCGATCAGCAAGCAGGGTGGCGCGATCGGCATGCACGTGGTGACCTGGGTCGACCGGCCGGTCGGTTCGCCCGGTTGGATCCGCGCACAGGTCGTCGACCACGACATGAACCTGGTCGGTCCCGGGGTCTGGGTGCAGAACGCCGCGCAGGACTGCGGGTATCCCGCCGTCGACGGCGACGGGTTCCTGTTCCTGGTCGCCTGGGAACAGCAGGAGGTCGCCAATCCATCGGGCTACGACGTCAAGGGCCGCCTGCTGACGGTCGGGCCGAGTGGCTTCACCAGCGTCGGCGGCGAACTGCCGCTGGTCAGCTACCCAGGCGACCTCGACATCGCCGTCGACGTGGCGCGGCTCGGCGACAAGTTCGGCATCTGCTACGAAGGCCGCCCCGCCGCGAGTCCGGGCGTCGGCGACGTGTACTTCCAGGTGCTGGCCCGCAACGGCAGCACGATCGGCGGCGAACACCGCGTCGACCTGACGCTCGGCAACCAGTACCTCAGCGAGTACGCGCCGCGGCTGATCGGCCGCTGTGCCGGCGACGCCAGCCTGCTCGACGACACCGGCCTGTTGGTGTTCTCCGACCAGAACATCGCCACCGCCGACGCCAACCTCGGTCTGCAGGAGATCGCCGCGATGGGCGGCGGCGGACCGGTGCAGGACCTCGGCGGCGGCTGTGGTCCCGGCGGCCTGCTGGTGCCGAACGGCCCGTTCGCGCTCGGCAACAGCCAGTTCGCGCTCGAACTGTTCGGCGCGCAGCCGCTGGCGGTGCCGTTCCTGCTGATCGGCTGGCCCCAGCCACTGCAGAGCTGCGGCGTCTGCACCGCGATCGCACCGTGGTCGTCGAGTTTCGTGGCGAACACGGCGGGCTATGCGATCGGCACGCTGCCGCTGCCCGGAGCGGCCAGCCTGGTCGGCCTGACGCTCGACTTCCAGTTCGCGAGCTTCCTGGTGCCGTACGTCGGTTGCCCGTACGCAGCCGGCCTGGCGCTCAGCAACGTGCTGCGCGCGACGCTGGACCACTGACCGCGGGTCGCAGCGGCAGTCGGGACGGAATCCGGTTGCAGAGCGCCAGCCGCGCGCCGAAGTTGCCCGGTGTACGGATTCGGTACAAGACCCCGGACCGGGCGTCCGGATCGTGGACACGGAGGCGCCGACGCCCCGGCGGCACACCGTTTGCCTTGCACAGCCGGGCCTGGACGCCTTCGTCCAGCCCCGCGAGGCACCGATGACCAGAACCAACTTCCTCCTCCTCCCCTTCGTCCTGCTGGCCGCTTGTGGCGGCGGGGGCGGCAACAGCGGCAGCGCCAGCGGCGCTCCGCTGCCGAACCCGCTCGGCTCGGTGCACGTCGTGCTCGACACCGCGACCGGCAGTGACGCCCTGGTGCAGCTCCAGGTCGCCGCCGCCTTCCTCGAACGAGGCGACGGCAGCACGACCGGCAACCTGCTGCCCGCCGCGACGATGCTGACGTTCGCGGACCCGATCGGCGAAGCAGCCGGTCTGGTGCTGCGCGCCGCCCCGACCGGCGTGTATGCCAACCTGCACCTGGTGCTCGCCCCGGGCAGCGGCACCCTGCTGCGCAGCGACGGCTCGACGGCGGCGATCGCCGCCCCGGCCGACCTCGTGGTGCCGATCTTCGACGGCCTGCAACACGACGGCAGCCGCCGGTCCTGGCTGGAGGTCGCGCACCTCGGTGCCCCACCGAACGCCGGCACCTGGCAACCGCGCCTGCAGGCGCGCGCCGACGGCGGCAGCCGCACGCTCGCGGCATTGCGCGTCGCCGCCAGCACGGCGAGCGCGGTGACCGCGATCTGGACGCCGGCCGCGGACGGCCCGCTTGGAGTCGAGTTCGCAACCAACTGCCGCTTCCTCGACGACGCCGGTGCGGCCCTGGGTGGCGCCGCGGCGTTCCTGACCGGGCTCGGCGCCAGTGACGATCTGGTCGTCGCCGGACGGCTGTTCCGCGACGGCACGTTCGCCTGTGACCAGGTGCAGCGCCAGAGCCGCAACGACCAGCCGCGCCTGCTCGGCCGCATCACCGCGATCGACCCGTTGCATCGGACGTTCTGGCTCGACGTGTTCGCCGAGGTCCGGCGCGGCGAACGCCGCCTGCTGGCGACCGCGCGGCCGACCGCGGTGGCGGCGGCGACGGCGCGCCTGCACCGCCATGGCGAACGTCTGCCAGCTGCGTTCGGCGACCTGGCGGTCGGTCAGGTGGCGAAGGTCGAGTGGCGCAGCAGCTCGACGCTGCCGAACAACCTGCCGCAGGTCGTCGCAACCGAGATCGAGTTCGCCGGGCCGGGCACCTGGGCACCTCTGCAGCCGGAGTGGGAAGGTCGGGTGCTCGCCGTCGACACCCAGCTCGGCACCATCACGGTCGTGCCGCGCGGCAACGATCCGATCGTCGTGCAGGGCCAGAACGTCGCGCAGGCGACGGTGACGGTCGACGCCAACACCTACCTCGAGCGCCGCCAGCGCCAGGGCGGCGCTCGATCGCGCATCGCGCTCGATGCGATCGTCGCCGGTGGCGATCGCATCTGGTGGCGTGGTACCGTCGAACAGACCGGATCGATCCAGGCGACCTGGGTCCGGGTGCGGGACGACAGCTGAGGACCATGAGCGAGGAGTCCCGCCACCTGCTGCGCGCGTTCGGCGACCGCTTCGAGTTCCGCCAGCGGTTCTCGGGTGGCGAAGGGCAGACGCTGCGGGTCGGCGAACGCGGCCAGACCGGCGACCGGGTGCTGAAGGTCCTGCCGGCCGGCGTCGTCCCGCAGGAGGCGACGCTGCTGTCGTCGCTGCGCCATCCGTCGATCCCGGCAGTCCTCGACGTCGGCACGCTTCCGGATGGTCGCAGCTACGTGCTGCGCGAGTACCGCGCCGGCGCGCCCCCGGCACGCCTGCCAGCGGCCCCGGACCAGCTGCGGCCGTTGCTGCAGCAGCTGCTCGAGGTACTGGCCTACGTGCATCTGCGCGGGGTCCTGCACCTCGACCTCAAACCAGCCAACCTGCTGGTCGACGAGCTGGGCCACCTGCACCTGCTCGACTTCGGCCTCGGGGCGCGGCGCGGCCAGGCGGTGCACAGCGGCACCCCGTACTTCGTCGCTCCCGAAGTGCTGCACGGCGACGTGCCGGACGCGCGTGCCGATCTGTTCGCGGTCGGGGCGATGGTGGCACAGGCCCTGCACCCAGCCGGTCGCGTGCCGCTGGCGCGGTTCGTCGCGAACTTCCCGACGCAGGATTTCTTCGCGGCTGCCGACCTGCCGGCCACCGCGCTGCCGACGCCGTACCGTGAATTCGTGCAGCGGTGCGTCGCCCGCCGGCCGTGGCGGCGCTTCGGCGATGCCCAGGCCGCGCTGGAGTTCCTGCTCGGCTCGAGCGGACGGCCGTCGACGAGCCTGTTCCAGCCGGATCCCGCCCAGGTGTACGCCCCGGAATTGGCCAGGCTCGACGCGGCGACGACCGGCACCCTCTCGATCGTCGGGGGCCACGACACCGACCGGCGCGCCGCCGCGCTGCAGCTGTTGGCAAGCGGAGCTGGCTGGCGCGAGCCGCAGCCGACCGCCGACGGCATCCGACTGCGCGGCGCCGGCAGTTCGGAGGCGACCCTGGCCCTGCCGGAACTGACCTCAGAGCGCCTGCAACCCCATGTGGCGGCCTGTTTCGGCCTCGGCGAACGGGCGGCGCGCCCGGCCGCAGCCTGGCTCGCCGCGCGCGCGCCCCATCCGCAAGCCGTGCAGCAGGTGCTGACCCAGCTCGCACAGGTCGGGCAACTCGAACCAGCCGGCACCCGCTGGTCGTGGCCAGCCGCCACGGCAGGTCGGCTCGGCGACCCGGCAACCGAGGGGCCGATCCTGGACGACGCGCGCGGGGCCGACATCGGGGCCAGCGACGTCTACGCGGCGGCAGCACGCGGGCGCCCGGAGGTGGCGTTCGGCCTCTGGCAACGTGCCCTGGCGCGCGATCCGGCGGCCGCTCCGACCCTGCAGGCCGCCCTCGCCGAAGGCCTGCTCGACGGCGGCGAGCCGGCCCGCGCACTGCCACTGTGCCCCGAGCTGCCGTGGCTGCGCGCCGAGGCGCTGTTCGACTGCGGTCGCGTCGACGCCCAGCGGCTGCTGGCCGAACTCGGCGAACCGGCGACCAGCCTGCGGCAGCGGCGGCTGGTCGCCCAGGCCCTGCTGGCCCAGGGTCGCCACGACGAGGCGATCGCGATGCTCGAGGGGGCGGCAACGTCCCTGCGCGAGCGCCTGGTGCTCGCCGCCGCCCTCGAACTGCGCGGCGACCTCGACCGCGCCGAGGCGTCGCTGGCAACGCTGTTGCGCGAGTTCGACGCCGGGGAACAACCGTTCGCCGCGGCGAGCGCGCACACGGCACTCGGCCACGTGCTGCGACGCCGCGGCGAACGACCACTGGCCCGCGAGCACTTCGAACGCGCCGCCGAACGGCTGTTCGCGCTCGGCCACGTGCGCCACGCCGCCAGTGCCCAACTGAACCTCGGGGTGCTGGCCAAGGACGATGGCCGGTACGACCAGGCCGTCGAGCACTTCCGGCAGGCACGCAGCCTCGCCCAACACGCCGGGGACGCCGCGAGCGCGGCGATCGCCGAGGCCAATCTCGGCATCGTCGCCTTGGCCAGCGGCGACCCGGCGGCGGCGCGCCCCTGGCTCGAAGGCGCCGTGCCGCGGCTGCGCGAGCTGGGCAACCTCGCCGCCGGTCAGCTGGCCGGGGCGATGCTGGCGCGCGCCTACGCCGAACTGGGCCAGGGTGAGGCTGCCGAACGCGAACTCGCGGTCCTGCGCACGGTGACCACGGATAGAGTGCGCGACGAAGTCGACCGGGTGCGCGGCATCCTGGCCAGCCGCGAGGCCACGCCGACCGCCGCCCAAGGCCCCGACGGCCACGAACCCACGCCGATGCCCCCCACCGAAGGCCCCAGCCGAGAGCTGTTCCGCACCTTCCTGGCCGTCAATCGCCAGTTGGCCCAGGCCACCGACCTGGAGCGGGCGATGCGCCAGCTGCTCGACGCCGCGGTCACGTTGACGGGCGGTCGCCGCGGCTACCTGTTGGTGGAACGGGAGGCGGGTGTGCAACGTGAGTTCGAGACCGAGGACGCCGGGCCCAGCGGGCAGGCGTTCAGTCGGTCGCTGGCGCATCGGGCGATGACGCTGCAACGCACGCTGACCGGTGCCGATGCGCTCGCCGACCGCGAGCTGAGCGAGATGCCGTCGATCCGCAACCTGGCGGTGCGTTCGGCGATCTGCGCGCCGTTCCGTTCGGCGAGCGGCGCCGTCGGGGCGGTCTACGTCGAACACGCCGGCCGGGCCGGCGCGTTCCGCGACGCCGACAAGGAGTCCCTCGAGGTGCTCGCCGATCAGGCGGCGATCGCCGTCGATCGCATGCTGCGCGACGAGGCGATCGCCGCCGAACTGCAGCAGAGCCGGCGCGAACTGGCGTTGGCACGTCGCCACCGCCGCGGCGAGACGAAGTTGCTCGGCGACAGTGCGCCGATGCAGGCACTGCGTGCCAACATCGACAAGCTGGCCCCGCTCGACCTCGCGGTGCTGGTGCTCGGCGAGACGGGGACGGGCAAGGAGCTGGTGGCCAGGGCACTGCACGAACGCAGCCAGCGCCGCCAGCGGCCGTTCGTCGCCGAGAACTGCTCGGCCTTGCCCGCCGAGCTGATGGAGCGCGAACTGTTCGGGCACGTGCAAGGTGCGTTCACCGGCGCCGATCGCGATCGACCGGGCCTGCTCGAACTCGCCGACGGCGGCACCCTGTTCCTCGACGAGGTCGGCGACATGCCGCCGGCACTGCAGGCCAAACTGCTGCGCGCCCTGCAGGAACGCACGATCCGCCGCGTCGGCGGCAGCGACGCGATCCCACTCGACCTGCGCCTCGTAGCGGCCACCCACAAGGACCTGCGCGCGATGGTCGACCGCGGCGAATTCCGCGAGGATCTGTTCTACCGGCTGGCGGCGGTCGAGATCGCAGTGCCGCCGCTGCGCGACCGCGGCGACGACGTCGTGCAGCTCGCCACGCACTTCCTCGACCTGCAGAACCGCACCAGCGGCAAGTCGCAGCGACTGGGCCGGATCGCGCAGGCGGCCCTGCGCGAACACGCCTGGCCCGGCAACGTGCGCGAACTCGAGCACCTGATCGCCCGCGCGGCGCTGCTCGGCGACGGCGAGGAGATCGTCGATCTCGGGCTGATCGCGCGGACCGCGCCGCGGCCGGCGACGGCGAACGGAGCCGGCACCGAGCCGGTTGCGCCGGTGGAGACGCTGCGCGAAGCCGAACGGCGCGCGATCCTGGCGGCGATGCAGGCCAGTGGCGGCGACAAGACCAAGGCCGCCCGCCTGCTCGACATCTCGCGCACCGCGCTCTACGAGAAGCTCAAGCGCTTCGAGCTGGGCTGATCGCGACGCCCGTGTCCGGATTCCGGGCAGCGCCGCGTCCTGGTGCCCGGAATCCGGACGGTTGGGCGGCTGGAGGCGCGCGGCACGGCGATTGCGATACGGATGGTGTTCCGCGCAACCCACACGAATCCGCTCATGCACCCGATCATCGCCACCTTCGCCCTGCTGCTCGCTGCGACCCCCGCCTTCGCCCAGTCGCAACGCCTCCTCGGCGCCGTCGAGGACGTCCAGAACACCGCGAACCGGTTCTACCTGGAGTGCACGCAGATCCCGGTCGTCAGCACGGCCGTCGACCTCAACCTCTGGCTCGGCCAGGAGGCGATCCTGGACGTCACCAACGTCGGCACCGCGCAGGTGCCGGTGCTGCATGTCGATGCGATCGCCGCCACCACCAAGGTGTTCGACATGGGCAACCTGCGCATCGGCCAGACCAGCCGCTGGGAAGTCCGCGCGGCGGCCGGTTCGCTGGCGTTCCTGTTCCTCGACTTCACCGCCAGCACCGGCTACTCGCCGTTCGGCGCGTACGGCACCTGGCTGCTGGGCCCGGGTGCGGCGACGCTGGCCTTCGGCAGCACCAACGCGCTGAACCTCTGGCAGTTCGACTACCCGGTGCCATCGGTCCCTGCCCTGGTCGGCGCTTCGCTGACCGGACAGGCCCTGGTCGGCACCAACGGCGCCTGGACACTCAGCAATCCGGATTGCCGAATCCTGCGCCAGTGAACCCCAGGGCGCCTGCCCCACCGTTTGCGCACCACCGCCGTCCCGAGGGTACAATGTCCCGCTCCATGCTGTTTCGAATGCTGACTCCACTGCTGCTGGCCTGGCCCCTGGTCGGCCAGCAGATCACGATCGCCGAAGGCAGCCCCGGGGCACTGCAGATCGTGACGATCGCCGAGACCGCACCGAACGCCGGCGACACGGTGGTCCTGCAAGGCATCGAGTTGCTGCCGATCGAGATGACCGGCCGCACCCTGGCGATGGAGTACGATCGCACGCGCGCGCGCCGTCTCGACCGCGATGGCGTCGTTCGCATCGAATTGCCCGACGGTGGCCGGCTGCTGCGCTACCAGCGCCTCGGCGGCCAGTTCTGGGGCTATCTGTGGATCCGTGCCGACGGCAGCGCGCAGGTTGCACTGGAAGCGGCGGGCGCCGGGCCGAATCAGCTCGACGATCCCTTCGTCGATCGCATCGCCGTGGCTGCCGACGGCCGTCACGCGGCGATCGCCAACCTGGACCAGGACGCGCTGCACCTGCTCCGCCTGGACGGCGGCACGTTCGCGAGCACCGGGCGCGTCGACCGCCGCTTGACGAACACCGAGGTACTGCCGCTGTCGGTGATGGTCGGCAGCACCAGTGTGTTCTTCCAGGACGAGAACGCGCGACTGTGGCGCTGCGGGCTCGCCGACGGCAACCTGCCGGTCGACGTCTCGCCGCCGGCGGTCCCGAACGGCGAATGGAAGGACCAGATGGCGATGTCGGGCGACGGTTCGCGCCTGGTCTTCCTGTACGGCCCGCGCGACCAGCAGCTCCTGTTCACCGTCGAGGACGTCGGGCCAGCCCAGCAACTACCAGCACCGCCGAGCAAGTACGAGGAGCCGGGCTACCTGCCCGAGGAGGCCGGTGAGCCGGCGATGCTGCTCGACCACGCCGGTTCGCGACTGCTGTACGTCGACGGCATCGTGCGCGACGAGCTGTTCCTGATGGACCTCACCGGCGCGCTGCCGAACCTGCAGATCACCCAGAACAGCATCTTCCAGCCGTACATCGGCGTGCACATCCTGCCGAAGTTCCACGCCCAGCAGCTGCTGATCGCGATCGGCGATCCGGCCAGCATGGACTGGTACCGCGCCGACCTCACGGCGGCCGGTGGTCAGGTGGTCAACCTGACCGGCACCGGCTCGCTGCAACAGCCGTTCGTGTCGGGCACGCTCGATCCGGTGCAAGCGGCGGATGCGAACGGCACGTTGCTGGTCGCCGAGAACCGGAATGGACAGATGGGGCTGCGCCGGCTCGATCCGGCGACCGGCCTCTCGACCGTCGTACAACAGGGGTTGACCGGACTGCCGGTGGCCGGCAGCTCGGTGCTCGGCGCCGCCGACCTGTTGGTCGCGGACGCGACGGGCACGCGCCTGTACCGCGGCGACACGGCGACGGTGCTCGCCGCGGCGCCCAACGGCGTCCGCCTGACGCCACCGGTGCACGGCCCCGTGTTGGCCGCCACCTGGGTCGAACTGCTCGGCACCTTCGGCGCTCTGGCGTTCTACCTGCCGGACGGCACGGTCGTCGCAGGCCCGATCGAATTCGGGGTCACCCAGGTGTGCGCGACCCCGACCGGCGCGTTCGTCGTCGACGGCAACCAGCCGCGCGTCCTGCGCCCTGGCGGCAACCTGCCGATCGTCCGCCCCAGCGCGGCGATGCGCCGCATCCTGTCGGGCGCGGGCGCCTGACGCGGCGCCGGCGGCACCTGCAGACGTCGGATCAGACCGCCACGCGGTGCTCGGCGCACCACCGCATCAACACGTACAGGGACCAGATTCGCGACCAGTAGAGGCCCGGTGCCCCGGCGGTGAAGGCCCGCCACAGGTCACCGACCGCTTCCGGGCGCAAGCCGACCGCGGTGCAGGCCGCACGGTCGGTGAGCACTGCGTCGACCGCCCCGTGCAAGCGCTCCTTGCACCAGCGTTCGATCGGCAGCACGAACCCCGACTTCGGCCGCTCGAAGATCGCGGGATCCAGCCCGACGAGTCCGAGGTCGCGCAGCAACTGCTTGCGGCCGAGCGGCTCGAAGCGACGCCCGAACGGCACCGCCGCAGCCGCCTCGACGACCACGTGATCGAGCAGCGGCACGCGCACCTCGATCGACGGCGCCATGCCTGCCCAGTCGGTGTCCCGCAGCAACCGTTCGCCGAGGAACAGCGCCAACTCGAGGGTTGCGACCCCGTGGCGCGCATCGACGCCGTCGACCAGTTCGCGCAGCTCGGCAGCACGGCCGCGGGGCAGGCCACGTTCGACCCCAGCACCGGGCGCTGCCAACAGCCGAGCATGCAGGTCCGAGGTGAACAGTCCGTAGGCGGTCTGGTACGCGGCCAGCAGATCGCCGCGCGTCGCCAACAGGTCGCCCAGCTTGCCCCAGCGGGTCTGCGGCGGCACGGCTCCGAAACGCCCGTGCTTGACCCGGACCACCGCCGCTGCGAGTGCGCGCAGGATCCCAGCCGGCAGCCAGCGCAGACGTCCGGCGACCCGCGCAGCGCGCGGCACTTCGCGAAAGCTCCGGTACCCCCCGAACAGCTCGTCGCCTCCGGTGCCCGCCAACGCCACGGTCACCCCAGCGTCGCGCACCGCGCGGCTGACGAAGTACGAGTTGACGCCGTCGAAGGTCGGCTGGTCGATCGCCGCGAGCGCCGCATCGAGGCCGCCGACGAAGTGCTCCTGCGTCAGGCGGATGTCGGTGTGGGTCGTGCCAAGCCCTGCTGCCACCGCCTTGGCGAAGCGCGACTCGTCGAACGCCGCCTCGTCGAACGAGATGTTGAACGTGCGCACGCTGCCAGCCCCGTCGGCAGCCACGCGTGCCGCCAGGGCCGCGACGGCACTCGAGTCGATCCCCCCGGACAGGAACACGCCCAGCGGCACGTCGCTGACCAGGTGTTGGCGCATCGAGGAGTCCAGCGCGTCGCGGAGCCGCTCGACGCCGTCCGGCTGCGGTGCTGCCGCCGGCAGGCGCCAATAGAGCTCGGTCTCGCACTGCAGCGACGCCGGATCGACGCGCATCGTGCAACCCGGCGGCAGCAGGCGGACGCCGTCCACGAGGGCGTCCGGACCGACCACGAAGCCGTTCCAGACATAGGTGTCGAGCGCTGCGCGCGACAGGCGTCGCGTCGTCCACCCCGTCGCCAGCAACGAGCGCAGCTCCGATGCGAACAACAGCGAGCGCACGCCACCGCGCACGACCTCGCACCAGTACAACGGTTTGATCCCGAGGCGATCGCGGGCCAGCAACACGTCACGACGCCGGGCATCCCAGATCGCCAGGCCGAACATGCCGCGCAGGCGTTCGATCGCCGCCGCCCCCCACCGTGCATAGGCGGCGAGGATCACCTCGGTGTCGGTCCGCGACCGGAACACCGCCCCGGCCGCCGCCAATTCGGCGCGCAACTCGGCGTAGTTGTAGATCTCGCCGTTGAAGACGATCACGTTGCCGGTGGCCGGATCGACCATCGGCTGGTGCCCGTCGGCGGTCAGGTCGAGGATCGCCAGACGACGGAACCCGAAGGCAGCGCCGATCCCCGACGCGGAGCTCTGCCAGGCCCCGCTGTCGTCAGGCCCCCGATGGATCTGGCGCCGGCTGGCTGCTGCCACGGCCGCCACCACGTCGGCGCCGATCGCGCCCACCGCACCGGCGATGCCGCACATCAGCAACTCCTGCGCGCCAGGGGCGTTGCATCGATCGAACGGGGGGTTGCGGAACGCACCATGCGCACCTCATCGACGATCGCCGTCGAGGTTCCCAAGTGCAAGCACCTTGGCTGGGCAGGATGCCCCCTCGCCACCACGCCCTGTGCAGAATTCTCCACATCGGCAAGACCGACCTTTTCCCTCGCGCGAGCCCGGCCCCATCGCTGTAATCCTTGCCCCAAATGCCACGCCGCCAAGACCTGCGCTCCATCCTCATCCTGGGGTCCGGCCCCATCGTGATCGGGCAGGCCTGTGAGTTCGACTACTCGGGGGTGCAGGCCTGCAAGGCGCTGCGGGCCGACGGGTATCGGATCATCCTGATCAACAGCAACCCGGCGACGATCATGACCGATCCCGAGATGGCGGATCGGACCTACGTCGAGCCGATCACGGCGGACGTGGTCGCCAAGATCATCGAGCAGGAACGCCCCGACGCGATCCTGCCGACGCTCGGCGGTCAGACGGCGCTGAACTG
Organism: Planctomycetota bacterium; assembly: GCA_036724695.1. GTDB lineage: Bacteria > Planctomycetota > UBA1135 > UBA1135 > UBA2386 > JACKIC01. Next base: position 38,292 of record DAIMFJ010000002.1, read on the forward strand.
CGCGATGCAGCTGCACGACATGGGCGTGCTCGAGAAGTTCGGCGTCGAGATGATCGGCGCCAAGCCGGCGTCGATCCAGAAAGCCGAGGGCCGCCTCGAGTTCCGCGACGCGATGCAGAAGATCGGCTTGCAGTGCGCGAACTCGCGGCTGGCCTATTCGCTGCAGGAGGCGCGCGCCGCGCTGGACGAGATCGGCCTGCCGTGCGTGATCCGGCCCGGCTTCACGATGGGCGGCTCCGGCGGCGGCATCGCCTACAACCTCGCCGAGTTCGAGGACATCTGCAGCCGCGGCCTGGCGATGTCGCTGAACAGCGAGGTGCTGGTCGAGGAGTCGATCGTCGGCTGGAAGGAGTACGAGCTCGAGGTCGTCCGCGACAAGAAGGACAACGTCATCATCGTCTGTTCGATCGAGAACTTCGATCCGATGGGCGTGCACACCGGCGACTCGATCACCATCGCGCCGGCGCAGACGCTGACCGACCGCGAGTACCAGCTGATGCGCGACGCGGCGATCGCGTGCCTGCGCGAGATCGGCGTCGACACCGGCGGCAGCAACGTGCAGTTCGCGATCAACCTGCGCGACGGGCGCATGATCGTGATCGAGATGAACCCGCGCGTGTCGCGCAGCTCGGCGTTGGCCAGCAAGGCGACCGGCTTCCCGATCGCCAAGATCGCCGCCAAGCTGGCGGTCGGCTACACGCTCGACGAACTCGCCAACGACATCACCAAGATCACCAAGGCGTGCTTCGAACCGACGATCGACTACTGCGTCGTCAAGTTCCCGCGCTGGGCGTTCGAGAAGTTCCCGACCGCCGATTCGGTGCTGACCACGCAGATGAAGTCGGTCGGCGAGGTGATGGCGATCGGCGGCACGTTCAAGGAGGCGATGCAGAAGGCGCTGCGCGGTCTCGAGACCGGCCGCAACGGCTTCGGCAACGTGCCGGGCAAGCCGCACTGCTCGCCCGCCGAATGCGAACGCGAGGCGATCCGGCCACACCTGGTGACGCCGCGCGCCGACCGCATCGACTGGGTCCGCACCGCGATGCTGACCGGCATGAGCGTCGCCGAGGTCCAGGAGGCCACCAACATGGACCCGTGGTTCCTCGACCAGCTCGCCGAGCTGATCGCCCACGAGAAGGAACTCGCGGTCCGCTGCGCCAGTGGCCTCGACTCGCTCGACGCGACGTTCCTGCGCCGCACCAAGCAGCTCGGCTATAGCGACCGCCAGATCGCCGCCGCGTGCCCCGGCAAGGTCACCGAATGGGCGGTCCGCGACTTCCGCAAGAAGCTGGGCATCGCGCCGGTCTACAAGCGCGTCGACACCTGTGCTGGCGAGTACCCGAGTGCCACGCCGTACCTGTACTCGACCTACTGCGGCAGCGAGGACGAGGTCGAGACTCCCGGCCAGCCGGCGAGCGGCAAGCAGCGCGTGATCGTGCTCGGCGGCGGCCCCAACCGCATCGGCCAGGGCATCGAGTTCGACTACTGCTGCGTGCATGCGGCGATGGCGCTGCGCGAACTCGGCTACGAGACGGTGATGGTCAACAGCAACCCCGAGACCGTGTCGACCGACTTCGACACCTCGGACATGCTGTTCTTCGAGCCGCTGACGCACGAAGACGCGATGAACGTGATCGACCGCCTGCAGCCGCGCGGCGTGATCGTGCAGTTCGGTGGCCAGACGCCGCTGAACCTCGCGCGCGGCCTGCGCGACCACGGCGCGCCGCTGGTCGGCACCAGCGTCGACTCGATCGACGCCGCCGAGGACCGCGAACTGTTCAGCGCCCTGATCACGCGCCTGGGCATCGACCAGCCGCCGAACGGCATGGCCGCCAACGCCGCCCAGGCCCTCGCCGCCGCCGACCGCATCGGCTACCCGGTGCTGGTGCGCCCGAGCTTCGTGCTCGGCGGTCGCGCGATGGAGGTCGTCTACGACCGCGCCGGCCTGGAGTCGTACATGGAGCGCCACCGCGCGTTCTCCGAGGAGCGGCCGCTGCTGGTCGACAAGTTCCTCGACTCGGCGATCGAGGTCGACGTCGACGCGATCGCCGACGGCGAGAACGTCGTGATCGGCGGCATCATGGAGCACATCGAGGAGGCCGGCATCCACTCCGGCGACTCGAGCTGCTCGCTGCCGCCGTACACGCTCAGCGAGGGCCTCGCCGCCGAGATCGCCGAGAAGACCCGCCTGCTGGCCAAGGAGCTGCGCGTGATCGGCCTGATGAACGTGCAGTGGGCGGTGCGCGGTCCGAAGGTCTACATCCTCGAAGCCAACCCGCGCGCGTCGCGCACCGTGCCGTTCGTCAGCAAGGCGATCGGGCAACCGCTGGCGAAGATGGCGGCACGGTTGATGCTCGGCGAGACGCTGGCCCAGGTCGGCGTGCGCGAACGCCTCGAGCTGCCGTACTTCTCGGTCAAGGCGCCGGTGTTCCCGTTCAACAAGTTCCAGGGCGTCGACACGCTGCTCGGCCCGGAGATGAAGTCGACCGGCGAGGTGATGGGCATCGACACGCGCTTCGGCACCGCGTTCGCGAAGGCGATGGTCGGCGCCGGCAACACGCTGCCGCGCGAGGGCCGTGTCTTCGTGTCGGTCCGCGACGAGGACAAACGCCTGATCGTGCCGTTGATCGACCGCCTGCACGGCCTCGGCTTCGAGATCGTCGCCACCGGCGGCACCGCCAAGGCGCTGGCCAACGCCGGCATCCCGGTGCAGCGGGTGCACAAGATCCACGAAGGCCGCCCGCACGTGCTCGACATGATCGTCAACCGCGAAGTGCGGCTGGTGATCAACACGCCGAGCGGGCGCCGCGAACGCAGCGACGACCGCTTGATCCGCAGTTCGGCGGTCACCGCGCGCATCCCGTGCATCACGACGCTGGCCGCCGCCTCGGCGACGATCCAGGGTCTCGAGGCCTGGCTGCGGAAGCCGCTCGAAGTGCACCCGCTGCAGGAATACCATGCGCGTCTGAGCTGACGCGTCGGCGCGGCCATCCCGGTCGTCCGTGCGCGCAATCGCACCGCCATGATCGAGACGCCGCACCACGATTCCCGCCTCGCCCACGAAGTCGCCCGCTTCTGCAAGGAGCAGGTCACCGAGCCGCAGCGGCAGCGCAGCGAGTTCCCCAGCTCACCGCTGTGGGCTGCCGTCCGGAAGACCGGCACGTCCTTGTGGCTCGACACCGGCGACATCGACGCCGCCCGCGAACTGTGGGTCCGCGAGTTCGACGCGCTGACCACCAACAACACGCTGCTCAACAAGGAGGTCCAGAAGGGCCTCTACGACCAGCTGGTGCCGAGCGCAGCACGGTTGATCAAGGCCGCCGGCGGCGCGTTGCCGAACGCCCAGCTGGTCCAGGAGATCGCGTTCGTCCTGAACGCCGTGCACGGCCTGCGGCTGGTGCGCAACTTCGACGCCGACGTCTCGGTCGAACTGCACACCGCGAGTGCCGACGACGCCGAGGCCAGCTACCAGTACGGCAAACGCTTCCACGCGATCTGCCCGGACCGCTTCATCGTCAAGGTGCCGCTGACACCGGCCGGCCTGCTGGCCGCGCGCCGCCTGTCGGACGACGGCATCCGGCTCAACTTCACGCTCGGCTTCTCGGCGCGCCAGAACTGGCTGATCGCCGCCGTGGCGCGGCCGACCTGGGTCAACGTGTTCATGGGCCGCATCAACGCCTTCGTCAGCGACAACCAGCTCGGCGACGGCAAGAACGCCGGCGAGAAGGCGACGCTGGCCAGCCAACGCGGCCTGCGCCGCCTGCGCCAGCAGCAGGGCGTCGACGTGCGGCAGATCGGCGCGTCGATGCGCAACGGCCAGCAGATCGCCGACCTGCTCGGTCTGGACGTGTTCACGATGCCCACGGCCGCCGCCAAGGGCTTCCTGGACGCGAAGCCGAGCCCGGCCTCGCTGGCCGATCGCACTGCGAACGACCCGTCGGTGCAGTTCGCCGCCGGCGTCGACGTCGCCGGCAACCACCTCGACTGCTTCTGGCGACTCGACGCCACGTGCGAAGCGGCGACGGCCGCGGTGGCGCGCCTGAACGCGAAAGCCGCGACCAGCCGCGACGTGCTGCGCGAACTGGCCGCGCACGGCGCCGGCGACCTGTTCCCGCAATTCACCGCCGACGAAGCCGCCCGCATCGCCAAGGAGGGCAAGATCCCGGCCTCCGCATCCTGGCAGCAGCGCGTGCAGGCCGGGACCGCCAGCTGGGACGGCCTGCTGACCGCGGCCGCCTTGGCCAGCTTCACCCAGGATCAGGAAGCGCTCGACCGGCGCATCGCTGGATTGCTGTAAGCCGTTCCCCACAAGCCTCTTCTGAGATCCGCTGCGGCCCCTCCGAACCGGTCCGATCATACGCTATGGCGTATTCATCGCCAGAGGGCCGGGAATCTCGCCGCGGACGGAACCGTCGCCGCGACTTTGCGTTGTGGGGATTCTGCGGCCGCCAGCCCGGCAGCGGACCTGTCCCATCCAGCCCCGCGCCGGCCATCACCCAGGTGCCGGTGTGGCACCCGATTTGCATTGCCGCACGACCCTCGCATGAACCGCCATCGCTCCGCCAGCGCCCGCGCGCTGCTCACGTTCGCCGCCTTGGCCACCGCATTGACCGCCCAGGGCACGCCGATCGGTTTCGCCGAGACCTATGCGCTGGCCGCCGAGCGCAGCAAGGCGGTGGCGAGCCTGGTGCAGGGCACCGACGAGTGGTACCGCTACCACTGCCGCGAACGGCTCGATGCCCGTGACTTCGCAACGGTCCGCGAGCTGCTCGGTGCGTGGGAACGCCAGCACGGTCGCAACCGTCACGTGACCGAAACGGCGCGCCGGCTGGCGCTGCTCGACTTCGCCGGCGATCCCGCGGCGACGTACCAATACCTGCGCGAGACCCTCGCTCTGCGTTTCGAACATCGCCAACAGGTCGGCAGCGAGGCCACCGGTCTCGGCAGCGCCCTGCCGGCGTCGGCGATCGCCACCGCGACCCTGCGGCAACGAGCACTGCAGCGCGACCCGAACACCGTCGACCGCTTCACGGACGCCGCCCTGCCCGAGCTCCTGCAGACCGACCTGAGCGACAACCAGCTGCACAGCCTGCTGACCCGGCTGCGCCGCGCCGACCTGCCGAACCTGCCGGCGGCGATCGTGCGCAACCTCGGCCATCGGCAGAGCCGCGGCTTCGGCTCGCTCGACGTGCACGGCCTGCTGTTCCTGGACCAGCTCGAAGCCTGCGCGCAGTTGCGCCCGCAGCTGCTCGACGAACCGCCGTTCGTCGGCCAGATGCTCCGTGCCTTGACGCCGAACGGCGACCGCCGCTGGCAGGAGGACCCGGCGCTGCGGCACCAGCAGCTGCTGCGGCTGCAGGCGTTCGCCGACCGGTTGTCGCCGAGTTTCAACTCGTTCAAGGCCCACGTGCTGCACCACCTGCTGCAGCACGACCTCGCGAACGGCACCGTCGACGAAGCCCGCTTCGTCGCCTACCTGCGACTGCCGCGCCGCGCCGCCTACAGCAACCAGCTGTACGTCGACTCGTTCGACCGCACCGCCCTGGCCAACCTCGGGACCGAATACGTCACCGGCCTGCCACCCGTCGGCGACGACCAGGCGCTGGTCCGCGATTGCCTGGAGCACTGCTTCGCCCGCCGCGACGACGTCGGTCCGTTCGGCAGCTTCCTCGATGCCGACTACGTCAGACACGTGCTCGCCGAGACCAAGCTGCTGCTCGGCCAGGGCGCCGCCGAACGCTGGTACACGCTGCGCAACGACGCCGGGGCCATCGAGCGGCTCGAACAGCGCGTCGAGATCCGCTTCCCGCACACACGCAAGTCGACCTACGCCGCGGACGAACCGGTGTCGATCGACGTCGACTGCAAGAACGTGCCGACGCTGCTCGTCAAGGTGTACGCGATCGACGCCCATCGCTACTACACCGAGGTCGGCCGCGAGATCGGCGCCGACATCGAACTCGACGGCGTGGTGCCCAACCACGAACAGACCGTCACCAGCCAGCTGCCCAGGATCCGGCGCCAGCGTCATACGTTCGCACTGCCGCAGCTGGCCGGGCCCGGCGTCTACGTGATCGAATTCGTCGGCAACGGCACCAGCAGCCGGGCCGTGATCCACAAGGGGGCGCTGCACCACACCGTGCGTACCACCGCCGCCGGCCATCGGTTCCGCATCCACGACGAAACCGGCGCGCACCGGCGCGATGCCACCTTGTGGCTCGGCGGGCGCGACTACGCCACCGACGACCAAGGCGAGATCCTGGTCCCGTTCACCACCGACGCCGGGAGCCGCACCGCCGTCGTGCGCGCCGGCGCGCGCGCCAGCCGAGTGCAGTTCGACCACCAGTCCGAAGGCTACACGCTCGACGCCGTGGCCCACGTCGAGCGCGAGAGCCTGGTCGCCGGCCAACGGGCCAAGGTCCTGTTGGCACCTCGACTGCGCTGTGCCGGCGCACTGGCGTCGATCCGCCTGCTCGACGAACCGGTGCTCGAGCTGGTCGCCACCGACCGCGACGGCGTGACGACGCGGCAGGAGGTGCGTGGGTTGCAGCTCGGCGACGACCAGGAACTGGTCCACGAGTTCGTCGTGCCCGAACGGCTGCAGCGCGTCGCCTTCTGGCTGCGCGGCCGCGTGCGCGAACTCGACGGCGACACCTTGCCGATGAGCTGCCAGGCCGGCACGTTCGACGTCAACGGCGTCGATGGCGGGTCTGGCCGCATGAGCCCGGCCCTGCTGCGCGGCGAACGCGGTTACGAGCTCGAGCTGCGCGGCAAGAACGGCGAGTTGCGCGCCGGCAAGACGTTGCAGATCACGTTGCAACACCGCCACCACCGCGATGCGGTGCACGCGACCCTGGCCAGCGACGGGCGCGGGCGGATCCTGCTCGGGCCGCTCGACGGCATCGAGTCCCTGTACGTGCAGCGCGACGGCGAGTTCGGCGGTTCGTTCCAGTTGCTGCGCGGCGGTGCCACGTTGCCACAGGCTCTGCACGCGCTGGCCGGCGAGGCACTGGCCTTGCCGTTCCCGACCACTGCAACGGCACCGAGCCGCAGCGAGTTGTCGCTGACGAGTGCGGTTGCCGACCACTTCGAGCACCTGCGCCTCGCCGACGGCGAGCTGCGCATCGCGCCACTGCCGCCCGGCACCTACACGCTGCGACTGCACCGCACCGGCCAGCAGCTGCCGATCCACGTGCTGACCGGCCAGCGCGACGGCGGCTGGCTGGTCGGCGCCGAGCAGATCCGGCAGGCTGCCGCGACGGTGGCCTTGGCGCTGCGCGCCCCGCGGATCGACGACGAGCAGTTGGTGTTGCGGATCGCCGGACACAGCCAGGCGGCCCGGGTCCACGTCACTGCCACCCGCGGCACGCCGACGTTCCGCTTGCCGGCGCTGGCGTGGCCGGCCGACGCACTGCGCGGCTTCGAGTCGCTGGACCTGCCCTGCCAGTACGAAGCGGGCCGCGCCCTCGGCGACGAGTACCGCTACGTGCTCGAGCGGCGTTTCGCGCAGAAGTTCCCCGGCAACATGCTGCCCCGACCGAGCCTGCTGACCAACCCGTGGCGCCTCGACGACGACTCGCGCAACGAGGCGGTCGGTCTCGGTGGCCGGAGCGGCGGGCGCTTCGGCGGGCGCGCCGGCGGCCGCGGCGGCGTGTCGGGCAACCCGGCCGGCCCCTCCACCGGCGGCCCAGCGCCGGATCTCGGCGGCTACGCGAACCTGGACTACCTGCCGCAAGCGGCGAGCGTGCTCGCCAACCTGCGGCCCGACGCCAACGGCGAGGTGCGCATCGCGCGCCGCGACCTCGGCCAGGGCAACCTGGTACACGTCCTCGTCGTCGATGGCGACCGCAGCGTGCACGACAGCGTCGTGCTGCCCGAGGTGGCACTCACGCCACGCCCACGCACGTTGGCCACGGCACTCGCTGCCGACCAGGCGTTCGCGGAGGGCAAGACCATGCAGTTCGTCGGCACCGGTGGCACGACCAGACTCGGCGATCCACGCAGCGTGCAGGTCGAGGCCTTCGAATCGCTGGCCGACGTGCATCGCGCGTTCGCGGCGATCCGCCCGGACGCCGCGCTGCAGCAGTTCGCGTTCCTGCTCGAGTGGCCGACGCTGCCGCGCGAGAAGCAGCTGCAGCTGTACGGCGAACACGCCGGTCACGAGCTGCACTTCTTCCTGTACCACAAGGACCGCGCGTTCTTCGACGCGGTCG
>DAIMFJ010000003.1:0-21372 GCA_036724695.1 Planctomycetota bacterium
CGTGAGTTCGGTAGCGGCGCGCCTGGGGCTGGCCAACCACGAGGCGATCGCCGCGGCGAAGGCCGGCTTCGAAGGGCTTGCGCGCGCGGTCGCAGCGGGCAACCTGCGGCGGGGCATCCGCTGCAACTGCGTCGCGCCGGCCCTCGTCGCCAGCCAGATGACGGCGGCGATGCTGGCGCGGCCGGGCATGCTCGAGGCCTGCAACCAACGCAATCCCGCGGGCCGCATCGGCGCTCCGGACGACGTTGCGCGGGTCGTCGAGTTCCTGCTGGACCCCGCCCAGTCGTGGCTGAACGGCCAGGTGGTCGGGATCGACGGTGGGTTCGGCGCGCTGCAGGGCAACTGAGCGGCGATCGCGACCGTCAGGCCGCAGCGAAACCGCGGAAATCCGCCCGGTCCCGGCGATTTCCAGGCTCCGTTTGGCATCTTCGGCACGTCGAGGACGCCATGCCGGACATGAAAGCCCCATCCTGGATCCTGCCATTCCTGCTGCTCGCCTGTGGTGCGCCGTCGAAACACGGCTCGCAGCCACCGGCTCCCGAGCTGGCGCGGCTCGGCGGTCACCATCTGCCGATCACCACGAACTCGACCGTTGCACAGACCGAATTCGACCGCGGACTGGCGTGGTGCTACGGCTTCCACCACGAAGAGGCGATGCGTTGCTTCCGCGCCGGGCTGGCGGCGGATCCGGATTGCGCGATGCTGCATTGGGGGCTCGCCTACGCCGCCGGACCACACATCAACAACATGGCGATGAGCGAGGCTGCCGCCCAGGCTGCGCACGAGAGCGTGCAAACGGCCAAAGGCCTGCTCGGTACCGCCACCGAGCTCGAGCGCAGCCTCGTCGCGGCGCTCGAGGCGCGCTACGCGTGGCCTGCCCCCGCCGATCGCAAGGAGCTCGACCGCGCCTATGCGGCGCGCATGCGCGGTGTGTACGAACGGTTTCCTGCCCACCCGGACGTCGGCGTGCTGTTCGCCGAGTCGCTGATGAACCTCTGGCCCTGGGACCTGTATCGCGCCGACGGCACGCCGCAGCCGGACACCGAGGAGATCGTGGCGGTGCTCGAACGCGTGATGGCCAGCCATCCGCGCCATCCACAAGGCAACCATCTGTACATCCACGCCGTCGAGGCGTCGCGCCGGCCCGAACGTGCGCTCGCCGCCGCCGAACGTCTGGTCGGCCTCGCCCCGGCGATCGGTCACCTCGAGCACATGCCGGCGCACACGTTCCTGCGCGTCGGGCGCTACGAGGACGCGGCCGCCGCCAATCGGCGCGGCATCGCCGCCGACCTCGCGACGGTGGCGCGCACCGGGCGCACGGGCTTCTACGAGCTGTATCGCGCCCACAACTACCACTTCCTCGCCTACGCGGCGATGTTCACCGGCAACGAGGTCGAAGCATTGGGCGCGGCGCGCGAGATGGTCGCCGAACTGCCCGCCGAGGTCGTGCAGCAGATGCCCGAGGTCCTCGAGGCCTACCTGGCGGTGCCGCTGCACGTGTTGGTGCGCTTCGGTCGCTGGCGGCAAGTGCTCGCCGAGCCCGAGCCCGCGGCGTGGCAGAAGAGCACCCGCGCGGTCTGGCACTACGCGCGCGGCGTCGCCCACGCTGCACTCGGCGAGGTCGCCGCGGCCCAGCTCGAACGCGAACGCTTCGCATCGGCCTGCGACGCCGTGCCGGCGACCTGGATGCTCGCCAACAACCCGGTGCAGTCGGTGCTGGCGATCGGCCGGGAGTTCCTCGCCGGCGAGGTGGAGTTCCGCGCCGGCAACCACGACGTCGCGTTCGCCGCGCTGCGGCGTGCGGTCGAACTCGACGAGGCGCTGCGCTACGACGAACCCTGGGGTTGGATGATGCCGCCCGCGCACGCGCTCGGCGCGCTGCTGCTCGAGGCCGGTCGGCATGCCGAGGCCGAGACGGTCTATCTCGCCGACCTCGCGCGGCATCCCGACAACGGTTGGGCGCTGCGCGGCTTGCACGAGTGCCAATCGCACCGCGGCGATCGTGCCGCCGCCGCGGCCACGCACGGCAGGTTCGTTGCGGCATGGCGGAACGCGACCGTGCCGATCGACGCGTCGTGTTTCTGCCGGCGGTGACGGAATCCGCGGATTCCTGGCACTCGTCACCGCAACCTGTCGCCTGACCGGTGCCATGCCGGTTACCCGGCGCCGCGAGCCGGCTTGTAGACGCGTTCCGAACCGAGCACATCCCCGATGCACACGACCCGACGATTCCTGTTCGCCGCCCTCTGCGCGGCCCCGGCGACGCTGGCCCAGAGCCAACTGCCGCTTCCTGCACAAGCCAACGACGTCGACGGCCACCACTCGCTGAGCATGCCGTTCGGTGTGCCGGGCTTTCGCACGCAGATCCTGATCGACGCCGACGCGATCGCGCCGGTCGGTGCGGTGCTGAACGGCATCCGCTTCCGCGCCGACCGCGGTTCGGCGCCGCAGGCCGCGGTCGTGGTTCCGAACGTCACCGTCACGCTGAGCCACAACAGCCTCGGCTTCGGCGGGCTGCAGCCGGTGTTCGCGAACAACGTCACCGGCGCGACCACGCCGGTGTTCACCGGTGCGGTGACCTTGCCGGCGCAGGTGGAGTCGTTCGCCGGACCGACCGGCTGGGACATCGTCGTGCAGTTCGCGCAGCCGTACACGTTCACCAGTGCGCAGGGCGACCTGCTGATCGACATCGTCGGCAACAACCCGGCCAGCCAGCCTGCCGAGTACTGGCTCGACGCGCTGCAGGGCGGTGGTTCGTCGACCATCTACGGCCGCGCAGGCGACGACCCGTCGTTCGACTTCCTGAACCTGGTCGTCAGCACGAACGGCTTCCTCGATCCGCGGCTCCTGTCGCCGGGCCGCACCATCGAGTTCAGCAGTCTGCAGTCGTTCACCCAGCCTCCGGGCTTCCTGGCGCTCGGCTTCGACGGCCTGCCGGTGCCGTTCGACCTCGGCCAGATCGGTGCGCCGACCAACGCCGTCTACATGACGCCGGTCGCGACCGTGCCGCACAGTTGGCAGCAGAGCTTCATCGGCTGGTACTCGACCGCGGCGGTGCCGATCCCGAACGATCCGGCGTTCGTCGGCCTGCGGCTGTACGGCCAGTCGTTCACGTTCTCGCCGGCCGCGAACGCGCTCGGCCTGCTGTCGAGCGCGGCCGCCGAGGTGCGCATCGGCGATGCCCTGGAGGTGTTCCCGATGCAGCAGGTCGACGCCGACGATCCTGCCGCAACCACCGGTGTCGTCGTGGACTTCGGCTTCCCGAACCCCGAGTGGGGGGCCGTGGCGTTGCTGCTCGAAGGCATCTTCTTCTGAGCGTCACCGCCGTGCTGTCGACAGCGGTTCCGCGGCCGGCTGCTGCCCGCCCGGCACGTTTGCGGGTACTCTCGGGGCGCATGAGCGAGGCCCCGGGAACCGACGGAGAAGTGCCCGTGCCGCTGACCGCGCTGTTGGTGCGGGCGGCCGCCGGCGAGGTCGGTGCCGCCGAGGCGGCGCTGCCGCTCGTGTACCACGAGCTGCGCGAACTGGCGCGCCGGCGCATGGCCGGCGAGCGTCGCGACCACACCCTGCAAGCGACCGCGCTCGTGCACGAGACGTGGTTGAAGTTGGTCGGTGTCGGGCACGCGGACTGGGCCGATCGCCACGCGTTCCATCGGGCGGCGGCCGTCGCGATGCGGCGCATCCTGGTCGATCATGCACGGCGGCGAGCCCGCGAGAAGCGTGGTGGCGGCGCGCAACGCGAACCGATCTCGCTGGGCGGCCTGCCGGCACCGGTCGACGTGAACTGCCCCGACACCTTCCTGCTGCTCGACCAACGCATCGCCGAGCTCGAAGCGCGCGACCCTCGCGCCGGCGAGATCGTGCGTCTGCGGTTCTTCGCCGGCCTTGACGTCGACGCCACGGCGGCGGCGATGGGCATCTCGCGGCGCACGGTGTTGCGCGAATGGGCGTTCGCGCGCGCCCAGCTGTTCGCGTCGTTGCAGGCGGACCTGTTGCCGTGAGCGATCGCCTGAAGGACCTGTTCGAGACCGCGCTGGAGCTGGCGCGGCCGCAGCGCGATGCCTGGTTGGCGGAGTGCTGTCGCGACGACGACGGCATGCGCGACCGCCTGCTCGAGCTGTTGGCGGCGCACGAGGCCGCCGGCGACTTCCTGGAGCATCCAGCCGAGCTGGTCGCCGCGGTGGTCGCGGACGGCGACGACCTCGATCTCGGCTTCGCACCCGGCGACGCGGTCGCCGGCTACGAACTCGTCGAGCGACTGGGCGTCGGCGGGTTCGGCAGCGTCTGGCGGGCGCGGCAGCGGGTGCCGGTGGTGCGCGACGTGGCGCTGAAGATCGTGCACGGCGAAGTGGCGGTCGGTGGCCGCGAGTCGCAGAGCCTCGCCGCGATGCGGCATCCGGGCGTCGCCAAGGTGTTCGACGCCGGCGCCCTCGCCGACGGGCGCGCGTGGTTGGCGATGGAACTGGTCGACGGCGAGCCCATCGACGTCTGGTGCCGCACCCGGGCCGTGCCGTTGCGGGAACGTCTGCGGCTGTTCGTCGAGGTCTGCAACGCGCTGCAGCACGCGCACGGCAAGGGTGTCGTGCATCTGGACGTCAAACCCAACAACGTGCTGGTCGGCGAACGCGACGGCCGGGCCCAGCCGGTGGTCGTCGACTTCGGTCTGGCGCGCGGCACCCACGTCGAGACTGGAGTGCGCGAGGGGCAGGGACCGATCGGCACGCCGGAGTACATGAGTCCCGAACAGGCGGCTGGCGACCTCGCGGCCGTCGACGTGCGCACCGACGTGTACGCACTCGGAGTCCTGTTGTACGAGCTCGCGGCGGGCGAGCGTCCGTTCGTGCGCGAACCCGGTACGACGGGACTCGCCGAGCTGTTGCGCCGGATCCGCGAGGTGGCGCCGGAACCGCCGAGTCGGCGCGCCACCGGGCGGTTGCCGCGCGAGCTCGACTGGATCGTCGCCAGGGCCCTGGCGAAGGATCCGGGCGATCGTTACCCGAGCGTCGCGTCGCTGGCGGACGACGTGCGACGACTGCTCGACGCGGAACCGGTGTCGGTCGGACCGCGGGGTGCAGGCTATCGGTTGCGCTGCTTCGTCGTGCGCCATCGCTGGGCCGCGGCGACGTCGTTGGTGGCCGTCTCGCTGGCCCTCGCCGGCACGTTGGCGGCGCTGCACGGCTGGTCCCAGGCCGAAACGGGGCGCCTGGCCGCCGAAGCGGCGACGCAGCGCGCGCAGCGCGCCCTGGCGCTGGTCGAGAACCTCTGGGAAGCCGCCGACCCGGTGCGGTTCGGCAGCGCCGACTATCCGGTCCGGGAGTTGTTCGCGGATTTCGAGCGCTTGCTGCCGCCTCTGGTGGCCGGTGACCCCGCCGTGGAACTGCGGGTGCGCCTGTCGATGGCGCGCGTGCAGCGCGTGCTGGGTTCGCACGACCAGGCGGCTGTGCATGCCGATCGGGCCGTCGCGCTGGCCGTGGCGGCCGAGGACCCCGACGGCGAAGTGCAGGCGCTGCTCGAACGGGCCAGGGTGTCCTTCGAACTCGGCCAGATCCCCGACGCGGAAGCCGCCGTGAGCACGGGGTTGGCTCGACTCGGTACGAGTCCGGCGCCGGCCGTGCGCGCCAACCTGCACGAGGTGTTGGCCAATTGCCGGTTGCGCAGTGGTCGTCCGGACGACGCGTTGGCGGCCGCCGAGACCGCCGCCGCCATGCGGCAGGAGCTCGGCGAACCACTCGCGATCGCACGCAGCTGCCTGCAGTTGTCGAATCTGCATGGTTCGCTCGGGCGGGTCGACCTGGCGCTGGCGCAGTTGGCGAGGGCGAAGGCGACGTTCGCCACGCTCGATCCCGGGCATCCGGATCGCCTGGTCGCCTTGCAGCACGAGGCCGCGTTGTTGCAGCGGCAGGGCGATCGGGCCGGTGCCGAGCCGGTGCTGCGCGAATGCCTGGACCGGCGGCGCGGGTTGTTCGGCGAGCGCAATGCGCACGTCGCGTGGACCGAGGCCGATCTCGGTTGGCTGTTGCACGAGCGCGGGCGGCACGCCGAGGCCGAACCGCTGCTGCGGCACGCGTTGGCGACCTTGCGCGAGCGGCTGGGCGAGTCGCACCTGTACGTCAGCGAAGCCGGACAACGGCTCGGCGCCGTGGCGACCGCGCTGGGCAGGTTCGAGGAGGCGGAAGCACTGCTGCGCGCCGCCGCGGATCGTTACGGCAGGTTGCCCGGGCACCCTGTCGAGGGCCTGGTCGGCTGTCTGGGCAATCTGGCGGCCCTGTGGGAGGCCAAGGGCGAGCCCGGCGAGGCGATCGAGCTGATGCGGCAGGCGGTGCAGATCGCGCGTGAACGGCTGCCGGCCGATCACTTCGTGGTGTCGGTGGGCATGACCAACCTCGCCAAGCTGCTCTACGATCGCGGCGAGCGCGCCGAAGCCGCCGAGTTGCTCGAGCAGGCGCTGCGGCGTTCGCAGGGGGCTGGACGGCGCGGCGAGGCCGAACTGCAGCGCCGGCGGCTGGTGCAGATCCTGCGCGAACTCGGCCGCGACGACGCGGCGGCGCAGTGGTCGCGGTGAGCGCTCCTCAGTCGATCGCGACCACGCCGCGCGCGAACAGCGCCGCCTTGTCGCGCAGCCCGCGCCAGCCCTCCTGCAGCACGCAGTGACCGACCGGGGCGCGCAGCGACGAACCCGGCCCGGCGCACAGCAGTACGTCGGGTTGGAACTCGCGCATCGCGGTGCGCACGCAGGCCGTGAAGTCGAAGGTCTCCAGAACCTGTGCGTGGGTCGTGTAGTGCAACAGTTCGCGCGGGTCGGCGGACCACGGCGAGTGCACGTTGCCGAAACCGTCGATCAGATGGCAGGTCGGCATCCCGATCGGCAGGTCGGCGAGCGCGGCGGTGGCGCGCGCCGAGGTCTCCGCACACAGGCGGGTGTGGAACGGGCCGTGGCCGGCGAGGCGGAACGGGAACTCGCGCTCGCCGACCTTGACCTTGGGCAGGTGCACGAGCAGTTCCTGCACGGCGGCTTCGGTGCCGGCGAGCACGGCATGGCCGCCCAGGCGGATGCTGTGGTCGCAAAAATACTCGTCGCCGCGGTCGCGCAGGCCGTGCAGCACGGCTTCGATCGGCACCCACAGGTGCGGATCCCGCTGCCAGTCGTTGCCGACCGTGGTGGTCAGGATCTGGCCACCTTTGACCTGTTTCTGCAGCGCGGCCATCGTCGCGACGAGGCGCCAGCCCGCGGTCGGATCGAGGGCGCCGCTGGCCGGCAGGGCGGTGTACCAGCCGAGCGAGTTGCCGGCGACGGCGACGATATCGTACCGGTCGCGCAGCTGCTCGACGTGGGCCATGGCCCCGAAGTAGATCAGCTCGGCGGCGTTCTCGCCGTCGAGGTGGTAGCTGGGGCGGAAGCGGTCGGCGGCGTCGACCTCGGTCAACGTCGGCCGGCCCTGCGCGCGTCGCGCGGCGTCGCTGGCGGCCAGGGCGTCGGCCACCGGACCAGGTCGCAGCGTGCGGCCGACGAAGCCGAGTTCGTCCTTGGTGTAGGCGCCGCGGCCGGGGCAGAACAGGACGGCGGTGGGCTTGGTCATTGCACGGCCTCCGCGGCGAGAGCGAGCGCGGCGCGTTCGATGTCGGGTTCCTGGACGAGCACGAGGTTGGCGGCGGCGGCCAGCGGCACGTAACTGTCGACCGCGGCGACGCGGCGCAGCACGCAGCCGCGCAGGTTCGGATCCGAGCAGAGTTCGGCCAGCAGCAACGGGCTCGGCCCGGCCTGGGTGGCGCGGCACTCGTCGACGACCAGGCACCGGCGGGTGGCGGCGACGTGGTGCTTGACCTCGTCGATCGGCAGCGGTGCCAGCCAGCGCAGATCGAACACGCGCGCCTTGACGCCGCGTTCGCGCAGGCGCTTCTGCACGCGCAGACTCATCCACAGGCCGTTGCCGTAGGTGACGATCGTCAACTGGTCGGCGTCGGTCGCGTCGTAGACGCGCCCCTTGCCGAACGGCATCTGCTCGTCCGGCGGCGGGTAGCCGAACTGCCACGCGCCGTCGTTGGCGTCGTGCAGGTCCTTCTGCATGTACAGCGCGATCGGTTCGAGGAAGATGCAGACCTTGCCGTGTTCGCGGGCGACGGCGGTCATCGTGCGCAGCATCGTCACCGCGTCGTCGGCGCGCGTCGGCACGCCGAGCACGATGCCGGGGATCTCCAGGATCGCGCCGAGCGAGTTGTCGTTGTGGAAGTGGCCGCCGAAGCCCTTCTGGTAGGCGAGGCCGGCGATGCGCACGACCATCGGGTTGCTGTAGCTGGTCGTCTGCTGGGTGATGTCGCGATGCGCCTTGCCGGTGCTGAAGAACTGCAGCGACGCCGCTTCGCCGCGGATCTGGTCGATCGCGTTGTGCAGGTAGGCGAGGTACTGGATCTCCGGGAACGGCAGGCAGCCGGCGTGCGCCAGGCCCTGCGCGAGGCCTAGGATCGTCGTCTCGTCGAGGATCGTGTTGAACACGCGGCCGGGGCCGAAGCGGTCCAGCAGGCCGGTGGTGGCGTTGTAGACGCCGCCCTTCCTGGCGACGTCCTCGCCGAACAGCATCGCCTCGGGGTAGGCGGCGAACAGGTCGGTCAGGGCCTGCGGGATGCGGAACGCCAGGTGGCGGGGTCGCGCGTCGTCCTCGGGCAGCTTGCCGCCGAACACCGCGAGGCGCCGTTCGGTCGGGGCGATGCGCACGGCCGGCGTGACCTTCGGCAGTTGCAGCGGGGCGACCACCGCGTCGACCGTCTCGAGCTTCTTGCGCGTGTTGGCCTCGACGGCAGCACGGCGCAGGCGCGCGTCGGTGTCCTGGTACAGCGCCAGGATCGCCGCCGGCGAGATCGCGCCGGTGCGCAGCAACAGATCGGCGAACGCGAGCAGCGGGTCGCGCCGTTCGTTCGCCTCGATCTGGTCGAGCGGCATGTGGTTGGCCTCGACGTCCGAGCCGGCGTGGCCCATCAGGCGCACCGTCGCGAGGTGGAAGAACGCCGGCCGGCGACGGCTGCGCACGTAGTCGATCGCCGCGCGCGCGGTGTCCCAGACGCCGGGGAAGTCCTGGCTGTCGGCGGCGAAGTACTTGATGCCGGTGCGGTGCTCCATCATCTGCCGCACGTAGCCGTCCGGGGTGCGCACCGAGATGCCGATGCCGTTGTCCTCGCAGGCGAACAGGATCGGGCACGGTTGCGCGTGCAGGACGGCCGCGCCGGCGGCGTGCAGGCCGGCTTGCGCGGTGCAGTGGTTGAGCGATGCATCGCCGAAGTTGCAGAAGGCGATGCTGTCGTAGGGCGCGCCGTCGGCGGTCGGCAGGCCGAGCCGTTCCATGCGCGCCAGCGCGCGTGCGTAGCCGACTGCCTTCGGCAGGTGGCTGGCGATCGTGCTGGTCTGCGGCGGCACGTGCAGCGTCGGCGAGCCGAGCACCTTGTGGCGGCCGCCGCTGATCGGATCCTCGGCCGAGGCGCAGAACGACAGCATGGCGTCGAAGAACGGCGTCTCGCCGCGGCCTTGCCGGAGACGCGCCGCCAGGAACGCGCCGCTGCGGTAGTGCAGGAACGCGGTGTCGGTGGGCCGCAGGTTCGCCGCGAGGATCGCGTTCGCTTCGTGGCCGCTGCTGCCGATCGTGTAGTAGCTGAGCCCCTTGTCCTTCATCTCGCGCGACAGCAGGTCCTGCAGGCGCGACTGGATCGCCGATTCGAAGATCGCCACGGCCTGCCGGCGGGTCATCGCCGACGGCGGCGCGATCGGGGCGTCGAGGGGACCGGTCAGCGAAGGATCGGGGCCCGGATGCGAGCGCAGCAGCTGCAGCAGGCGCTCGGCGACGGGGCCTTCACGGCGGAGGGACATGGCAGGGTCGCGGGGTTGCGGGCGGTGGGGTGCCGACGGGGTGGCGGGGAGAGTGGCGGAGGTGTGGCGGAGGCCGGCGGTGCGTGGGGTGTGGAAGTGTCGGTATCTTAATGGCTTAGGATAGCGGGTCAGTCGAGGGGCTGCAGGCGGATGTGGCGGAACCAGACCGGCTGGCCTTCGGCCTGCAGAGCGATGTGGCCCGCGCTGAGCAGCAAGGGTTGGCCGAGGTCGAGCAGGTCGGTGGCGGGGCCGCGGTCGTTCTTGGGGTCCAGCTGGGGGCGTTGGTAGCGCAGGACTTCCTGGCCGTTGATGCGGTGGACGACCTCGTCGCTGCCGCGGACCTCGATCTCGGCCTGCACCCACTCGTCGGGGCGGAACGTCGGCGCGCTGGAGCCGATCACGTGGGTGCGGTCGAGCTTGCCGTTGCGTTCGAGGTTGGTGCCCGGGGTGCAGACGTTGCCGGTCGAACGTGGTCCGTCGCCGTCCTGGGCCAGGAACTGCATCTCCAGGCTGCACGGAAAGCCCTGGTCCATGCGCATGCTCTGCGGCGGTTGCGCGTGGATCATCACGCCGCTGTTGAGGTGCACGTAGCCGGGCGCGTCGGCCATCGCATTGCCCGCAAAGCGGTATTCGAGGCGCAGGATGTAGCGCGAATAGGCCAGATTGGTGAACAGATGGCCGAACTGGTCGTCGAACTTCGCATAGTCGGCATAGTCGACCTTGAGGATGCCGTCCTCGACGCGGAACGTGTCGGCGAAGTTCTCGCCGAGCGGTCGTTTGGCGATCTTGACCGTCCAACCGGTGAGGTCCTTGCCGTTGAACAGTTCCACCCACTTCGGCGGCTCCTGGCGCTCGGGCAGCGCGTTGGCGAGCAGCGGCAGCAGGACGGCGACGGCGGCGAGGCGGAGCATCGCGGCAGCGTGCCCACCGCGCCGCGATTCTGCAACGCAGCCGTGGTAAGAGTGCAGCACGATGCGCGAGACCGCCGCCGTCCTGACCCAGGGCCTGTTCACGACGATCAACGCCAAGACCGCGCACGGCCTCGTGCGCGGGCCGAGTCGCTGGACGATCCTGGCGCTGCTGGACCACGCCAGCGCCGGTCGCGACGCCGGTGAGGTGCTCGACGGCACGCCGCGCGGCATCCCGATCCTGGCCGACCTCGCCACCCTGCTGGCCAGCGGCTTGCGGCCCGACTGGCTGGTGGTCGGCGTCGCCACGCCCGGTGGCGTGCTGCCGCCCGAACTGCGCCCGACGTTGCTCGCCGCCCTCGAACGCGGCATCGGCGTGGCGAGCGGCATGCACGAGTTCCTCGGCGACGATCCCGAGCTGGCAGCCGCCGCCGCCCGCACCGGCGCGCGGATCGTCGACATCCGGAAACCGAAGCCGCGCCGCGAACTGCATTTCTGGAGCGGCGCAATCGCCAGCGTCAAGGCGCCGCGGATCGCCGTGCTGGGCACCGATTGTGCGCTCGGCAAACGCACCACCAGCCAGGCGGTCGTCGCCGCCTGCCGAGCGCGCGGCCTCGTCGCCGAGATGATCTACACCGGCCAGACCGGCTGGCTGCAGGGCGGGCGCTTCGGCTTCGTGCTCGATTCGACGCCCAACGACTTCGTGTCCGGCGAACTCGAGCACGCGATCGTCGCCTGCGACCGCGAGCTCGCTCCCGACCTGCTGCTGCTCGAAGGCCAATCGGCGCTGCGCAACCCGTCGGGCCCGTGCGGCGCCGAGCTGCTGCTGTCCGGCGGCGCGCGCGGCGTGATCCTCCAGCACGCGCCGGCGCGCGAGTTCTTCGACGACCAGGAGCACCTCGGCAACCGCATCCCGTCGCTGGCCTCCGAACTGCAACTGATCGCCATGTACGGTGCCGAAGTGCTGGCCATCGCGCTGAACCACGAACACCTCGACGCCGCCGCCCGCGAACGCGCGCGCGCCGCGATCGCCGCCGAGACCGGCCGCCCGGTGTTCTTCCCGCTGCTCGAAGGCTGCGAGGTCGCGATGCCGGCGATCCTCGACCACCTCGCCCGCGAGGGGCGGCGATGACGGTCGTCGCCGCCGAGGCGTTCGCGTTCGACGCGCCGTTGGCGCGCCCGTATGCGATCGCGCGCGGCACCACCGAAGCCGTCGCGATGGCGTTCCTGGTCGTCCGGGACGCGGCCGGTCGCGAGGGCTACGGCATGGCGTCACCTGCCGAAGAGGTCACCGGCGAATCGACCGCCGCCGCCTTGGCGGCGCTGCAGGACTATTGCCGCAACGGCTTCCTGCCCACCGGCGGCCCCGGGGCGCGCGCCGCGATCGACATGGCGATCTGCGATCTGCACGGCAGGCAACACGGCCAACCGTGCGTCGAACGGTTCGGCCGCGTGCATCGCGCCTTGCCGACCTCGATCACGATCGGCGTCAAGGACGTCGCCGAGACGCTCGCCGAGGCCGCCGAGTACCTCGCGCGCGGTTTCACGGTGCTCAAGGTCAAGGTCGGCGTCGACGTCGCGATCGACGTCGAACGGCTCGCGCGCCTGCGCGAGCGCCACGGTCGCACGATCACGATCCGCGCCGACGGCAACCAGGGCTACGACGAAGCCGCGATGCTGCGCTTCTGCGCCGCGACAGCCGATCTCGACCTCGAGATGATCGAACAGCCGATGGCGCCGGGCTGCGAACCGTTCCTCGCCACGTTGCCGGCCGCGGTGCGGCGCCTCCTGTGTGCCGACGAGAGCGTGCACGACGCGCACCAACTCGCGGCGATGACCGCGGCGGGCTGCCCGTACGGGATCGTCAACATCAAGCTGCAGAAGTGCGGCGGCCCGACGCCCGGCCTCGCGCTGGCCCGCACCTGCGAACGGCTCGGCCTCGCGGTGATGTGGGGCTGCAACGACGAGAGCGTGCTCGGCATCGCCGCCGCACTGCACGCCGCGTACGCGAGTCCGGCGACGCGCTACCTCGAGCACGACGGCATCCTGACCACCTTGCCGACGCCGGGACTCGGTGTCGTACGCACTTCGCCATGACCCTGTTCGATCGCCGCCGTTTCCTGCTCGCCGCCGCCGGGGCGGCGGCCACCGCCTGTGCCGGGACCGCTCGCCGCGGCAACCTGCAGCGCGGCGAGCCGTGCGATCTGCTGCTGCGCGGTGGTCGCGTGTTCGACGGCACCGGCGCACCGCCGTTCTGGGCCGATCTCGCCGTGCGCGAGCGGCGCATCGTCGGCATCGGCGACTACGCGCCTCGCGACGCGCGCGACACCCTCGACCTCGATGGCCTGTGCGTGGCACCCGGTTTCGTCGACATCCACACGCACTCCGACCGCTCGATCCTGCGTTTTCCTGGGGCCGAGAGTCGCGTCCGCCAGGGTGTCACCACCGAGATCACCGGCAATTGCGGCAGTTCGGCGGCGCCGCGTGGCCCCGACGACGCGTCGGCGCCATGGACCGACGTGCGTTCCTACGCGCAGACCCTGCAGGCGGCCAACCCGGCGATCCACCACGCGATGCTGGTCGGCCACGGCACGTTGCGCAGCATCGTGCTCGGCGACGTCGACCGGCGCGCCACCGCCGCCGAACTCGATCGCATGGCCGAACTGCTCGACACCGCGTTGCGGCAAGGGGCGATCGGCATGTCCACCGGGCTCGAGTACGTGCCGGGCCTCTATGCTCCCGCCGACGAGATCGAACGGCTGGCACGCGTCGTCGCGCGCCACGGTGGGCTGTACGCCTCGCACATGCGCAGCGAAGAAGAGGCACTGCTCGCTGCGATCGACGAGACGTTGGCGGTCGGCCGTCGCACCGGCGTGCGTGTGCAGGTGTCGCACCTGAAGGCGTGTGGGCGCAGCAACTGGCCGTTGCTGGCCGCCGCGATCGAACGGCTCGAACAGGCGCGGCGCGACGGCGTCGACGTGATGGCCGACGCCTATCCCTACACCGCGTACTCGACGACGCTGACGATCCTGCTCGAGCCGTGGTCGCGTGAAGGCGGCGCCGAGGCGGTGGTGGCGCGGCTGCGCGACCCGGATCAGCGGGCTCGCATGCGCGCCGAGGTCGTTCCGCACGTCGCCAGCGACCCGGGCGGTTTCGAGCTGGTCGTCATCGCGTCGGTCGCCAACGACGCCCACCAGGCGTGCGTCGGCCGCAACCTCGTCGAGATCGCGGCGATGTGGCGCATCGAGCCGGCCGATGCGTTCCTGCGGTTGCTCGAGGAGAACGGTGCCGACGTCGGCTTCATCGGCCACGGCATCGCCGCCGACGGTGTCGACCGGGTGCTCGCGCACCCGTTGGTGATGGTCGGTTCCGACGGCCGCACGATGGCGCCGGTCGGCCGCCAGCTCGAACGGCCGCACCCCCGCTCGTACGGCTCGTTCCCGCGCGTGCTCGGCCTGTATTGCCGCGAGCAGGGCCTGTTCGACCTGCCGACGGCGATCGCGAAGATGACCGCGATGCCGGCGGCGCGGGCGCGGTTGCGCGACCGCGGCCGGATCGCCGTCGGCGCGTTCGCGGACCTGGTCGCGTTCGACGCGGCGACGGTGCGTGACGGCGCGACGTTCGCCTCGCCGCAGGAGTACCCGCTGGGCATCCCGCACGTGGTCGTCGACGGCTCGCCGGTGGTTCGCGACGGCGTCGACACCGGGGCGCGCCCCGGGCGCTGGCTGGCACACGGCGGTTAGCGTCACGAATTCGTCGCGCGTTTGTCCCACGACGGCTCGGCCGAGGTCGGGCCCCACGGCGCGTTTGGAAGGTGGTACGTTGGTGGCTTCGCAACAACCCCTCTCAGAACCACAGGAACCCACCTGATGAAACCACTCGCTTGCTTCGTGTTCGCGCTCGGCAGCGCGGCGATCGCCCAGAACGACGTCCTCTACTACAAGTTCGAAGGCGGCGGCAACATCGCCGTCAACTACGCGGTCAACTCGCCAGCGCCGTCGTCCGGGCCGGTGATCAACACGCTGACGACTGCGCCCACTGCATCGTTCGTCAATGGCCAGTACGGCCAGGCGCTCAACGGCGGGATCGCGCAGACGCCCTACCAGGCCAACCACGTCAGCACCGGCTGGGCGCCGAACGTCACCGGCGACTACACGTGGGCGATGTGGCTCAACAACCAGCGCGGCAATCCGGGGCCGAGCCTGACCTACCTGGCGGGCATCCCGACCTCCGGCGCGTTCCGCATCTACGGCGGCAGCTCGACGCTGCTGACGGTCGGCAATGCCGGTGGTTCGACCTACTACCGCACGATCGCCAACGTCTACCAGATGGCGACCGCGGGTTGGGTGCACGTCGCGTTCGTGGTCGACACGGTGGCGATGACGACGACCTACTACATCAACGGCGTCGCCGAAGCGCCGGTGGCGCTGACGGCACTGCCGAACATCCAAGGGACCGAATTCAACGTCGGTCGGCAGACGCTCACCAATGCGCCGAGCATCTACGACATCGACGAGTTCCGCTTCCAGACGCGCGCCGCCAGCGCTGCCGAGGTCGCGTTCTGGGCTTCGCAGCACCCGGCCGCCGACAGCGCGTTCGCCAGCGGTTGCGACGCGACGCTGCGTTCGTCGAACGGATTGCCGCAGTTCAGCAACTTCCTGTACCAGTTCGACGTCTCGGCCCAGGTGCCGAACACGTTCGGCCTGTTCGCGTTCGGCCTGCAGCGCGCCCAGTCGGGCCCGGTGGCGCTGCCGCTCGACCTCGGCACGCTGCTGCCGGGCATGAGTGGCTGCGAATGGCACTGCAGTGCCGATGCGACCACGTTGATGGTGCTCGACGGGGCCGGCAACGGCACGGTCGGATTCCCGATCCTGCCGGATCCGGCGTTCGACAAGTTCGCGTTCTACGTGCAGGGCATCTTCTTCGGCGGCCCGCGCGGGCAGATGACGACCAACCCGTTCTCGGTCGTGATCGGCAACTGATCCGAGGCGGGTGCGTGGCCGATGCCACGCGCCGCCCGCGAGTTCCTGCATTCCTCCGATTCGCGGGAATTCAGGGAACCCACCCGGGCGCTGCGGCACCCTGTCGGCATGCAACACCTGCCGTTCACCGTGTTGGCGACCTCACTCGCGCTCGCCGCGCAGACTGCGGTCGTCGTTCCCAATGGTTACGAGAACCTCGAGGGCACCTCTGCGGCGCGCACACCGGTCTGCTGGGCGGACGGCCGCGTGCTGGACCTGGTCGACGGGTCGCAGCTCTGCACCACGTTGGCGGTGCTGACCAACGTGCAGTTCCGCCTCGACGGCGGCAACTTCAACGTCGACGCGCCGACCACCAAGACGTTCCAGGCGACGCTGGTCGCCTACGAACTGCCGCTGCAGCCGGGCACGCTCACCAACAACTGGGCGAACAACCTCGGCAGCGCCACCGGCACCGTGTTGTTCTCCGGCACGCTGACGGTGCCTGGCGCGACGCGCATCTACCCCTATCCCAATCCGTGGACGGTCGACATCCCGTTCGCGCAACCGTTCTTCTACCAGCGCGCCAACGGCAACCTGCTGCTCGACCTCGAGGTCAGCGGCGGCACCGGCGACAACTGGCCGGCCGACGGCTTCTTCCTCCACGGCAGCGAAGCGCGTGGCGAGGTGACGCGCATCTGGGAGGACACGAGCTGCACGAACGCGCGCGGCGACACGCTGTCGCTCGGCATCCCGCCGGTGCTCGGCAACGGCGTGCTCGGGACGCAGTTGGAGGTGCAGCACACGGCGACGCCCGGCCCCAACGGCAATCTCGACTTCGTCTACCACGGCGTCGGCATCGACAACCGCATGCTCGGCAGCGCCCCGTTGCCGGTGGCGCTCGGTGCCCTCGGCTTCCCCGGTTGCCAGCAGAACGTCGACGTGCTGGTCGGCCAGTTCGTGCCGACCGGCAACGGTCGCTGCCTGTGGAGCCTCCCCAGCGATCCCGCGTTCGTCGGACTGCCGCTGTTCACGCAGGCGGTGGCCTTCGACGTCGCCGCCGGTGTCGCGGTACCGTCGCGCAACAGCTTCCTGGTCCGGATCGGGGCCAGCTCCGCCTCGGCCGGGCCAGCCCAGATGGTGCACCAGTCCAATTACGTCGCCCAGGCGACCGGAGCGCTGTCGCCGACGGGGTACTTCGGGCTGGTCGCGCGGTTCGTAGGGGTGTTCCAGTAGCATCGGGGGTCCCGCTCCACGGTTGGTTACCGGCCATACGGGCGCGGGCTATCCCTCGTGCATGAACACGCTTGCCCTCACCGTCGGCGGCTGCTTCCTGGCCGCGGTTCCGTTGTTGGCGCAGATTCCGGTCTCGCACCCGGTTGCACAGTCGATCGTCAACGCAAAGTTGGTCTACGACGACTTCCGCCAGCGGCTGATCTGCGTGCATACGGATGGCACCCTGCAAGAGCACGATGGGACTTCTTGGACCGTCGTGACGGCGCGGGTGCCTGCGAATGCGCGGGTGGCCTACGACGAGGTGCGCGGCAAGGCGTATTTCTCGTACCTGGAGCTGTTCGAATACGACGGCCATGCCACGCGCGTGCTCGGGCCGTCCTCCATCCTGCAGACGATGGTGGTCGACACCAGCCGCAACCGCGTGGTCGGCCTGCGGGCCGCGCCGAACGTGTCGCCGCCGGTGCTCGAGATCGTCGAGTTCGCGAACGGCGCGTGGACGGTGGCCGGGGTCTTCCCGGGTTCGCGCGGTGGGCTGGCGAGCGCCTTCGATCGGGTGCGCGGCGTGGTCGTCTTCCAGACCTGGCTGCCGAGTCCCAGCGCGGGATTCGAGACCTGGGAATGGGACGGCACCAGCCTGGTCGGACCGTTCACCGACGGGATCTACCGCGGTGCGATTGCGTTCGACGCGACGCGGGGTCAGGTGATCGGGATCGGTAATACGCCGGCCTCCCTGCAAACTTATGCGTGGAACGGGTCCGCGTGGTCGGTGCTGCCGAATTCGGCGGTCGCCGAGGGCGCCGCTTCGTTGGCGACGGACGCTCGCAATGGCCTGATCCACCTGCTGTCGCCCTCGATCGAAGGTCGGCGGAACCTGTCGACGTGGGACGGCAACCTCTGGCAGCCCTCGATTGCCGGGCCGATGCCGCTGACGAGCGAGCACTTGGCATGGGACGCTGTGCGTGGCCGTGCCGTGACGTTCGGCCATGTCGGTTCCTTGTCCGAACCACGTGAGCATGCCGAATTCGACGGTTTCGCGTGGCACCGCATGCCACTGCCGGCTTCCGCGCCGCCGACGTTCCACGGGGCCTGCTACGAGTTCGACGCAGCCCGTGGGGAGACGGTGGTGTTCGGTGGTCTGCTGCCGAACGGACAGCGCAGCGGCGCCACCTACGCGTGGAACGGGACGAACTGGCGGCTGGCGGCGAGCACGGGCCCGTCGCCGCGTGCCGCGGCACGGGCGACCTACGACGCGGCGCGCCAGGTGTTGGTGTTGGTCGGCGGCAGCACTGGCGGGGTGTACCTGCAGGATCATTGGGAGTGGAACGGTTCGGCGTGGACGCAGGTCCTCGCGACGACGCCGATGGCGCTCGGACCGATGCTGGTCGGCTACGACCCGGTGCGGCAACGGGTCGTCGCCCACGATCAGGCAGGATCGACCTGGGAGTACGCCGGCGCGGCGTGGGTGTTGGTGGCGACCAACGGGCCCGCGCTGTACACGGGGGCGCCGCAGGCGTCGAATCTGGTGTGGGAATCGTCGCTGCAGGGACTGATCGCCGTGGTGTCGAACAACGGTCAAGTGGCCGTGATGTCTTGGGACGGGGTGGCCTGGTCGCCCCGGACCTACGTGATCGGTCAGTACGCGCACGATGCAGCTCGTGGTGCCACCTATGTGCACGGCGGTGCTGGCACGCACTTGGTGCCGAGGCTGGTGGCATCTGCGCAGACGTATGGTTCCCGCTGCGGCGGCACTGGCACCGACACCAGTTTGACGGCCTTCGGCCGGCCTCGCTTCGGCAATGCGAACCTGCACCTCGACCTGCGCGCCGACGCGCGGCTGCGGCCGGCGTTGCTGGGTTTCGGCCTGGCGGCGGGCTCGACGCCGATCGGCAACGGTTGCGAGTTCCTGCTGCAGAACCCGATCGCGACGCGGGTGTGGTTCACGGATGCGTTCGGGTTCTGGCACCAGAACTTGCCGCTGCCGAACGTGCCGGCGCTGCGCGGGCTCGACCTGTACGTGCAAGGCGCGGTGCTGGACCCGGCCTCGGCGGGTGGGTTGGCGATGACGCAGGGTTTGCGGTTGACGATCGGGGATTGAGATCGGGAGGCGTTCTCCGCCCCCGACTCCCACGGCCAGCTGGTACCATGCTGCGGTGACCGCCATGCGCTGGAATCGAACGAAAAATCTGCCCGCCGCGGGGCTACCAATGGGTTGCGGCCTCGGCGATTCGACCGCAAACTATGATGGATGCATATCTTGTGTGTGTCTTGTTGCTTCCAGCGGAACTGCGGCCGATTCCGGTTCCTTGGCTTGACGGGGCGGGGGGGTAGAAGAGAGCTTGCGTGGGAATTGTCCCGCGACTAGACATCGAAAAGCGAGGGCTCGATGATTCACTTGCAGGCCGTGCTTCTCGGTTTGATGGTGGCTCTGGGGTTTGGCTTCGGCTCCAATGCAGTCCATGTTGAACGCATACCGGGCGAGGGCTTCGGACGACGGGCCGAGAGCGGATCGGGGACGAGAGTGCTCCCCGTGCTTCTCCTGTCTGATGGGTGTCGTTGTACGGCAGGTGTCGATGCATTCCATGTAGGAGTCACATTGGACACCTGCGCAGATGAGTTCGGAAACGCTCAGCTCTGCGTTGAAAAGGATCTGACAAGCGGTTCCTTGGGCCACGGGAATTGCTATGTTCCACCGCCCCCTCCTCCGGAAGGGGAGGAGCCAGGTCCTCCAGTTTGTCCCAACCCCGTAGGGCCGTGCACCTTCAGCAACTTCAAGTTGAAGGTTACCATGGCTGACTGCGCGGATGGCGCTTGCGGAGTTGGCCCGTGGCAGGCATACAATCAGCTCGGTGTTCCCGTTGGAAGTCCAATCGCAGCTGGTGGGTCCTACAGCATCGACTTGACATTGGGGGACCTCCATTGCGCGTCTGCGCCGATCAATGAGTATGTCGAGGTGCGAAGCACTGGCAACGTCCAGTCACGCATCTTCAAGTTTCGGGTCCGGACGAGCTGTTCACAATGCCCGAGTGGCTTGTAATGAGTCGCATGGACGTGCAGTTTTCGCAAGGAAGGGCCCGACGGTTGGTGGGCTTTCTGATCATGGCTGGCATTGCCGCGTTGATCGTTGCAGGCCGCTGCGTGCTCGTGCCGTCCGCTGACGACGACCTTCGCGCGAGTGCCCAATCCGCTCCAGCCCTGCAGCGGAGCGAATCGCCGACCCAGGACTTGGAGAACTGGGTGGAGATGACCGCGCGGGAAGGTGAAGGTGTGATTCGGGTGCCGGTCGCCAGCACGACATCGGGGTCCACTGGGGAAGAAGGGCCGGCCGTCGACGTGCGTGTCGTGACTGCGGGCCCCCTCAATGCGGCGTCTCTCGCGCGTCTGCAGAGGAAGCTGCGCAAGGAAGCCCAGGAACTCGAACGACAACTCGAGCAGCGAATCGCAGCCTCACCCGATTCGTCGTCCAGCATCGACTATCAGGGAGATCTGGAGATCGCTGCCCAACTGGAGCGCGCAAAGATCGAAGAGCGCATGGTGCAGGAAGGCAAGTTCCTGACCATCGCAATGGGGGAGAGGGTCCCCCCGGTTCCCGATGGATCGCTGTTTCGACAGATCGGGTCCTACATGCTGGAGAGCGGCAAGTGGGGCGATGTCGTGATCTTCGTCGCGCCCTACAAGCACCCCGACCTCCGCGCCTGCCACGAGGCCATCGCCGAAGTCTCCTCGTACAACCGCAAGGAGGGGATCCAGAAGTTCAATTCACGCCCGTTTGCGGAGCTTCGTGATTGGGCGCAACGGTACTTCTCGCTCGAAGCGCGCTTCAGGGCTGGAACCGCGGAAATGCCCGCGGAGGACATCGCCGAGTACCTGGCCAAGAAGCGTGTGCTCCAGTACCTGGACGCCGAGGTCCACCCAGAGTGGTTCATCCTGGTGCCGCGCCAGCGGTGAGGGCGCACGTCCATGCGGGTGGTGCGCCCCGAACCCCGACCGCGGTCGTTGGGACCGGTCGTGGGGCCCGCCGTGTGGGCGGGGGAGTGCTCCCCACGCCTCACCGCCCTGGTACGATGCGGCGGTGACCACCACCCGCCGCAGCTCCTCGCAGATCCTCGCGTCGGTGGCCGCGGCGCTGCTCACGGCGTGCTCGGTGACCCCCGAGGAGGTCGAACTGCCGGCGCCCGTGCTCGCCAGCACGTTCGCCGACCAGAGTCCGGAGTGGTTGCCGCACGACGCGCTCGATTTCGTCGTCGCGCTGTACGACCCCGTGCAGAGTTCGCTGGCCAGCGGCATCGTCGTCGGACCGGGGCTGCTGCTCACGGCGGCCCACTTCGCCGAAGCGTTGCGCCGCGACGATCGTGGCGACACCAGGCTGGTCGTCGACGGCGTGTCCGACGTGTGCAGTGTGTCGGACGGTGAAATCAAG
>DAIMFJ010000003.1:21382-43065 GCA_036724695.1 Planctomycetota bacterium
GGGTGCGGCTCGTGGCGACCGTCAGCGTCGAGGCCAAACACGGCGATTGGGCCGTGATCGCGCTGCCCGACGACCAGCCGCGGCGCGTCGCGACGTTGCACGAGCCGGCGTTGGATCCGGCCTGGGCGCCGGCGCGCGGCACCGAGATCCTGCTGGTCGGTTATGCGGCGGGGTTCTTCCCCGGGCTGCAGATCGACCTGGGTGCACCGACGCCGTGCATCCGGGCCCGGATCGACGCCAGCGAGCCGCAGCAGCGCAGTTGGTATGCGGTCGGTGATCCCGTCGACCTCGGTGGCATGTCCGGTGGGGCGGCCGTGGTCTGGAATCGGGAACTGCGCCGCGCCGAGGTGATCGGCGTGTTCCGCGGCTATGTCGGCATGCGGCACGTCAGCGTCGAAGAGGCGACGTTCCTCGGCGTCAAGGTCGGCGAGCGCATCACCAGCCAGCCCGACATCGCGTTCGAGATCCATCGACTGCCGGCAGCGGTACTGCCGTAGTGCCTCGCCGCCCAGCTAGATGGCCCAGCTAGATGGCCCTGCTCGATGGCCCTGCGCAATGGCGCGCAGGGCGCCGCCATGGACTTTCAATGCCCCCGCGGCCACCATCGGGGCGTTCCTCGTTCCAGAGCTTGCCCATGTCGATCCTGCGCACCCGAACCCGTCTGCTCACCTGCTGCGTTCTCGCCTCGCTGGCCGGTTGCGCCAGCGCGCCGTTGGCGTCCCCCGAAGAAGATGCGGCCAGCAAGACCTTCGCGCCGCCACCTGCCGGCAAGGCCGGCCTCTACGTGTTCCGCAACCATTGGTTGGGTCAGGCCCTGATCAAGACCGTCTACCTCGACGGGCAGCCGATTGGCGACACCGGCAACAAGGTCTTCCTGCACCGCTTCGTCGAACCCGGGCCGCACAAGCTGAGCTCCGAATCCGAGTTCGGCAACAACGACCTCGAATGGACGGCCGTGGCCGGCGAGAACCACTTCTTCCGCCAGTACATCAAGATGGGTGTCTTCTCCGGTGGGTCCAACCTCGAGGCGGTCGGCGCGGAGGAGGGCAAGAAGGAAGTGCTCGAGTGCAAGCTCGGTGCCGCCGTGCCGGGTGACGGCACGCCGTAGCCGATTCAGCCGTCGCGCAACGCCCGTTTGGTGATCTTGCCCGAACCGGTGCGCGGCAGTGCGTCGAGGAAGCGCACTTCCTTCGGGGCCTTGTAGCCGGCGATGCGGCTGCGCACGAACGCGACCAGCTCGCCGGCCGCGGTGGCATGACTCGGCCGCAGCACCACCGCCGCGACGACGCGTTCGCCCCAGACGGGATCGGGCGCGCCGAACACCGCGCATTCGAGCACGGCCGGGTGCGCGTAGAGCACGTTCTCGACCTCGATCGAATAGACCGCCTCGCCGCCGGTCTTGATGACGTCCTTCTTGCGGTCGACGATGTCGACGAAGCCGTGGCGGTCGATCGTCGCCAGGTCGCCGGTGCACAGGAATCCCTGCGCGTCGAACGCCGCCGCGGTCGCTTCGGCGTTCTGCCAATAACCAGGGGTCACCGTGGCGCCGCGCTCGCGGATCTCGCCGACCGTGCGCTCGTCGGCCGCGACCGGCTGGCCGTCGGCGCCGACCACCTTCAGTTCGACCCCGGCGAACGGGCGGCCGGTCTTGCACTGCATGCGCAGGCGTTCGGCGGCGGGCAGGCTGTCGAGCGCGCGCGGCAGGATGCCGAGCGTCAGGTACGGGCTGGTCTCGGTCATGCCGTAGGTCTGCACGTAGTCGCAGCCGAACGTGGCGAGGATCGCGCGCACGACGTCGGGCGCGATCGCCGCACCGCCGCTGAGCATCGTGCGCAGCGCGTAGCGCCGCCCGGCCGCCGACGCGTCCTTGACCATCAGGTTGAGCATCGTCGGCACCAGGTTGGTGATGGTGATCCGTTGCTGCTCGAGCAGGTGCAGCGCGCTCTCGGCGGTGAAATGCGGCAGGAACGCGTGGCTGCCGCCGGCGTGCGTCACCGCGAACGTCGCCCACGCGTCGGCGAGGTGGAACATCGGCGCGATGTGCGCCCAGCGATCGGGCGGGCCGATGCCGAGTTCGCGGACGGCGGTCTCGGCGTGCGTGCAGACGTTGCGGTGGGTCAGGATCACGCCCTTGGGCGCGCCGGTGGTGCCGCTCGTGTAGTAGAGATGCGCCGGCTGGTCGGCGTGCGCCAGCCGCGGCGCGAACGTGGCGGCGGCCGGTTCGGCGGGTGCCGCGGTCGGCAGTGCAAAGGCCAAAGCGGCGCCGCCGAGTTCGTTGGCACGTCCCTGGTGGGCCTGGTCGTGCAGCAACAACTGCGCGCCGCTGTGGGCCAGGATCTGCTGTTGTTCGGCGGCCGACAGGCGCGTGTTGAGAGACACCAGGATCGCCCCGGCGGCGGCGACCGCGTAGTAGGCGACGAAATGCTCGGCGCGGTTCTGCATCAGGCAGGCGACGCGGTCGCCCGGGGCGATGCCGCGCGCGGCGAGTTCGGCGGCCAGCGCCAGGGCGTGCCGGTGGGTCGTCGCATAGTCGAGTTCGCGATCGCCGCAGGTCAGCGCGCGTTGCGGGCCGTGGTGCCGGGCGGCGTGCTCGAGGTAGTGCCAGAGGTTCACGACAGCGGTCTACAGCATGCGGTACGCGATGTCGCGGGGCGAGGTTGCGCAGGGCTGGTCGGGCGGTTCCGATGCGTCGCGATGGCCGACCTGCCGCCCGACCCACCTGCCGAGCTGCCAGCGGGGCCACCAGATGGGCCACCCGCCGAACCACCCGCCGAACCGCTGCGCGTGGTGCGCCAGGAGCCGGATTGGGTGGCGATCAGCAAGCCCAGTGGCCTGCTGGTGCACCGCGACGAACACTACCCCGACGCGCCTGCCGCACTGCAGCAGGTCCGCGACCAGTTCGGGCGGTTCGTGTACCCGTTCCATCGCCTGGACCGCGCGACCTCGGGCATCCTGCTGTTCGCGTTCTCGTCGGCCGCCGCGGCCGAGCTGCAGCAGGCGATGGCGGCGCCGACCGCGGTCAAGGAGTACGTCGCCCTGGTGCGCTGGCCCGGCAGCGTGGCGAGCGATGGGGCACCCCTCGGCGACGCGTGGACCTGTGCGCGCCCGCTGACCGACGACAAGGGTGTCGCCCGCGACGCCCGCACCGACTTCGAACGGGTCGAGACGCTGCCGTACTCGGCGCTGGTGCGCTGTCGCATCCACAGCGGCCGCTACCACCAGATCCGGCGCCACGCCAACCACAGCGGCCGCCACGTCCTCGGCGACACCAGCCACGGCAAAGGTCGCATCAACGCGCTGTTCCGCGAACGCTTCGGCCTGCAGCGGCTCTTCCTGCATCTGTACCGGGTGCGATTCGAGCTCGAGGACTGCGGCCTGGTCGAGATGGTCGATCCGTTGCCTGACGATCTGCGCGCCGTGCTGGCCCGCCTGCGTGCCGCCGCTGCGCCCGCCAGCAGCGCAACGCCCGTGCCGCCCACGTAGAAAGCGCTTGACTGGCGCGGAACGGTGCTCAAGATGCAGCGAACGAACCTCTAGAAATTCGGTGGCACCGTATTTCGAGGGGTGTGCACGCGTGGATCCCAGGAGCATAAACTGATTCAACAAGGCAACTTGTGACGAAAGCAGCTGCCCTGGCCACGTTTACTGAGCAGCGAAACGCGGAGCTACGGTCCGTGTTGGTCGCGCCGCATCGGTACGGGTTCCTGGAATGAATCAGAACAAAAAGTTCGCTCTGGCAGGGGGCGGCTACTGCCTCTACGCGCCGCGCTTTCCGCGTTTCCAGCGCACCCCGGGGTTCGCCGACGAATGCTCGATCGGCAACGCCCTGGTCCCGTCGGTGTTCTTCCTGAGTTTCCTCGACGGCAGGCATCCGTTGACGATGGTCTGCAAGCAGGCCGAGGTCGAACACGGCAAGGCGGTGCTGACCTACGAGGACGGCAACGGCCTCAAGGTGGTCGAGCGGCGCTTGCTGAGTCAGGACGACCGCTTCGTCAGCGAGCTCGAGTTGCACAACACCGGCAAGACCGAGCGCGAGGTCACCGTCGTGATGTGGACGACGACCGACCCCGAAGGCGAGCCGGTGTCGCTCGAGGGCGACAGCTTCCGGATCCGGCGCCTGCTCAAGAGCGCCGACGCGCCCGACGTGCCCGCCGACATCCATTATTCGTCGCCCGACAGCAAGGGTGGCAAGTGCCTGCAGGGCTTCTTCGCCGAGGGCGGCAGCGACCGTCCGGACTTCGAGGAGACGCCCTGGTACGAGATGGAGGCCCTGCCGACGCCGCGCGCCAAGCGGCCGATGGAGAAGCCGAGCCCGATCGTCGCCGGGTCGCGCGTCTATGCCGGCCTGTTCCGGCCGGTGCCACTGAAGGTCGGCGCCAAGGCCGCGCACCGCTTCGAGGCCAATGTCACGTTCAAGGGCAAGGGCATCAACTTCCGCGCCCGCCGGCCCGACCCGAAGGACGAGAACGGTTGGCACGCGTTCTGGGACAAGGTGCCGAAGTTCAGCTGTGACGACAAGGCGCTCGAGCGAGTCGTCAAACACCGTTTCCACCTGCTGTACCTGCTGCGGCAGGGCCAGGGCGCGGGGCTGTTCACGTCGGCCGCGGTGTGCGAAGGCAATGGGCCGATGCACCAGCCGACGGCGTTCAGCACGCCGGCGATCATGCGCGAAGCGCGTTGGCTGCAGGATCCGTCGCTGGCGCGCGGCTGCCTGAAGGCGTTCTTCGACAACGTGCAGCACAATGGGCAGGTGCCCGGCCGGCTGTACATGACCGGCGTCAACACCAACGACTTCTACCACGCCGACTGGGGTGGTGGTTTCGAGTCGCTCGACGCGATGCACGGCGACAAGGCGACCAAGAAGGCCGTCCTGATGGCGATGCAGCGCTACGTGAAGTGGCTCGGCAACAACCGCGACCCCGAGGGCAGCGGGTTGACCGACATCGTCAACCACTTCGAGGCCGGGCAGGAGTTCTCGCGGCGTTACACGGTCATCGACGGCAAGGCCGATCGGGCGATCGAGTTCACCGAGCAGTTCCGGCTCAAGGGCATCGACGCGTCGGTGTTCCGTTATCGGCTGGTCAAGTGGCTGCACGCGGTCGCCGAGGAGATCCAGGAGAAGGCGATGGCCAACCGCTTCCAGGCGGAGGTCGAGGTCATCCTGGACACGATCCGCAAGAAGATGTGGGACGAGAAGGCCGGCATCTTCATGGATCTCGATCCGGCCAATCGTCGCAAGACCAACGTCAAGGCGGCGGTCGGCTTCTATCCGTTGGCGACCGACATCCCCAACCAGAAGCAGGTCGACGCGATGCTCGACCTGTTGTCGAACCGCAACGAGTTCTGGACCAAGTACCCGGTGCCGAGCATCGCGATCAGCGATTCGACGTTCGACCCGACCGGCCGTTGGAAGGGCACGCGCAAGGGCTGCCCGTGGAACGGGCGCGTCTGGCCGATGCTCAACAGCCACATCATGGAAGGCCTGACCTATTGGGCCGAACGTGGCAACAAGAAGGCGCAGAAGCTGGCGCGCGAGCTGCTCGACAAGACGGTGGCGATGATCAGCGGCGAGGCCGAGGGCACCGGCGAGCCGAACTCGTTCGAGCACTACCACCCGATCACCGGCGTCGGTTCGCGCTACCGCGGCATCGACACGCTGCTGCACAGCTACGTGCTGGACAACGTGTTCCGCATCGCCTGCGGCTTCGCGATCCGGTTCGGCGAGGTGCAGGACGATCCGCTCGGCGAGGCCGTCGACTTCCGGTTGCAGGGCATGCCGCTCGGCAACAAGCTGTACGACGTCGAACGCAAGAACGGTCGGCTGCGCGTGCAGCAGCAGTGAGCGGCGGAGCGATGGCGCTGCCGGTCGAGTTCGCGGACGTGCTGGCGGCGCGCGAGCGCATCGCCGGCCGCGTGCATCGCACGCCGGTGCTGACCTCGGCGACGCTGGATCGCGAACTCGGCGCGCAACTGTTCGTCAAGGCCGAGAACCTGCAGAAGGTCGGTGCCTTCAAGGCGCGCGGCGCCTGCAATGCGGTGATGGCGCTGCCCGACGACGCGGTCGCGCGCGGGGTCGTCACGCACAGCAGCGGCAACCACGCCGGCGCCTTGGCCTGGGCGGCGGCGCAGCGCGGTGCGCCGTGCGCGGTGGTGATGCCGGAGACGGCACCCAGGGTCAAGGTCGACGCGGTGCGCGGCTATGGCGCCGAGGTGGTGTTCTGCAAACCCGCCGAACGCGAACAGGTGTGTGCGCGGGTGCAGCAGGAACGTGGCGCGGTGATGGTGCACCCGTTCGAGAACCTGCACGTGATCGCCGGGCAGGGCACCGCGGCGCTCGAACTGTTCGAGGACGTGCCGGAGCTCGACGTCGTGATCGCCCCGGTCGGCGGCGGTGGCCTGTTGGCGGGCACGGCGATCGTCGCGCGGGCCGTGCGGCCGGCGTGCGCGGTGTACGGTGCCGAACCGCTGGCGGTCGACGACGCGGCCAGGTCGTTGGCCAGCGGCGTGCGGCAGCCGCGCGTCGAGAACCCCAAGACCTGGGCGGACGGGCTGCTGACGGCGCTCGGCGAACCCAACTTCGCGCTGTTGCGCCACCACCGGGTGTTGGTGCAGACGGTCGACGAGGCGGCGCTGCTGGCCGCGGCGCGGTTCTTCCTGGAGCGCATGAAGGTGGTCGTCGAACCGAGCGGGGCGACGGTCTTGGCCGCGGCGCGAGCCCTTGGCGGGGCCCTGGCGGGCAAGCGGGTGGGTTTGATCGTCAGCGGCGGCAACACCGACTTCGCCTGGCTCGCCGCGCGGTCTTGATGCGGTCTTGATGCGGCGTTCGCCCCGCTGGGCGGTGGAGTGGCCGTTGTGCGCATGGGGCTTTGGGCCGGCTGGGTTATCGTCAGGGGGTAGAGGAGCCCACCATGAGCACGATCCTGCTGACCACCGATCTTTCTCCGGAGTCCAAGCGCGCGTTCCAGCCGGCCAAGATCCTGGCGCAGAAGCTCGGCCTGCGGCTGCGGCTGATCGCCGTGCTCGAAGACCTGCCGTTCGAGCCGACCGGTGGGGGGCTGATGGCGGTCTATCCCGACCGCTCGTTGATCCACCGCGATTGGGACAAGGAGCTGCAGAAGTTCGCCGACGAACTCGGCCGCGACATCTGCCCGACCGCCGAGGTCGTCGACGCGGTGGACGTCGCCGGCACGATCGTCGCCGAGGCGAAGAAGTGCGGCGCGAGCTACATCGCGATGGCGACGCATGGCCGTTCGGGCTTGCGGCGGCTGTTGCTGGGCTCAGTCGCGGAACTGGTCGTGCGGCATGCGTCGGTGCCGGTGGTGATCTACCCGCCGCCGGCGGCGTAGGGATCTGGTAGGCTCGCGGCTCGCCATGGACGCAGGTTTCGACGGTGCCGAGGCCGAACCACGGCCAGGGCAGCGCGACGGCAACCCGAGGGTCTTCCTCTGGGCGGCTTGGTGTACTGGGCCGGCGACCTTCGGCGCGGCCTTCGTCACGTGCCTGGTGTGGCCAGGGATCTGCAGCGATCCGCCGAACCTGCGGATGGGCTGCTGGTTGGTCGTGTCACACCTGGTCGCCGTGGCGGTGACCCTCGGTCTCCTGTGCTTCGGTCCCGCAGCCTGGCGCCTGCTGGAGACGAAGCTGTTGCTGGCCTACTGGCTCGGTCTTGGCTGCTGGCTGCTGCCGGTGTTCCTGCGCGAGGTTCTGCCGACCCCTGCGCTGCTTTCGTGGGTGGGGGTCACGGTCAGTGCGGCAGTCACCGCGGCGATGCCCCTGCTGATCCTCGTCCGCTGGCTCGGTTTCGCCCGGGCACATGGGTGACACCTTCGCGTGCAGGTGGAGGGCGCCGAGAAACCCGTGCCCGGGGGCCGTGGTTCGGTAGGACCCCGTGACAGTGCGACGGAAGTGCGTCAAGCTGGGCCTGCAAGGCCACCGAACCGACGACTCCGCCTGTCCATCGAACGCTCCGCGACTCCATGTGCCTGCAACTCTACCTTGCCACCGACGTGCCACTGGGGCTCGGTACGTTCGGCAACCTCTCGCTCGAGGAAGTGGAACCGGCCAGGCTGCACGAGCTGCGCCAGGTGTTCTCGAAGCGGTCGATCCGTTACGTCGGCGTCGACGGGTCCTGCAGTTGCGCATTCCGGCACGTGCTGGCCGATGGGGTGTTCGAGTACTTCGATGGCATGTTCGACCAGGAATCGGCGGAGGCCCGCGGGCGAGCGGAGTCGCTGACGGCCCAGCTGGTCGGCCTCGTCCAGGCGCATCTGCCGACCGGGGTCGAGCTGTACCCGACGTGGTCGGGCGAAGCGCCGTGCGCAGCCAAGGAAACGGTGGCCAAGTCTGCAGCTCATCTGCGCCCCGACCGGTTCTTCTTCGTCGAAGGCGTGCTCTACCGGTTGGGCTGCTGAGACAGGGGAAGGAAGCGGTGTGTTTGGCCGTCCAAGACCGACCCGAGACCAAGATGACGACCTACAGCATACGAGACATTCGCGCGGCGGACCTGCTGGCGATCATCCTGTTCGGTTTCGGCGTGGTGCTCGCCGTGTTCGCGTTGCTCGATTCGACCAGTGCGAAGGGACCGGGAAGCGGTGGCGCCGTCGGTTCGTGGCTGATGGCCGCCGTCTTCCTCGCGCTCGGCACGGCGCTCAACCTGAAGGTCCGGCAGCTCATTCGTACCAAAGGTGTGGAGCCGAAGGAGTACGACGGCGTGCCTGATTGAGACGCTGCGACTGCCTGTGGGCGGAGGCCATGCTGGCGGCCAGGCGTCGTCGATCGGGCCGCAACTGGGCAGGTTGACGAGTTGTCGGTGCCATGGTCCAGTGGTTGCGACGCGAGGATTCGATGCACGACAACCGATCGACGTGGCTGATCCTGCTGCCGGCCTTGCTGGCGATGTCGGCTTGCCACGGCACCCCTGCCGAAGCCCCGGCTGCGCCAGTGGCAGCGCGCGAGATCGGTCCGGCCGAGCCCCGCGCGCCGATCGACGAACTGCGGCGGCGCGAGGCGGTGCGAACCGTCGAGTACCTCGAGGCGATGCTCGTGGCCAACCGTCAGGCGGTGGTGGTCGGTGAGGAGCAACTGCAGCAGCTTCGCGTCCTTCATGCGGCCGGGCGTGTGGGCACGGTCGAGTTGGGGGCCATGGAGACGGAGGTCCTCGATCGGAAACGAGAACTGCTGCGTCATGAGCGCGAGCTGGCGGATGCTCGGGCCGTGGTGGCGGGAGCGGGCAGGTAGGCGGCGTGGCAAGGCGACCTGGTCACGCGCGAACCTTGGCTCGAGGGGATGTGGGCCGTGTTGGCATGTCCACGTGAACTCTCCCGATCCCACCGTAGGCGCGCCGGATCGCGCAACTCGCCGGCGCCCTGCCGTGCGTGGGTTGGTGCTCTGCAGCGGCTTGCCGCTGGCGCTCCTGCTGATGGCTCTGGAACAGCGGCTGCTGGCGCACGGCACCCTGAATACGAAAGACCTACCGCCGATCGTCGGCAACGAGCAGGGCACTCTGGGCGAGTACCTGCTGAACGTCTGGCACTGGGACGCAGCGATCTTCGGATTGCTGTTGGTGTCGATCCCGTGCCTGTGGTTCGGGGTGCGGAGCCTCTTGGCTGGTCGTGCTGTGACCAGTCGGCGCCCGTGAGCACGCGGCGTCGTATCCCATCGTCGAGTCCCGGCGGTTGCCGGGCCCGGAGATCCTGAATGTCCGTCCGAAAATCCGCCAAGTCTTCGAAACCTGCAGGTCGGAAGGTGCAAGAGCGCGCGGCTTCACGCAGCAAGGTCGCCAGACCACTGCCGGAGTCGATGGTGACCGGCAAAGCCAGCGCGGCCAAGGCTGCGGCCGGCGACGAGCCGGTGTTCGCCTACATCGCCACCCTTCCCGAACCCCAGCGGAGCATCGTGGAGCACGTGGACGCGCTCGCGGCCCGGACGCTTCCTGAACTGCAGCGCGCCATCAAATGGGGCATGGCCTATTATGGTGTCGGCGACGGTTGGTGCTTCTGTTGTGGTGGCTTCGCCGGTCACGTCAAGCTCATGTTCGTGAACGGCGTGGCACTGCAGCCGGTTCCGCCGGTGACGCCTGTCGCGATGGGCAAGGACACGCGGGGCGTCGAGCTCGGGTCCGTGGCCGACATCGACGAGCAGCGCATCGCGTCGTGGATGCGGCAAGTCGCTGCCGTGCCCGGCGTGGGTGGAAAGCGCCGCTAGCGGTAGGACTGCGGCACTGACGAAATCGAAGCCCTCGATCAGCATTCCAATGAGGAGACAACGGCACATCGATAGCAACCACGAAGCCGGCCGTGCGGTCGGTGACGATGTCTGGTCCTGCCGCCGATCGGTGAGCTCGCACCTCGGTTGGTCGGCGATGGCGGATGCCGCCGAAGGACCATGGCGGCGACCCGACAAGCCGGCCTCACCTGGAGTGGGCCAGGTGCAGGCCGTGGCAGGCCGTGGCTCGAATTCCCTGGATGCACGATCGCGATGAAGCAACCGTCGGCCAAACCGCGGAGTTGGCGTCAAGGACTTGGCATTGGGCTCGGTGTCGCAGGCGTGCTGGCAGTTGCCGGCGCAGCGCATGGAGAGACCCCTGGAGTGATCGCGCTTTATGCCGGCGGCGGCGGAATGGTCGTCGGTGTCGTCATCTGGTGGAAATCCGGTGGGCCTGAGGAGGACGATGCGACAAGGGCGCACCGCTCGGCGTTACGGAAATTCGAGCATGCCTTGGACGTCGCCGGGCTGTTGTTGCGCGCGCTCTTCCGGCGTTGGTAGTAACCTCACCGACCGAGGAACTTGCGTACCGCACGTTGCGGTGGCCGCTGCGGGGTGCCAGCAACCAGCCACCGTCGTCGCAAGGCTCGCCGGGCTTTCCCTCGAGCAGCCCCAGGCGCTGATTGCCGACGGCGGTCAGGTTCCGCCCACATCGGCTGCGGAATCGGGGCGGCAGCATGCGGCCTGCTCAGACAGCTCGTGGAGGGAAGCTGGGGTGTGTTCCTGCCTGGCGCATCGCCCGTTGGTTGGCGATCCACCGCGAATCGATGAACTGGCTCGTTCCAGTGTACGTTGCCCGCCTCGATGCACTGGCCACTGCACTTCGTACTCGCGGTTCTGGTTGCTTGCAGTGGTCCGGAGGAAGTTCCCGACGGTCGAGGGGTCGTGCAAGTCGTCGACCGGAGCGGGCAGCCGGTGCCGCGCGCCGTGGTATGGAGTGTCGCCAAACGGGACTGGAAGACCCAAGGGTGGATCCCGCTGGAACTGGTTCCGTACTGCGGCAATCCGCACGAGCTGGTGCGCCGGCTCGGCGCCCGGCACGAAGCGGATGCGTTCGGTGTGGTGCGGGTGCCGTGGGACGCAGTCTTGGCCGGAGAAGCGGAGGGGCTCGCCGGCATGGGGACGATCGGTTCGCCACACGAAGGCGGTCGAGAGCTGATCCTGGATTCGTGGCGCTGGACAATCGTCGTTCGCGACGGAGCGGGTCAGCCCGCGGTGAGCGTGCCGGTT
Source organism: Planctomycetota bacterium (assembly GCA_036724695.1). Lineage (GTDB taxonomy): Bacteria > Planctomycetota > UBA1135 > UBA1135 > UBA2386 > JACKIC01. The sequence goes on from DAIMFJ010000003.1 coordinate 32,876, forward strand.
TCTTGCCTGGCGAGCGACGCAATGGATGGCGAGGGTTTCCAAGGCATCTTGCTCGGTTTGACCGATGCTGCCGGACGGCTCGTCGTCCAGGATCCAGCCAGTGTCGAAGTCGAGCACTTTCGAAGACCCTCTGCCGAAGTCCTGCTGGATGCCGACAACGAACCCGTAGGTGTTCCTCTGCCGCTGGCCGAACAAGAGGAGCCGCTACCGGTGCCGGAGTTCGTGCTCTTCGAGGTGGATGGCATGTACCTGGCTCCGCACGCCGGCAAGTTGAGGTTCGCGGAGCGGGAGACCGGTGTGGTGACTCTGACGATGCCGTCGGCCACACGGGTCGACGTGAGAGGTCCCGAATGGCGTGGGCCGGTCGGCGCACTGTGCACCTTGACCCGGGTCGGCACGGGCCAGCGCTGGGACGACGTCGTTTGTTGGCTGGAATCCGGTCGCAATCTCGCGCTGGTCGGCGTCGACCACCCCGAGCACCCGACCCCGATCTCGGCCGTCGTCGAAGGGACGAACATACAGAGGCTGGTGGAGGTTCCTCGGCTACCGGCGGATCAGGTCTTGCGCATCGACCTGGAGCTCGGCGATGGCGACACCATCGTCAGGGCGCGGATCCACGATGCAGCTGGCCGACCCGCGAGTCACTGTTTGTTTCATGTCAGACCCAGCGGCGATGGGATGCGGTCCTTGCAGGTCCGGGCCGACCGCGCAGGCCGCGTGGCGTTGATCTTGCGTTCTGCACTGTCACGTGGTGCCGACTTCTCGCTCGAGGCCTACGCTGGTCCCGATCCCCAACAGTGGAACAAGCACGCCCGGTTGCACGTGCCGCGATTCGAGCCTGGCAGGCACTTCGACGTCGGTGTCGTCGAGATGGCGAGGTGAAGGTGGAGCGGTGCACCGGCGGGCAGCAGCACGAGCATTGGTGTGTGCCCGAGGTGAAGATCGTCGGATCGACGCCAGGGGGGGATTGCATCTGTCGTCGCTCGGTCGGGAATATGGCGAATGGTGCGTCGTCCCAGGTTCCACAGGACCACCTCGCCATGTCCAGACCGATGAAACTCCTGCTCGGCAGCGCAACGCTGGTGCCGCTCGTCCTGCTGATCTACTTGCTCGTGACGATCGCCAGCTTCCTGTTCGGGGTGCTCGACAACGGAGGATCGGTTGCCGCGCCGCGGCTTGCGGATGTCCTCAGGGAACTCCTGACCGTCCAGTGGATCATGGTGGCGAGCTTCGTCGTCCTGCTGTGCGTCTACCTGTGGCATCTGTTGGTGCACAGGGCCGGCCGCGAACTAGCTGGCCAGACCCCGCTCTGGGTGCTCGGGCTGATGTTCGCCCCGATGTTCGCGATGCCGATCTACTGGTACACCAAGGTCTGGCACGAGCCCGCGTCGGCCGCGGGGCGGCTGCGCAGGTCCTGACCAGCAAGCTCGTGGGGGGCGCTTGGGGTGCAGTGTTGGCCGGGCAAGAGGGGCCGCTCCTGGTGCTGGAGTGCGTTCTCTTCGAGGTGGATGGCATGAACCTGGCTTCGCACGGTGGCAAGCGGAAGTCCGCTGAGCGGGTACGGGTGCGGTGGCTCGGACGATGCCGCCGCCACGAGGGTCGACGTACAGGGTCTCGAATGGCTTGGGTTGTTCGGCGCATTGTCGACGTTGAGCCGCTTGGACCCTGGTGCGACTTGCAGTGTCGATCCGCGTGGATCCAGCGTCGACACCGGTCTGCAGGTACAGTGACTGTGGAGGCCTTCGCCGATACCTCGAAGGCTTGATGCCGCGCACACGACACCCATCTGCCATGCCTGCCGACTTCCAAGAGCTTCGCGGACTCCCAGCGCACGGCCCGGCGGCGAAGTCGTTTCCTGTGGGCTGGGGAAATCTCGGACGCGAGGGCAAGGTGGTCGAGTTCCTCGTTGCCGAAGGGGCATGGGTTGGGAACTTTCGGCCTGGAATCGGTGGTCTCGACCTCGCGCGAGTCTGTACTGGTTGCGAGCGCATTCTCGTGATCGCCAGGGGAGATGCCTGGATCGTCGATCCGGATAAGCGCAGCGCGGAGCCCTTGTTGCCGGCGGTCGACCAACTGCTGGACGTGCCGCACGGTGGCGGTTGGATCCTGTGCCGGCAGGGACTCGCGCTGGCTCGTCTGGTCGGCACGCGCCTCGCGTGGCACACTCGACGGCTCTCCTGGGACGGGATCGACCGGTTGAGGATCGAAGGGGATCGGATCGTGGGTTCGGCCTGGAACCCCTTCGAACAAGGTTGGCACGACTTCTCGGTGGATCTGCAAACCGGGATGTCGACCGGTGGCAGCTACGCGTCCGCCGCCGACGATTCGTGGGAACAACTCGGCTCATGAGCGCGATGCCGAGGTGGGAGCAGAGTGTATCGCACGCGGCCTTCTCGCTGCCGCGCCCAAGCCAGCGGACATGCCGATGACCGACGAACCCACTTCGCGACGTTGGTGGCCAATCGTCGCCTGGGCTGTGCTTGCCCTGCCGCTCGGTCTCGTGGCGACGCTGGCCGATGGGTGGCCGGCGACGCTCGCGGCAGTCGTTCTCGGCGTTGGTGGTCTCTGGTGGCTGGTCGTCGTCGTTCGCACGGCGGCCGGTTTCTACGGCGAACCGTGGGACGATTTCGGCGCCGATGCCGACGCGGAAGGTGGACCGAACCGGCGAGGTGGATCCTGACCGAACGAGCCGCAGTGCTCGACCTGTGGTCAAAGCGGGATCGCGTCGTATGGCGGTGCACTACGATGTGGCGATGGAGCAGACGCCGTCCAGCCAGCAGTCTTCGCCGCGTTCGCCGGTCGTCTTGCGTGCCGGCGAGGGGCGTACCTACGCGATGGGCGACATCACCGCGGTGTTCAAGGCCGACGGCGGCGAGACGCACGGCCGATACTCGATCTCGGAGTGGTGGCTGGAGCCCAGGACCCGCGGTCCAGGTGCGCACAGCCACGACGAGGACGACTTGTTCTTCGTGCTCGAGGGCACGATGAGCATCCTGGTCGGCGAACGCTGGGTGCAAGCCGAACGCGGCGCGTTCGTGCTCGTACCGGCTGGGGTCGTCCACGATTTCGAGAATCGCGGCGTGACGCGGGCCGGCATCCTGAACCTGACGATCCCGGGGGACTTCGAACGACACATGCCCAGCATCGTGAGCTGGTTTCGTGACCATCCGCCGGAGCGAACGGACGGGTAGGCATCGGGCGTGCGATGGAAGCCCAGGGGAAGTGGGGCTGTTGGCCACCTGCGCACCCGTTGGCGGGCGTGGTACCTTCCAGGAATGAAGTTCGTCGTCGCGGCGTTCTGCCTGTTCGCATCGTTGCCGGCGCAATCGCTGCAGGTCGATGCGACAGGCACGCTGATGCTGACTTGGCAAGGCAGCGGGGCCGTGCAGACGGTGTCGACGCCGGTGCAGGGTTCGACGACGCTCAGCAACAGTGGCGTCGGCCTGATCACCCTGTCGACCGGCACCACCACCACGCTGACTCTGCAGCCCTACTCGCCGCCGTGGCCGGGCCCGGTGCAGGGTTGGTGGTCGCAGGCGAGTGTCGACGTCGTGCTACGCTACTCCGCCAGCTCGGCGGCGGCCGGCGTGCTGCGGATCTCGGCGGTGCCGTCCTGTATGATGGGGATGCCGCCGAGCGTCGACGTCGAAGACGATGGCTTCTACGAACTGCCGCCGAGCGGGCTGCCGAGCACCGTAGACATCCCGGTGGTGCTCGGGCCGCGGCCGGTGCCGATCCGGATCCAAGGCACCTCGGTCAATTTCGGCGCCAGTTGCCTGAGCACGATCGAGGTCTCGTTCGTACCGCAGCCGAGCAAGCTGGTGACGAACGGCGTTGCGTGTGGCTCGAGTCTTGCCGCGTCGCTGTTGCCGCCGTCGACGCAGCCAGGCCGATTCACGTTGCACGTCGACGACCTGCAGATGCCGGCCAACGTGCTCGCGGCGGTCGTCTTCGGCAGGACGGCGTTGCCGCTCGGCGTCACGTGTGCGCCGGGCCTGGTGGTCGACGGTTCGTTCCTTCGCGTGCCGACGGCCGGTGGTTTCGACTTCCCGATCCCGCTCAGTGCTGGACTGGTTGGCACCTTGGAATTGCAGTATGTCGGCCTGCAATTGCCGTTGTTGCTGCAATACAGCAATCGTGTGCAGATCTCGTTGCCGTGAGGAGTTCCTGGTCGTACGCGGTTGGCTGGCTGCGTCGGCTCACTGCCGCCAGGCCTCGAAACGGTGGACGAACACCATCGTGACCAGGACCGGCGCGACGAAGTTGGCGAGCGGCACCATGTTGAGCAAGGCCGTGCCGATCCCGAGCGCCAGGATCTCGGCGCCGTGGCGCTGGCGGAGCGCTTTGGCGGTGCGTGGGTCGACGCGCCGCATGGCGACCAGGTCGCTGTATTCGCGGCCGAGCAGCAAACCGTTCACCAGCACGAAGGCGATCGGATAGAGCGGTGCGACCAGCAGGGTCGGCAGCAGGGCGGCGTTGAGCAGCAACACCAGCGCCAGGAAACGCAAGCTCGCGCCGAGCCCGGTCAGCAGTGGTAGTCCGGGGGCTGGCGGCAGACCAGGGTAGTGGCGGCGTTCCACCGCGTTGGCGACCGGTTCGAGGAACAAACCGACGAACACCGTCGCCAGCATCGGGAACAGGAACCAGCTGAGCACCAGCGTCAGCGCCCAACCCAGCAGGTCGCCGGTCGACTCGAGCCAGCCGGTCTCGAACAGGGTCGTCTGCGTCAGCAGCCAGCCGATGCCGAACCAGGCCGCGCCCAGGCACAGCACGCTGAGTGCGACGCAGTAGCCGAGCAGCTTCAGGATCGAGCAGGTGAACAGCTGGTCGATGGCGCGGGCGATGGCTTGCAGCATGGGCGGTCCAGTGGGATCGGTGGAGCCATTCGCTCGAGAGAATCCAAAATGTGGAGAGAGTTGGGGAAGAACCAAGATTGCGGCACCACTGGTGGTAGCTGGCTTGCGGCGCGTGGCGTCCGTGGCCACAGTTTGCCAGCAGACCACCGTGCAGCCGACACCAGAACCAACCAACGTCCCACCGCGTCGCCTCGACGCGCAGCGGACTCGTTTCCGTCCCGAGACGCGGAGGCTCGGACAGCAGTGCCACCGCGACGGCGAGGTCGAGTTGCTCGACGTCGCCGAAGGGCGCGCCGTGGCGATCGTCTACGGCACCCAGCCGTACCGGGTCGTCATCGAGGACTTCGAAAAGCCGAAATCCTGCCGGTGGGAATGTACGTGCAAGCAGTTCGGTGTGGTGCGGAGATGCAAGCATGTCTGGGCGACGATGATCGAGCTCGACGCGCTGCTCACCGAGTTGGCGGAAACGGAACAGCTCTTCGGTGCCGACGGGCCGCAGGGCCGTCCCCGTGGCCGGCAGGTCGACCAGCAGGACAACCAGCAGAGGATCGATCGGAAGCGAGATGCCGTCGCCGAGGCAGCGCCGGGGTCCGAGCGTCCGAGTGCGCCGCCACTGGCTCTCGTGCCGTCACCGGCGGTTCCGCAGCCGCTGCCAGCCTGGCGACGCCGCCTGCTGACGGTGCTGCCGGAGCCGAGTGAACCCGTCGAGTTGCCACATCTGTTCTACTTCGTGCACCTGCGCACGGCCCGACCGACCGTGCGAGATCGCGGGCTCGTGCTCGAGGTCCGGCAGCGGACCGTCAAGAAGAACGGTCAGCTCGGCGTGTTGCGGCAAGGCGAAATCAAGCCTGCCGTGCTCGAACAGCTCGCCGCGCCGGATCGGGCCCTGCTGCAGTTGATGCGCGAGGACCAGGCGCTGCAGTGGGCGCCCTGGCTGCGCAGTTTCACCGAGCACAGTGTGTCGCTGCAGCAGCCGTGGTTCGTGCCGACGGGTCTGGTGACCAAGGTGCTCCAGCTGTTGCCGGCAACCGGCCACGTCTATGTCGGCACCGACGACGAGTCGACCCTGCAACCGCTGACGATCGACGTCGCCGAGCCGTTCCGGGCGCTGTTGTTCAAGGTGGTGGACGGCGGCACGGCGAGGTTCGACGCGATCTTCGAGCGCGGTGGGCTCGCGATCCCCAAGTCGGCGGCCAACCTCGACACCGACCTGACGTATCTGATCACCGATGGCAAGCTGGTCTGCATGGAGGTCGGCGGTGCTGGCGAGCTGATGCACGAGCTCGAAGTCTCCGGCCCGCTGCAGATGCCGGTCGAGGAGGTGCCGCAGGCCCTGGCGGCGCTGGCCAGGATCGGTGGCGCCAGCATGTTCCTGCGCGATCTGCTCGAGGAGCTGCCGGCGGGCAAGCCGACCGGCGTCGTCGATCTCGAGCTGCCGAAGGAGCGCGACGTGGCGTTGCCGGCGCGTCTGCGGTTCCTCTACGACGGCGGTGGCGTCGTGCACGGGGATCCAGCCCCGGTGGTGGAGGCCGCCGGCGCCGTCGTGCGCCGGGACTTCGACGCCGAGGCCCGGTTGGCCGAGGCAGCGAAGTCGGCGGGGTTGCAGGCGATGCCGACGCCGACCGGATTCGGCTGCGAACGGGCGCACTTGCCCGAGATGGTACGTGCGCTCACGGCGCAGGGCTTCCGGGTGTTCGCTGCCGGGCGCCTGGTGCGGCCGTTCCAGGCCAGCCATGGCCTGGTCAAGAAGGAAGGCGGTTGGTTGGAGGTGGACGCCGCGGTCGAGTTCGCGGGCCGCCGCGTCGGTTTGCCCGAGCTGCTGCGTGTCGTCGGCGCGCCACACGGCTTCTACGAGCTGGGCGATGGCTCGTACGGCATGCTGCCGGAGGCCTGGGCCGAGCGCCTCGAGGCCTTGCGGCAGCTCGGTGGCGACGTCACGGCCGCTGGGGCGATCGCGGTGCCCGAGCAGCGCATGCTGTGGCTCGATGCGTTGCTCGACAAGCATGCGGCGGACTTCGACGTCGACCCGCACGTCGCGAAGCTGCGGCAGCGGCTGCGCGAGGTCGGCGATCTGCAGCCACTGGCCGAACCGAAGGGTTTCCAGGGCCAGCTGCGCCCGTACCAGCAGAGTGGCCTCGCCTGGCTGGCGTTCCTCGAGGAATTCGGCCTCGGCGGCTGCCTCGCCGACGAGATGGGCCTCGGCAAGACCGTGCAGGTGCTGGCGCATCTGGTCAAGCACCACGGTGGCCGCAAGCAGCGGCCGCCGAGCCTGCTGGTCGCGCCGCGCTCGGTGTTGCCCAACTGGCTTGCCGAATGCGCGAAGTTCGCGCCGGGTCTGCGGGTCGTCGATTTCAGCACGCCGGATCGCTGGCAGGCGCACACCGCGGCGATCGAGCGCTGCGACCTGATGCTGACCACCTACGCGATGTTGCGCACCGACGTGCCCAGGATGCTCGAACGCGGCTGGCGGTTCTCGTACGCGGTGCTCGACGAAGCCCAGGCCGCCAAGAACGCCGACAGCCAGACCAGCAAGGCGGTGCGCCTGCTGCCCTCGGAACGGCGGTTGGCGATGACCGGTACGCCGGTCGAGAACCACCTCGGCGAACTCTGGACGCTGTTCGAGTTCTTGAACCCGGGCATGCTCGGCAAGCTCGGCAGGTTCCGCGAACTGTTCCGCGGCGACCTCGCCGACGAGTCGCGCACGTCGACCCGCGAGCTGATCCAGCGGTCGCTGCGTCCGGTGATGTTGCGTCGCACCAAGGCGCAGGTGCTCACCGACCTGCCGCCGCGCCTCGAGACCACCTTGTGGTGCGACCTCGACGACGGGGCGCGCCGTCGCTACGACCAGCTGCGCAAGTACTACCGCGAGCAGTTGCTGGTCGGCGACGGCGAGCTGCGCGACAAGCGTATCGTCGTGTTGCAGGCGTTGTTGCGTCTGCGGCAGGCGGCCTGTCACGAGGCGCTGCTCGATCCCGAACGCAGCGGCGAACCAGGCGCCAAGTTCGAGGTGTTGCTGCCGCGCCTCGAAGAACTCGCCGAGGAGGGGCGCAAGGCGCTGGTGTTCTCGCAGTTCACCAGCCTGCTCGATCTGCTGGAACCAGAACTGGCACGGCGCGGCATCGCGTTCGAACGCCTCGACGGCAAGACCAAAGAGCGCAAGGCGCGGGTCGACCGCTTCCAGAACGACCCGAAGGTGCCGGTCTTCCTGATCAGCCTCAAGGCCGGTGGCGTCGGCTTGAACCTGACCGCCGCCGAGTACGTGTTCCTCCTCGATCCGTGGTGGAACCCGGCCGCCGAACTGCAGGCGATCGACCGTGCGCACCGCATCGGCCAGCAGCACACGGTGCATGCCTACCGGGTCGTCTGCCGCAACACCGTCGAGGAGCGCGTCCTCGAGTTGCAAGACACCAAACGCAAACTCTGCGAGGCCGTGCTCGGCAACGATCGCTCGTTGTTGCAGGACTTGAGCCGCGAGGATCTCGAGCTGCTGCTCGGTTGAGCCGGTGGCGGCAGGCGACCCTGCCGCACCCCCGGCTGCTCCCGCGCCAGCGTCACATCGCCGCCGAACCGACCAACGCCTCGATCGCCAGCCGTTCCTTCGGCACCGCCGCACTGAGCACTTCGTGGCCGTCGGCCGTGCACAGCACGTCGTCCTCGATGCGGATGCCTCCGAAGCCGCGGCCGCCGTTGCAGCCGAGGAACTGCTTGGCCTTCGCGAAGTCGACCTGGCCCTTGAAGCGAGCCCGCATCTCGGCGTTCTCGAGGATCGCCGGCACGAAGTAGACGCCCGGTTCGATCGTCACGCACATGCCCGGTTCCAGGTCGACGTCGAGCCGCAGGTAGCCGGTGCCGAACTGGCTGCTGCGTTTGCGCCCCGGTGCATAGTGGATGCGGTCGCCGAACGCTTCGAGGTCGTGCACGTCGAGCCCGATCAGGTGGCCGACGCCGTGCGGGAAGAACACTGCGTGCGCACCTGCCTCGACCAGTCCGTCGACATCGCCCTTCATCAGCCCGAGCTGCACCAGACCGTCGGTCAGCACGCGCGCCGCACCGAGGTGCACGTCGCGATACCGCACACCCGGCGCGACCATCGCGATCGCCGCCTTCTCGGCCGCCAGCACGACGTCGTAGACATCGGCGGCTTCGCGGTAGAAGCGCCCGCTCGCCGGCCAGGTGCGTGTCACGTCGGCGCAATACCCGCTCTTGCGCTCGGCGCCGGCGTCGAGCAGCACCAGATCGCCGTCGTGCAGCAGGTTGTGGTGCGCATGGTTGTGCAGCACCTCGCCGCGCACCGACAGGATCGTGTTGTAGGCCGGCACGCAGCCGTGCCGCGCGAACGTGCCCTCGACGTGGCCGACCAGTTCCTGCTCGTAGATGCCGGGGCGCGTCTTGGCCATCGCCAGCACGTGCGCTTCCCTGGTCACCGCGGCCGCCTGCCGCATCTCGGCGAGTTCGGCGGCGTTCTTGCGGTTGCGCAGCCGCGCGATCGCCAGCAGCAGCTGCTCGTCGCCCATCTTCGCGGCCTTGTGGAAGTCGAGCTTCTCCTTGCTGATCGCGCAGGCCTCCGCCGTCGCGCGCGGGTCGGCGATCGCCAGCGTGCGCACCTTGCGCGTGCCGACCTTCTGTTTGACCAGCGTCGCGAGCTCGCTGCGCTTCTCGACCGCGTCGACCTGCAACACCCGCTTGATCTGCGCGAAACCCGGCACCGCCCCGTGCCACAGGGCGTCCTCGGGCGTGCGTTCGTCCAGGAACAAGGTCACCGAACCGTCCTGCGGATCGAACAGGGCCGCGGCGTTCGGTTCCGGTTCGGGGAAGAAGAACAAGAACGTGCTGTCGGCGCGATACGGCGACCAGTTGGCCGGGTAGTTGCGCGAGATCCAGCCGCCGGCCATCAACAGGACCGGACCGTCGAGGCTGGCCAGGAATTCCTTGCGACGCTTCTTGTAGTGCTGCGGATCGGTCATCGCAGCAGCGTAGACCCCGGCGGGGCGCCGCGCACGCCGGACCCGGCGCCACCACCGTCCGGGAAGAGCTCCCGACCGGGAGTTGCGATACGGTCGCGGCGTCGAGTCGCCCCTCACACGACCCGCATGCGCCACACTCCCCTCGTTCTCGTCGTTGCCATCCTCGCTGCCCTCGCGACCGGGTACTGGTTCTGGTCCAAGGCCAGCGCCCCGCCGGTAGCCCCTCCGGCCGACGCCGCTGCCGCCGGGTTGGCCCCGGCGTCGGGAGAAGCGACGGTCGCGACCGGCGGGACGGTCGCCACCCCGGGTGGAACGGCTGCCGCCCGCGATCCAGGCACCGCCAGCCGCACCGAGGCCCCCGAGGTCGCGG
>DAIMFJ010000004.1:0-10046 GCA_036724695.1 Planctomycetota bacterium
AGGTGCTCGAGCTTCGCCCAGCGGCCGCGCACCCGGATGCCCTGGTCCTTGGCGGTGACGATGCCGGCGGTGATCGTGTTGGCCTTGCCGTGCGGGTTGCCGATCGCGACCACCTTCTCGCCGATCTGCAGCTCGGCCGAGTTGCCGAGTTCGATCGCCTTGACGGTCTCGCCGGGCTCCAGTTGCAGCTGTAGCAGGGCCAGATCGTCCTCGCGCGAGATCGCCAGCACCTGCGTCTGGTACTTGCGGCCGCCGAACACCGACACCTCGACCGCGAACCCCGACCGCGTGCGGCCGTCGGGGTACACCGCGTCGTCGACGACGTGCCAGTTGGTCAACGCCAGACCGCTCTGGTCGACGATCACCCCCGAGCCGAGCCCGAACACGCGCGCCTCGCTGGCCACCACCGATGCGAACGGGTTGTCGCTCTCGTTGCCGGCACTGGTGCTGCCGACGTAGACGTTCAGGAGTCCACCGGCGACCTTCTCGACCATCGCCGTCACCGCGTCCTGCACGGCGGCCCGTTGCCACGGCACCGTCCTGACGGCGGCCGCCGCCAGGTCGTCGGCGAAGACGCGCCGCACCCGTTCGAGGCCGAGGAAGGTCGACAGGTTCGACTCCTTGGTCACCCGATCGCCCCGCATCGCGAACGCCACCTCGAGCGGGTCGAGAGCGCCTCCGTCGGCGATGCCGACCAGCTGGCCGAGGCGGTCGACCACCGCACCGCCGGCGTTGGCGTTGCCGAGGTCCGGATCGGCCTGCAGCCGCCCGCCGCCGCGCACCGCACTCAGCACGCCCGCCGTGGTCGTCACGGCACCGCCGAACGGGCGGCCGAGCGCGAACAGGCGCTCACCGACCAGCAGTTCGCCGCCGTCGCGCAACCCGGCGGGCGTCAGCGCGCCGCCCGGCACCTTCAGCAGCGCCAGGTTGGATTCGGGGTGGCGCCGCACCACCTGGGCCGACACCCGCTTGCCGTCCGGCAGCCCCACGGTCGCGACGTCGCCTCGCACCAGATGGTTGTTGGTGACCACCAGCTCGGCCGCGACCGCGACCCCGGAACCGACGTGGGCCCGGCGCACCGTCGCCCCCGGGTCCTTGGCGTCGGGGGCCGGCCAGGTCCCGTCGCCACCGAACACCCCGACGACGCTGGCCGCGGCACTGGCGACCGGGCCGACGCCAGAGGCCCGCGGCAGTTCGCGACGGTCGACGTTGGCGCCGAGCTCGGCAGCGAACGTACGCACCAGCACCGGGGCGGTCACGACGACCAGGAAGCTCGGCTGCCGGAGGTCGTCGAGCGTCGGCTCGGACACGTCGCGGCGCACGAACTCGGTGCTGCACAGCCCGACCACGCGACCGAGTTCGTCGAGCGCGACCGCGCCGTCGCAGCGCAGGTCGGGTCGCGCGTCGGTCAGCATCGCCTCGCCCGGCGCGAACGTCGCCCCGCCGAGCCGCAGCGGTGCCGTGCTGTCGCCGAGCACCCCTTCGAACGCCACCGGCACACTGCCGTCCGGACAGCCGTACACGGTGATCGGCAGTCCGGCCGCCGGCGCCACGGCGGCCACCGGCAAGGCCTTCGCCACCGGGTCCACGCGCTCGAGTTCGAGCAGCGCCAGCCCGGTCGCCGGATCGCTGCGCAGCAGGCGCGCTGGCACCTTGGTGCGAGCGCCATCGGTCCACTGCACGTAGATGCGCTTGTCGCTGGCGCCCACCGCTTCGGCGACGAGCCGCGCCCAGGTCACGACATGGCGGCCGGCACCGACCACCACCCCACTGCTGGCGCGTTCGACGACGAACTTGCCGCGCGGACCGTCGACCTCGACGGCGACGTACACGACACCACCCTCGGCGGCCTGCCGCAAGGCCAGGCCCCCGGCCCGCCGCACCGCCGCGGCCTGGTTGTCGTCAGGCTGCGGCGCCAGCAACGACGGATTGACCACACCTTGCGCGACGACGGGCGAAACGGCGGCCAGCCAACCGAGGAGGAGACCGGCATCACGGACGGAACGACCTGCGAAGACCATCGTTGCAGCCTACGCAAGCCCGCACCCGGGTGGTACTGCGATGCCAGGTCCCGGCCGGGTCAGGTCTGCCGACCACGGGTGTACCAGGCGCGGGTTGCAGCAGCGGAAAAACGCCCGGGATCCGAGGACCCGGCCTGCCGCTCGCTCGTACCATCCCGGTTCGGCCCGTGGCACGGCACTTTCGGCCCCCCTTCGGCGGGCCCGCGCCGTACACTGTTCGCCGCTTCCGACCCAACACAACACACACGATGAAGATCCTCCTCGCCACCGCGGTCGCCGCCATCCTGGCTTGCGCCGCTCCCGCCCAGATCTCGGGCAGCATCAACCGTACCGCGCCGGTCGTCAGCACGAGCATCGCCATGGGCGACCACAAGCTCGAGCTGAGCTACACGTCGATCCGCTTCGGCCAGGGCGCCTGGCAGAAGGTCCGCGAGAACACCCAGGCCCACGAACGCTTCAACGCCAACGCCGAGAAGCGCCCGATCGGCAGCGTCAAGACGACCGTCGCCGTGACCGCCGCTGGCAAGGAAGTTCCCGCCGGCGAGTACGCGATGTACTTCACTGTCAACGAGCAGGCCGGCTGGATCCTCAACCTGAAGCCGAAGGCCGGTGGCGATGCGATCCGTTGGCGCATGCACCTGCAGGACAGCGGCCACAAGAGCGAGTGCATGCTGATCTCGCTGCTGCCGGCGGCCGAAGACGGCAAGTGCTCGATCTCGGTCGTGTTCGGCGAGCAGGCCGTGACCGTGCCGGTCGCCGTCGCCGCGAAGAGCGACGCGGGCGAGCAGAAGAAGGGCGGCTGAGCGCCGCGTGCCGGCCGCGGCGGGGCCCCCGCCGCGGCCTGGCTTGCCGCACTCGCGGTTACTTCTTGCCCTTCTGCTCGGCCAACAGCTTCTCGTTGGCCTCGGCGCGCTTCTGCACCAGTTCGAGCATGCGCTTCTGGTGCTTGAGGTAGTACTCGGCGCGTGATTTGACCTGGTTGAGCGCGTTCGCCTCCATCTCCTTGTAGGCGACGAACGTCTTGCCGGCGTAGATCTTGTTCATGTAGTCGCCGAGCACCTTGCCGCCGCGTTTGAACGCCGGCACGAACGCTTCGGCGTCCTTGAAGATCTTCTGCATCGCCTTGACGTCCTTGCGCGAGTCCTCGCCATTGGCCTCGAAGGTACCGAGCGCGGCGAGGGCCGTGTCGATCGCCGCCAGGGCCTTCTGCGCATTGGCATCGGTGCAGTCGGCGAACGACGGCTTCACCGACGCGTTCTCGACCAGGCGCTCGCCCTTGCAGAAGCCGCACGGGAAGCCACCGTCGCCGCGGCAGCCGACGCAGTTCGACCAGCGATCGCCGCCACCGGCGATCTTCTGCACACCGGCGCCATTGCACACCGTGCAGATCAGGAAGCCACAGGCCATGCAGCCAGGACAGTGCGCCTTCTCGAGCGGATCCTGGTATTGCCCCGAGCCCCCGCAGCCGCGGCAGACGGCCTTCGCGCCTTCCTTGCGACCGCACTCGATGCAGCTCTTGATCTCGTCGAGGAAGCGCCAGCAGGTCGAACAGTCGGTCTTGCCGGTGCCGGCACAGGTCTGGCACTTCGGGGCTTCCCACGGCGTCCATTGCAGCAAGCCGCTCTCGTCCGGCTTGGTGGCGCGCTCGATGCGCTCGGGGATCAGGTAGCGGATGTCGGGCTGCTTCTCCTTTTGCGCAGGCGCAACGGCGCAGAGGCACAGCAACACGAGCAGGGACGACAGCGACTGTAGGACGCGCATACGGTTCGGGGACTCCTCCGCCGGGACTCGGGAGTCTGCATCGTACTGCAGACCGGTGCGGCGGCCAACGACTGGCCGGCGCGAACGGCCGCAGGGCGCCTGCCGGTCAGTCGTCGCCAGCCAATTCGGGCTCGATCTCGCCACCGGCGTCCTGCAGGCGCAGCCGCAGGCGCCGGTTCTGGCGCCGCAGGCGATCGTTGCTCTGCTGCAGCCGGCTGCACTCGTCGAGCAGCCAGAGCAGGTCCTCACTGGCGACGGCCGCCTGGCCGCCGGCCTTGGCAAGCGAACGCAACCCCCGGCGGCGGGCATCGGCGACACGGTCGGAACTCATGGCGCCGTTCTACCCGGGCCCGCGGCCGGAATCTCGCCCGCCGCGCCCTGGCGCCGCGGCGTTCAGCGCTCGCGGGCCGCCGCGCGCGCCAGGATCTCGTCGATCGCCACCGCCATGGCCGCGAGGAACGTGCCGCCGGTCAGGAAGCCGCGGTGCTTCTGCGTGGCGCCGGCATCGTCGGCCCACGTCGCATACGTCGAGGTGCCGAGCGCCGCCGCCACCGTCTCGAGGTCGGGCAGGATCTCGCTGCCGAAGCCGTTCTCGTCGCGCATCGCGTCGAGTTGCGGGAACACGAACGACTCGACGCTGCGCCAGCCGAGCTCGGCGAGCCGGAAGCCACGCACGTAGAGCAGCTTCCCGGCCCCGGCGACGTCGGCGGCCAGCGCCGCGAAGTCGGGCTGCTGGCGCAGGCTGGCCGGCGTGCCGCTGCGGCGCAGGGCGCGCACCAGGCCCATCACGTCCGAGCCGAACAGCAGCGCGCCGTCGACGAACGCATAGCAAGGCGTCAGCTGCAGCTGCTCGCCGAGCGGCAGCGCGAAGTAGCGGATCTCGAGCCCGTCGACGTCGCGCTCGCGCCACTCGAAGCCTTCCTGTTCGGCGGTGACCTGCTCGAACCGGCCGAGCAGGGCGGCGACCTGATGGGGATCTCGGACCGTCATCCGCGCCAGCACCTCGGGCTTGGGGATCGGGCCGGCTTCCAGACCGATCGACCAGGCGATCTGGTCGCCGAACGCCCGCAGCAGGCTCTCGAGCTCGGCCGGGCTCATGCCGATCTCGCGCAGGTCGCGGCGCAGGTCGCGGGCGATCTGCTGCTCGACGGCCTGGCGGGCCCGGTTGGGCAGGAACTCCAGCAAGCGGCGCCCGGCATCGAGCAACGCCGGCAGGTCGAGCGACTGGGCTGCGAACACGACGGTGTTCTCACTGCACAGATCGGCGAACGACAAATCCGCCGGGGTGCGGCTGGCGGCCTTGAGCAGCCCGGTGGCAGCACCGGCGACCGCGACGCGGACCTGATCGAACCCACCCGCCGCATCGGCGCCGAACGCCGCGTACAGGTGCTCGACCTTGCCGAAGCCGAGCGCATCGGCCAGCCCCGCGGCCTCGTACGGCAGCACCGGTTCGAGCATGCCGAACAGTCGTCCGGTGTGCACGAACGCCCCGAACAGCGGCGCGGCCGGCAGCTGCGTGTAGCCGCCGACGTCGAGCGCAGCGGTACGCCCGGCTGCGACCTCGACCATCTCGCCGAGCAGGCCCTTGCTGTTGGTCAGCACCAGATTGCCCGCCACCTTGGCGAGCAACAGCGGAACGCCCTCGCCGGTCTCGAACTCGCGCGCGGCGACGCTCCCGAACGCAACCGCGTTGCCTTCGAGGCCACCGCGCCGCTCGAACTGGGCCAGCAGGGCGGCGAGCACCCGGTCGACCGCCGCCTCGTGCTGGCCGAACTCGACCAGCAGCGCCAGCGACGGGCCCATGCCGACCGTCGTCAACCGGCCGACGGCGAGCGTCATCCGGCAGTCGAGCAGTGCGCGCAGATCCGCCATGCGCAAGCCGAGGTGGGCCAGCCCATCGAGCAGGCCGTCGGCAGCCTCGTCGAGACCGCGGTCGAGGCCTTCGGCCCGCATCTCGACGGGCATGCGGTCGAGCGCCTCGACCAGCATCGCGGCTGCCGGCCACGCCCGGGCCGCCGGCGCACCTGCCCCCAGCCCACCGAACTGCAGCGCCGCGTAGGCGCTCGGCGGCAACAGCGACAGGGCCGGACGCGCGGCAGCGGTCTGCGCGAGTCCAGCCAAGGAACAACAAGAGGCCGCGGCAGCGGCGACGAGAGTGCGGATCATGGCCATGGACGGGGTGTGGTTGGGTGGCCGGTGCAACGGGCCAGTCTGTCGACTATTCCAGATCGGTGGGTTCCTCGCCCGACTCCGCCGTCAGGGTACCCGGGTCGACGCCGGCCGGCGCCAGGTCCGGTGCATACAACACCCGCTGCAGGTACAGGCCGTTGGGCGGCAGGGTCGGGCCGGCCTGGCGCCGGTCGCGGCTGGCGAGCACTTCGGCCAGCCACTCCGGCGACCGGTTGCCGGTGCCGACCTCGAGCAGCGAACCGACCAGGGCTCGCACCATGTTGTACAGGAAGCCGTTGCCCTGCACCGCGAAGTCGAAGCCGGTCGCGGTACGGCGCAGGTGCACGCGCTGGATCGTGCGCACGGTGCCGCGTTTGCGCTGATAACCGGGATTGGTCGCGAACGCCGCGAAGTCGTGCTGGCCGAGCAGGCACTGCGCGGCGCGGCGCATCGCCGACAGGTCGACCGGCCGCCGCACCCAATGGTAGTACTGGCGACCGATCGCCGGCCGGATCCGACCGACCACGCACCGGAAGACATAGCGTTTGCCGCGCGCGAAGAACCGCGCGTGGAAGCCGTCGGGGGCTTCGCGCACCCGCTGTACGGCCACCGTGTCGGGCAGGTTGGCGTTCAGCGCCGCCCGCAGGTTGTCGGGCCGCCAGGCGCGATCGAGCACGACGTGCGCACTCTGCCCGACCGCATGCACACCGGCGTCGGTGCGACTGGCCCCTTCGACGTGCACGCCCGGATGGTCGATGGCCGCGAACGCCGCGCGCAGCGCCTGCTGCACCGAAGGTGCGTTGGCCTGCTGTTGCCAGCCGGAGAAGCCACTGCCATCGTAGGCGATCGTCAGCAGGTAGGTCGGCACGCGGTACCGACGGTACCGCGGCGCGACCGGCGGCCAAAGCGGGAGCCGCTCAGCGGCGCAGCCAGACGCGGCAGAACAGGGCCGCGATCGCGGCTGCGGCGCCGGCGATGCCGGCCAGCACCGGGTTCTGGCCGATCGTCGCCAGCCAGGCCCCGCCGGCGGTTCCGGCGCCGAGCAGCAGCATCGGCACGAGCAGCGCCGCACCGGACGACTGTGGTTGCAGGTCGAACCCCGCCGGCCGTGCCGCGACGGCCAGTTTCTCCTTCGGGCGGGGCAGCGGCGCCGGCAAGGGTGCCGGCGCCGGCAGACGCGCCGGTGCGGCTGCCGCGGGGCGACGCACCGGCTGGGGCATTGGCGGGGTCGGCGCGGCGAACCCCGCTGGGGCGGTGGCCACCGCGGTCGCTTCGCCGAGCACGTCGGCGGCGAACTGCTCGATCCCGGCCTCGCCCGACGGGCCACCCGAGGCCGGCAGCAGGCTGCCGACGTCGCCATCGAGCAGGTCCCAGTCGGAACTGCTGGCTGGCGCCGTCTTGGTGTCGGCGACGGCCTGGTCGGCGAACAGGATGTCGTCGGGTTGGCCTTGCGGCTGGCTCGGCGCACCACCGAGGCGCACCTGTCCGTACGCGAAGGGATCGTATCCGCTCATGCTTCTCCTCCGAACCTGCGGCGCTGGTAGCTCGACGGGATGCCGAGCTCCTGACGGTACTTGGTGACGGTGCGGCGCGCGGCCTGCACCCCCCGCGCCACCAGCCGGGCGACGAGGTCGTCGTCCGACAGCGGTGCTGACTTGTCCTCGGCGTCGACGAGTTCCTGGATCTGCTCGGCGAGCGCCATCTTGCCCTGCCCGGCCTTCGGGGCCGCGTCGATGCGGCTGCCGTCGAAGAAGTCGCGCAGCAGGAACAGGCCACGCTCGGTCTGCACGTGCTTGCCGGCGATCGCGCGACTGACCGTCGAGGTGTGCATGCCAAGGCGTTCGGCGACCTCGCTCATGCGCAGCGGCTTGATCGCGCTCTTGCCGCGCGCCAGGAACGCCGATTGCTCCTGCATCACCGCCAGGACCACTGCGCGCAGCGTCGCCTGCCGCTGCTGCACCGCCTCGATCAGATCGCGCGCGGCGCGCAACTAGGGCTGCAGGTACGAACGCAGCTCGCGGGCCTGGGCGCGATCGCCGGCCAGTGCCGCGTAGTCCTCGACGACGCCGAGTTCGGGCAGCATGCCGTCCTGCAGACCGACCTGCACTTCGCCGGCCTGCACGACGACGTAGGCGTCGGGCACGATCGCAGTGGCGGCGGTGGCGTGGAACTCGGCGGCCGGCCGCGGCTGCAGCTCGCGCATGCGCTGCAGCAGGTCCTGCAGCTCGGCGACCGACAGTTCGAGGTCGCGCGCGACCTCGGGCAGTTTGTTGCGGCCCAGCGCCGGCAAGTGGTCGCGCAGGATGCGTTCGATGACCGGCAGGTCCGGGTCGCCGGCCGCCTGCACCAGCATCGCCTCGACGGGGTCGAACGCGCCGATGCCGCGCGGTTCGAGCGTCAACAGCACGGCCCGCGCCTGTTCGAGCAGGTCGACCGGGACCTCGAGTTCGGCGGCGACGTCGGCCAACGCGAACGGCAACAGGCCGCGCTCGTCGAGTCGTTCGGCCAGCGCGACGACCGCGTCGCGGAGCAGCGCCGGCAGGTCCCGGAACGACAACTGCTCGCGGACCACGTCGACCAGGGTCGCACCGCCGGCCGGCAGGTTGTTGAGCCAGGCGAACTTGCCGTCCTCGCCGTCGTCGGCGGTCGGACGCCGCCATTCGCCCTCCCAACCCGAATCCGGCAGCTCGACCGGCTCCTTCGCGACCGGCAGCTCCGGGTCCTTGGGCAGCGACCGGATCTCGAGCGTCTCGTTGGTCTGCAGCTCGTTCTCGACGTAGGCGAGCAGGTCCTCGGTGGCGAGCTGCAACACCTCGATCGACTGCAGCATCTGCGGCAGCAGGGCGAGGCGTTGTTCCTGTCGTTGGCCGAGGCGTACTTCGAGCGACATGGCGAAAGCGCGGTGACGACGACGCTTTCGGCAGACGGCGACGAGATCTTGAGCGGTAGCCGCCGAAGTGTCCGAAAATGCGGCACCTGCGCCGGGTCGCCCCGGTCAGCGGCGCGGTGGCCGCCGGGCCGGACGGGCCTCGGCGCGGGCCGCCAGGGGGTCCTCGGGCCAACTGTGGCGCGGGTACCGGCGGCTCAGTTCGCGCCGCACCTCGGGGTAGATGTTCTTCCAGAAGCTCGGCAGGTCGGTGGTGACCTGCACCGGCTGGTGGTTCGGCGCCAGCAGCTCGAGCACGACCGGCACGCGGCCGCCAGCCAGCGCGCCGACCGCCGGCAGGCCGAAGAACTCCTGCAGCCGTGCGGCGATCGTCGGGCCAGCCGGGGCTGCGTAGTCGACGACCGCGGCGCGTCCGGACGGCAACTCGATGCGATCGGGCGCGAACTGCTGCAACGCGCGCCGCTGTTCGCCGCTCCAGCCGGCGGTGAACACCGCCGCCACGTCGGCTTCGCGCAGCGCGCGCAGGTCGTTGCCGTCGCCGAGCAGCTGGCTGGCGGCCGCGGCCACCGCGGCATCGTCGCCGGCCGGCAGGGCGAGGTCGGGCAGCCGCGCGCGCAGCCACTGCAGACGGGCCAGCAGGCGGCGGAAGTCCTTCTGTTCGCCGAGCCACCGCCACGGTTCGGCCGCCAGCAGCGGCACCAACAGGGGCGCGGCGGCGCCAGCCGGCAGTTCGCCGCCGCGCGCCGCGCTGAGCGGCAGGTCGACGTAGCGCACCTCGCGGCGCGCGAACACCCGGCCCTGCGGCGCGTCCAGTTCGGCGACGACGACGCTGGCGACGTTGCCCGAGGCGTCGAGGTCGACGCGCTCGACGGCGGCCGCCAGCACCACCTTGCTGCGCTGCTGGCGGCCGGTCTCCAGGAGCCGCAGTGCGATCGCGAACTCGTGGCCGTCGACGGCCGCCGGCAGCAGTACGCCCCGCCCGCCGACCATCGTCGCGGTGCGTGGCTCGCCGCCGCTGCTGCGGGCGGCGACCCGATCCGGGAAACCCGCCAGCAAGCAGCGCGCCAACCGCGTCGTGTCGGCCGACTCGTCGCGGCCGTCGCGGCGCAGCAGGCGGTCGCGGGCGACCCGCAGCTGGCGGCGATGCAGCCAGCGGCGGAGAGCATCACGCCCTTGGAGCGGCCAGTGGTGCCGGAGGTGTAGAGGAT
>DAIMFJ010000004.1:10081-40136 GCA_036724695.1 Planctomycetota bacterium
GCGGCGTGCAGGTCGGCTCCATCGCCGTGGCCGAGGCGATCGACGTCGCTGAGCAGCGTCGCCGCGGTCGCCGCGGCGATCGCAGCGCCCAGTTCGCGGCCGGCCAACACCACGGCGCCGAGCCGCGGATGCAGCGGCAGGTCCAGCAGCTGCTCGCCGCGCCGCGTCAGGGCCCGATTGCGGCGATCGAGCGCGCCGAGCAGCAGCAGCAGTTCGTCGGCGTGGTGCAGCGCGTCGCGCGGCGGCGCCTCGTACCAACCGAACTCGAGCGGATCGCGGCCCGCGAACGCGCGCACCAGCAGCGCCGGCGCGCACAGGTCGACGCGCTGCACCTCGGGCCGGGTCTGTGGCGCCATGCCCCGTTCCTCGGCGAGCGACCACAGCCGGTAGCAACGGCCGGGCCCGGTGCGGCCGGCGCGGCCGGCGCGCTGGGTCGCCGACGCGAGGCTGATGCGCTCGAGCTCGAGCACGTCGACGCCGCGACCGCGGTCGAAGCGCAGTTCGCGCGCCAGGCCGCTGTCGACGACCGCGGTGACGCCGGCGATCGTCAGCGACGACTCGGCGACGTTGGTCGACAACACGACCTTGCGCTGCGCCTGCGGGCGGATCGCGCGGTCCTGCTCGGCCGGTTCGAGCCGGCCGTGCAATGGCAGCACCAGCACGCTGCGCCGGCGCGCCAGGTTGGCCAACGCGGTCTCGGCGCGCTGGATCTCACCGGTACCGGGCAGGAACACCAACACGTCGCCGGCGGTCTCGTCGAGCGCCCGTTCGACCGCGTTGCGCACGGCGACCTCGAGGTCCTCGTCGTTGCGCCGCCCGAGGTGCACGACCTCGACCGGGTACAACCGGCCGTCGGCCGCCAGTTCGCGCGCCGCCGGCAGGAAGCGCCGCAGCGGCGCAGGATCGAGCGTCGCCGACATCACGCACAGGCGCAGGTCCGGCCGCACGGTCGCCTGCGCCTCGGCGAGCATCGCCAGCGCCAGGTCGCCCTCGAGGTGGCGTTCGTGGAACTCGTCGAGGCAGACCACGCCGACGCCGTCCAGGAACGGATCGCGCACCAGCTGGCGGACCAGCACGCCCTCGGTGACGAAGCGGATCCGCGTCGCCTTGCCGACCCGCGCCTCGCCGCGCACCTGGTAGCCGACCAGACCGCCGAGTTCGCAGCCGAGTTCCTGGGCGACGCGCGCCGCCGCGGCGCGGGCCGCCAGCCGCCGCGGCTCGAGCACGACGATCTGCTGGTCGGCTGCCAGCAACGGCAACAACGCCGGCGGCACGCGGGTGGTCTTGCCCGAGCCGGGCGGCGCCATCAGCAACAGCGCGTTGGTGGCGCGCAGCGCCGCCTGCACGGCGGGCAGGCTGGCGTCGATCGGCAGTTCGTCGGTCACGGGCGGCGCATGCGTTCGGCGTCCTACAGCGGCCGGCGGCCTTCGATCGCGTCGGCGAGGATCGACTTGCTGACCTGGGCGATCGAGGCCCCGGCCGGCAGCCCGCGCGCCAACCGCGTCACCTTGCTGCCGAGCGGCTGCAGGCGCTCGGCGAGCACGCGCGCCGTGCCTTCGCCTTCGAGGTCGGGGTTGGTGGCCAGACAGACCTCCGCGGGCCGCTCGCGGGCGACCCGCGCCAACAGCTGGGCGATGGTCAGGTCTTCCGGGCGAATGCCCTCGAACTGCGACAACCGGCCCTGCAACACGTGGTACAGGCCGCGGTAGCCGGTCTCCTCGAACCGCGCGACCTCGCGCGGGTCCTCGACCACCAGCAGCATCGTCGCATCGCGCGCCGGATCGCTGCAGATACCACACGGATCGCAGGCGTCGAGGTTGCTGCAGCGCGAACAGGTGCGCACCGCGTTGCGCGCGGCGACGATCGCGGCAGCGAGGCCACGCGCCTGCTCGAGGTCGACCGACAGCAGGTGGAAGGCGAGCCGTTCGGCCGACTTCGGCCCGATGCCGGGCAACCGACCGAGGCTCTCGATCAACGTCTCGATGCTGGGGTGTCGGCTGGCCATGCGCAAGCTCCCGGAGCGCGGTTGCAGGTCGGGGTGGCTCCGCGCGGCCTCAGAAGCCCATGCCCGGCAGGTTCAGGCCCCCGGTGACCTTCGCCATCTCGCGGTCGCGCAGTTCCTTGGCGGTGGCGAGCGCCTGCCGCACCGCCGCGGTGACGAGGTCCTCGAGCGCCTCGACGTCGCTCGGGTCGACCGCCGCCGGCTGGATCTTGACGGCCTGCAGTTCCTGGTTGCCGTTCACGTAGACCTTGACGGCACCGCCGCCCGCAGTGCCTTCGACGATGCGCTCGCCGAGCGAACGCTGCGCGTCCTGCATGCGCCGCTGCATCTCCTGGGCCTGCTTGAGCAGGCTGCTCATGTCGCCGAAGCTGCTTGCCATGCCGGCATCATGCCGCAGCGCCGGGCGCGGGGCCACGGCCAGTCGACACAACCCGTCGCGAGGAGCGCGGCGGCCCCGACCGGCGGGGCGCTAGACTGCTGGCATGACGTCGAGCGAACCGCTGGCTCCCCCCACCACCACCCAGCCCTGGTCCATGGCCCGGCGCCTGCTGTTCCGGTTCGCCGCCGTCTACTTCGTGCTGTACAACCTGCCGTTCCCGCTGCCGCAACTGGTTGCGCTGTGGCCGGCCGGGTTCGGCGAAGCGGTCGGCAGCCACACCGCCGGCACCGATGCGGCGATCGCCTGGTTCGGCACCCACCTGCTCGCCCTCGACGAGAAGCTGCTGGCCCCGTTCTCGACCGGCAGCGGCGACACGACCCGCAACTACGTCGAACTGGCGATCTTCGCCTGCCTCGCGCTGCTGGCGACGCTGGTCTGGTCGCTGCTGTCGCGCGCGCCGGCGCACCCGCGGCTGGCCACCCTGCTGCGCACCTACCTGCGGTACGCACTGGCGACGACGATGCTCGGCTACGGGCTCGCGAAGTTCGGTTCGGGGCAGTTCCCGCCGCTCGCCGAACGCCCGGAACTGCTGCTCGGCACCTGGGGCGACACCTCGCCGATGGGCGTCGTGTGGCGCTTCATGGGTGCCTCACCGGCCTACACGGCGTTCAGCGGCTTCGTCGAATGCGCCGGCGGGTTGCTGCTGCTGTGGCGGCGTACGGCGACCCTCGGTGCGCTGGTCACCGCCGGTGCGATGACCAACGTCGCGTTGCTGAACTACTGCTACGACGTGCCGGTCAAGCAGTACTCGACGCACTTGCTGCTGTTCGCGCTGTGGATCGCCGGCCGCGACCTGCCGGTG
This sequence comes from Planctomycetota bacterium, assembly GCA_036724695.1. Classification (GTDB taxonomy): domain Bacteria; phylum Planctomycetota; class UBA1135; order UBA1135; family UBA2386; genus JACKIC01. The sequence continues at coordinate 13,325 of DAIMFJ010000004.1, forward strand.
CTCTGCGACGCGCTGCTCCGCCACCGCCCGACGCGACCGACGCCGCTGCGCGGCCCGCGGCCGATCTGGCTGCTGGTCGGTGAACTGCTGCTCAAGTACGCGCTGGTCGGCTGGCTGCTGTACCAGAGTGGTTCGCAACTCTGGCGCCGGCTGACCCCGAACCCGAACGCGACGGCCCCTGCCCTGACTGGCCTGTACGAAGTGACCGAGTTCCGCCGCGACGGCGAAGTCCTGCCGCCGCTGCTGACCGACGGCACCCGCTGGCGGTACGTGACGTTCGCGACCAGCGGTCTGAGCTTGCGCATGACCGACGGCAAGACGCGCACGTTCGCCGCCGCCACCTACGACGCCGCCAGCCAGTCGATCGTGCGCAAGCTGCCGGCCGCCCCGCCGACCGCGCCGCCGGCAGCGGGCGAGCCGACGCCGACGCCGACGCCGACGCCGACGCCGCCCCCACCGCAGCAACTGCAGTGGCAACCCGCCGGGGACGACGGCAAGGGCCTGCGCTTGCTCGGCACCTGGGATGGTGCGGCCCTCGAAGTCACCCTGCGGCCGGTTGCCGCCGACGAGTTCCTGCTGCTGCAGCGCGGTTTCCGTTGGGTCCAGGAATACCCGTACAACCGCTGAAGGCGGCGAGATCGAGCCGGCGCCGGCCCGGCGGAGAGGCCCCCAGGCGGTCGGGGCAGCCGCAACGCGGCGTCGCGCCGGAGCGTGCCTGGCGCAGGCTCCAGACCCGATTCGAAGCCCATTTTAGGCTTCCCAGGTCATCACTTGACTTCCGTTGATGCCTTTTTATACTTCTCGCGCCACTTTTTAGCCTCCAACCCCATCCGAGCCCCCATGGCCACCCGCCCGACCGCCAGCCGCGCCAAGTCCCCCGCCCCCGCCACCGAGAAGGCGCCGCTGCGCCAGTTCCTCGAGATCCCGTACGACGAACTCGAGGTCCGCAACCTGGCGATCAAGACGCAGCGCCTGGACCGCGTCGACAGCGAGAAGCTGAAGAAGATGCGCATCGCCGAGCTGGAGGCCGAGCCGTTCGTCAAGGCGGTCACCGTGTGCTTCACCGACCTCGAAGGCCGGCTGCACATGCTCGACTACGACAAGAAGTTCCTGCTCGGCAGCTACGACAACCTGACCTTCGACGGCAGCTCGATCCGCGGGTTCGCCCAGCAGGCCGAGAGCGACCTGCGCCTGGGCATCGACTGGTCGGCCTTCTACTGGCTGCCGTCGGACGTGTTCGGTCCCGGCAAGGTGCTGGTGTTCGGCGAGGTGTTCGGTCGCGACGGCCGCATCTACGAAGGCGACATGCGCGCCCAGCTCAAGCGCTACCTGGCCGAGCGCTTCAAGCTCGACGGCTCGGTCTGCTACGCCGCCAACGAGATCGAAGGCTTCCTGTTCAAGGGCCGTGACGCCGAACGCCACTTCCACGAGACCGGCGCGTTCGAGTACGTGTCGACCGGCGGCTACTACCACTCGCTGCCGAGCGACCCGCTGCGGCAGTTCATCGACGCCGCCGCCGAAGCGCAGCGCGCGATGGGCTTCTCGAACGAGAAGGACCACCCCGAGGTGGCGCCGAGCCAGTTCGAGATGAACTTCTCGTACAGCGAAGCGCTGATCGCCGCCGACCAGTTCCAGCTCTACAAGCTGCTGTGCCGGCAGATCGCCGCCAAGCTCGACATGACCGCGTCGTTCCTGCCCAAGCCCGTGGTCGGCATCAACGGCTCTGGCGCGCACACCAACATCTCGGTCGGGCGCAAGGGCAAGAACGTGTTCTTCGACGCCAAGGGCCAGGACGGCGTGTCGAAGCTGGCCTGGGAGTTCATCGACCGCATCCTCAACGCGGCGTCGGACATCTGCCTGGTGCTCAACCCGAGCGTCAACGCCTACCGCCGCCTCGACCCGCACTTCGAAGCGCCCAACCAGATCAAGGTCTCGCCGGTCGACCGCGGTTCGATGATCCGCATCCCGCTCGGCAACGAGAAGAGCGCCCGCATCGAGGTGCGCTCGGTCGGCCCGGACACCAACATCTACCAGACCCTGTACACGGTGTTCCGCACCGGTTTCGAGGGCCCGGACGGCGATCCGAAGGACGAGAGCAAGCGCAGCCGCACGCGCTTCCTGCCCGACAACATCCAGAAGGCGATCGACAACTTCAAGGGCAGCAGCTGGGTGCGCACGCTGTTCGGCGAAGCCGTGCAGGACAAGTTCGCCGAGCTGAAGCTGGCGCAGGCCGAACGTTGCCCGAAGGCGCTCGGCACGCGCGTCAAGGTCGCCGAGGTGCAGTTCCACCACGAGGTGACCAACCAGTACCTCTGGAACCAGTTCTGACGCGGGACACCCGTCACCACTGGTCGGCGTGCCACAAGCCCAGTGCCGCTTCGGCCTCGGGCTTGCTCGGCCGGCACTCGACGCCGACGAACCCGCGGTAGCCGAGCGCGTGCAGCTCCTTGAGCACGCGCGGGTAGTGGATCTCCCCGGTGCCCGGCTCGGTCCGGCCCGGGTGGTCGGCGACCTGCACGTAGCCGAGCTGGTCGAAGCCGTCGCGCAGGTGGCCGCACAGATCGCCTTCGCTGATGTGGCAGTGGTAGAGGTCCCAGTTGATCTTGACCATCGGCGAACCCACCGCGCGGCAGATCCGCACCGCGGCCTCGCTGCCGTACAGGCAGTGGCCCTTGTGGTCGACCCGGATGTTCATCGGCTCGAGGATCAGCATCACACCTTCGCGTTCGGCGATCGGGGCGGCGAGCTTCAGGCCGGCCACGATCTGCTCGTGCATCTCCGCCTGCGTCATGCCCTTCACGTCGTTGCCGCCGACGACGGTCATCATCGGGCACGACAACTTCTTCGCGGTCGCACACGACGCCTCGATCTCCGCGACGAAGCGCGCATGGTTCTTCGCCTCGTTGAGCCCCGGCGAGAAGCCCCACGCCGTGAACTGCGCCACCGCGATGCCGAGTTCCTGCGTCAGGCTCGCGATCGCCTCGACGTCCTTGCCACGCCACGGCCAGAACTCGATCGCCGGAAAGCCCAGTTCGTGCGCCTTCTTGATCCGTTCGAGGAACGGCAACCCGCCCCACCACATCTCGACGTTGGCCGCGAACTTCGTCTTCGGAGTCGCCGCGGGACGCTTCGGGGCACCGGCGGGATCCTGCAGGCGGGAGAAGGGGAGAGCCGCGGCCGGAGCGGCGGCGAGGAGCGTTCGGCGCGAGAGCATCGCCACGTTGTAGCGCGCGCCGGCCCGGCGGTCGCGGGGCAGGAGCGGCAACGCCGCTGCCGCCCGGCGCCCGACCCCCTCCCGTTCACCGCCGCGGATCGGTGATCTGCCCCAGGAACAGGATCGCGCCGGTCTGCTGCTCGACGATCGCAAACAAGAACGGCCGGTCGAACCAGGGCGCGAACTTCGGCGGTTCCGGCACCGAGGCATCCTTCATCTCGACCGCCGTCACCGCCGCCGCCTTGCTGCCGGCCTCGTCGACCTCGACGACGACCTTCTGCGTGACCTTCGCCGCAACCGGCACCCGCGCATCCATGCCGAGCGCCAGCCGCGTGTAGTCCGCCTGGCCAGCCGCGAGCGCCGGGCCGAGCCCGAGGGCCGTCAAGGGCTCGTCGAGCGCATGCGTGGCCGCGACGCGGAACTTCGGCAGCCCGACGCGGCGTTCACTCGCTTCGCGCGACACGGCGATCCACAGCGCCGACCAACGCTGCTCGGTCAGTTCCGCCCGCAGGTCTGCCAGTCGCCGCCCCGCGAGCGGCAGCATCGCCACCAGGCTGTAGTCGCCGCCCTGGTACGGCATCCGCACCGCGCCAAGGGTCCCATCGTGGTAGACGACCGCCTGCACGTCGTCGCTCATCATCGGCACCTCGAACGATTCGCCGACCTCGGGCGTGAAGGCGTGCGGCTGCGTGCGCGCCGGATCGAACGCCTGCTGCCACTTGCCCTGGAAGAACAGCGCGTTCAGGAGCACCGCGAAGTTCGCCGGATCCAGGCGGTCGAGGATCGTCGGGATCATGCCGTCGGTCTGCTCGGCGACCCAGGCGTTGAGTTCGGCGAGGGTCTTGGGATCGGCGAAGTCGCGCACGCGCGCCACCGCCGCGAAGCGCTGCCTGGCGACCTCGAGGAACGTCGGCAGCACCTCGAGGCCCTGGCGCACGTAGAGCGCGTTCGCCATCCGCACGGTCGCCTCGGTGCGGCCGTTCAGCACGGCGAGCAGGTCGCCATAGCCCGTGGCGAGGGCACCGTCGGCAGCACCGTCGTACCCGAGCGCCTCGGCGAGCACGCGGCGGGAATCGCCCGCGCACGCTTCGTGGAACAGCGCCAGCGCCATCGCCGCCGACAAACCCGACAGCGCGACGTTCGCGTGGTCCTTGCCCTTGGTCAGCTCCTGCAGCAGACGGAACCCGAACGCATTGGCGCGTTGCGCAGCCTGTCTGGCAGGCTCGCTGGCGCGGACCTCCGGAAGGTCTCTGCCGCCCCCTTGTTCCGCGGTGCAGCCAATGCAGGACCAGAACCCCAGCGCCAGGCAGCCGCCGACGAGGACCAGGAACGACGAGCGAAGTGGCGTTGGGAGCATGGCTTGCAGTGGGTGCCGGAGAACACCTCGCGGCCGGCGAGGCGGCGAACCCGGTTTGGACGCCAGGGCCGCGCACCGGTTCCCGGAACTCCGCACCAACCGGGTGATTCCGCGTCGATCGTCGTCGATGCCGGGCGCTGGCCAGCAGCCCAACGACAGTTCCTACGACCCCGAAGCACCCTCCGGCAGCAACATGCACCACGTCGCCGGCACCTCCGGGGTTGCGCCGTACCACAGCCAGACATACGCCTGATCACGGCGCATCAGCTGCTGGCCCGACCCGCCGCCGACCATGCCGTCGCCGCGCCGATCGGTCAGTTCCACGTCGCCGACGATGCCGTCGGCATGCCGATGACCACGCACGGCCAGCCATCGCTGCACAACCCGGCTGGGATCCCGATCCACGGTCACGATCGCCTGCTCGCCCGGCGCCGTCTCGAAGACCTTGGCAACCACCAGGCGGACCGCCGGGTCCTTGCCAAGGGCCGCGAGCAAGCCTGGGATCCCGTCCGCAGGCACCGCGGCGAACCCACTGCCGCGACCGACCGCGGGCCGCACGCTGCCGTCTGGCGCCACCTCGGAGCCCGCGGGCACGTCGAACACCCAGCAGCGCCAGCGAACCTGCGGATCGCGCGCGGCGATCGGTCCGGGATTGGCACCTGACGTGGCGCCGGGATCGGCGGCGCAACCGAACAGGCACAGCACCGCACACACGAGGGTCTGGGTCGGCCTGGACATCGTTCTCATTGCGTATCGGGTCCGGCCAAGGATGCAAGTTGGTGGTTTCCTGGAGCTCTGCTTCGAGCCGGTCCACGCGCGCCTCTGGTTGGGGCACTGCACTCGCGCGCTGGCGCGGGCGGCAGCCGCCGCCTCCCGCGGGATCGCGTGTCGCCTCGCCGTCGTCAGCGTCGGCAAGGCGACGGTGAACCTGCCACCACCCGGCCCTCGCCCCAGCGCCACCTTCGCTCCCAGCGCGGAACACAACTTGCACAGCGCCGCCGCTCCTCGTCCCCTACGACCATGCCGAACCGCCTCGCCCTGACCGCCCTCGGCCTGTCCAGCCTGCTGGCCGCGCAGGCGCCGTGCCACGACCTCGCTCTGCTCGATCAGGCGGCCCAGCAGTCGATCGCCGCGCTGTCGCTCAACGGGCTCGTGCTGCGCATCGAACCCGGCAACCAACCACCGGTCGAACGGGCCTACGGGGCCCTGCCGCAGCAGTTCGCGATGCGACTGGCCTCGGGCAGCAAACCGCTGGCGATCGCCGTCGCCTTGGCGCTGTGCGACCACGGTCTGCTGTCGCTGGACCAGCCGGTCTCCACCTGGCTGCCGGAGTTCGGCCAGGGCCCCCTCGCGGCGATCACGCTGCGCATGTGCCTGGCGCACACCAGCGGCCTGTATCCGTTCGATCCGGTGACCAGCGATCCGACGCTGACTTTGCGGCAAGCGGCGACCCGGATCGCCTCGCTGCCGCTGCTGTTCGCGCCGGGCACGCAGTTCGCGTACGGCAACGTGTCGATCCACGTCGCCGCGGCGGCGTGCGAGGTCGTCACCGGACTCGCCTGGAACGACCTCTTCTTGCAGCGCATCGGCACGCCACTCGGCATGACGTCGACCACCTGGCTGCCGACCGGCCCGAACCCCAACCCCAGCGTCGCCGACGGCGTGTACGGCAACGCCGCGGACTACTGCCGCTTCCTCGCCATGCTGCGCAACGGCGGCGTGCACCAGGGCCAGCCGATCCTGTCGCAGCATGCGGTGCAGACGATGCTGACCGACCACATCCAGGGTCGGGTGCGCCTCACCGACCCACATCCGAGCGGTGCGACACTCGGCCTGGGTTTCTGGTGGGAACGCACCGACGCCGCCGGGCGGCCGACCCTGGTCTGCGCGCCGGGCGCGTTCGGTTCGTTCTGCTGGTGGGATCTCGAGCACGACACGGTCGGCGTCTGGTTGTCGGCGACGTTCTACGCAGCGGCCTACCAACACGTCGGCCGGTTGTGGGACGCCCTGGCCGAGGTCTACGCGCCGGTCGGCGTCGATTGCCGCGGCGGCGCGTCGCCGGCCTGTGCGGCACCGCCGCGGCTGTCGGCCGCGCGGTGGATGCGCGACGGGGCCGCCGACTTCGGGCTGCGCGTCCGCAATGCGCCGGCCAGCGCATTCGGCGGCGTGTCGCTGGCGCTCGGCGCACCTGGACCCGGCGTGCCCCTGCTCGACCTGACCAGCTACGTGCCCAACCCGGCCGCGTTCTCGCCGCTGTTCACGGACGCCAGCGGGCACGGACAGCTGGCGCTCCCGCTGCCGACCGGCCTGGTCGGCCTGCAACTGGCCGCGCAAGGCTTCTGGTGGCAGGTTGGCGGCTGTGGCGCGTCTGGCATGGTCGCCAGTCGCGCCCTGCGCTGCGAAGTGCAGCCTTGAGGTTCCTCGAGCCGCCGCGACCGGGCGAAGATCCCCAGCGCGACCGCAACCCAGCCCCCTACGCTGACCCCATGACCTACGAACTGGTGGTCGGTCTCACGGTGACCGACGACGCTCTCTACACGCAGTACCGCGAAGCGATGGCGCCGCTGCTGGAAGCCCACGGCGGTGGGTTCCGTTACGACTTCACCGTCCAGAAGGTGCTGAAGTCGGCCAGCGAGCACCCGATCAACCGCGTGTTCGCGATCTACTTCGCCAGCCGGCCGGCGATGGACGCGTTCTTCGGCCATCCGGAGTACCAGGCGATCAAAGCGCGGTACTTCACGCGCGCCGTCGGTGGCACGACGATCCTGGGCGGCTACGAGCGGCCGTGAGGTCGCACGGCGTGGCGGAACGGCAGGCAGCGTGCGGCGAGCCGCATGCCCAGCGCGGCTGGCGGGGCGGATGGTGGATCGGCTGGGTTCGGCTACTGTAGCCACAGGCCGACGACCGTCCCGTTCGCCTCGCGCCAGCCAGCCCCCCGAGCCTCCACGATGCAAAGCCCGCGCGGATCGACACCTCGCTTGACCCGCGCCTTTGCGTGGCTTGGCGCCGCGCTGCTCGCCGGCACCCTCGCGGCGCAACACGCCGCCTACCTCGTCGAGTATCGGTACCAGCGCGCCCGCGTGCTGCACCTGCCCGGCAACGGCCAACCCGCGGAACTGCTGTTCCGTCTGCCGGCCAGCTACTGGGTGCCGCTGGACGTGGTCTGGGAGCCGACTTCGCGCCTGCTGTACTGGGCCGACGCGGCGGGCACCAACCGCATCCTGCGCGCCAACCGCGACGGTTCGGGACTGACCACGGTGCTGACGACCAGCGGCCCGGTGCGTGGCCCCGCCCTCGATGGGCAGGGCTACCTCTACTACACCGACGGCAACACCTTGCGCCGGGCTACGACCAGCGGCACCGCCGTGCAGGTGCTGTTCACCGCGCAGCAATCCTGGCCGCTGGGCTGCCCGCTCGTCGACCGCACCAACGGCCACGTCTACGTCGGCGCCGACGGCTCGATCCTGCGCTTCGACCTCGCCGGCGGCAACGCCAAGACGGTCGTCACCGGCGTCGGCTTCGCCCGCGCGCTGGCCCTCGACGTCGCGCGCGGACAGATCTACTGGATCGACGCGCAGCCGGCCACCGACCACATCGGTCGCGCGCGCCTGGATGGCAGCGATCCGACCGTGCTGCACGACGTCACCCCGACGGTGGTGCAGACGTCGGGATTGCTGCAGTTCGCGTACGAACCGGCCGCGGGGGCATTCCTGTACGTCGACGAGCTCACCGGCACGGTGACCCGGGTCGACCGGAACGGCAACCAACCAGTGGTCGTGAACACCAGCGCGCCCGGCTTCGCGCCGTCGGGGATCGCGATCGCCAGCGGACCGGCCACCCAGGCGCTCGCCGACTGCAATCGCAACGGCATCGCCGATGCGATCGACATCGCCACCAGCACATCCCTCGACTGCAACGGCAACGGTTTCCCCGACGAGTGCGAAGCCCGGCCGTGCCCGAACCGCCGGTTCTTCCTCGACCACGGCGACGACCCCAGCGTGCCGGGGCGTGCCCTCGGCTGCGCGGGCCCGCAGCCCAGCGCGTGTTTCGAGGTCTTCCAACCGTTCGACGTGCCCGCTCCGGGCATCGCCCTCGGCGAGATCGGACTCGATGGCTGGACCGCGAACCACGCCGCCGGCGAGGGCTTCACCGTCGCGCTGTTCCGCGACGATGGCAGCGGTGCCGCCGCCGACGAGAGCCGGTTGCTGGCCAGCGTGCGGCACCAGCTACGGTTCGATCCCGACCGCGTCAACTGGGTCTACGCCCCGCTGCCGATTGCACTGCGACCCGGCCGGTACTGGCTGCGCTGCACCGGCAACGCCGCCGCCTACCAGGCCGGCCTCAACGTCGGCACCGGCGGCGGGCTGCAGTCGCGCTCGCGCACGGGCGTCGGCACCTGGTTCACCGGGCCGCCACTCGCGCTGCGTCTGACGAGGGAACCGCTCGCGGCTTCGCAGCCCTCGCTGTCGTTGGCGAACGGTGGCAGCGTCGAGTTCGTGCTCGATGCCGGCCCGAACCGCGCCAACCACGGCTATTGGCTGCTCGGTTCCTTCAGCGGCACCGCGCCCGGCCTGGCCCTCGGCCCGAACCTCGTGCTGCCGCTGCAGGTCGACGCCTACACGATGTTCACCGCACAACAGCCGAACTCGGCCCCGCTGCTCGGTTCGTTCGGCTCGCTCGACGCCACCGGCATGGCTGTTGCGAGCTTCCAGCTGCCAGCCAACCTGCCGCCGGGCTTGCTCGGCCTCGCGCTCGACCACGCGTACTTCACGTGGTCCGCGGCGAGCCCGCCGACGTTCGTCAGTCCGGCGGTCCGTTTCAACCTAGGACCCTGAAACAGGCCGCAGGCCGCCTGCGTCGCCCCGCGGCAGCCGTGGCGCGCCAGAGGAAATCGCACCGAACTGCGTCGATCCCGGCTACGATGCCGGACTCGTGCCTCGCTGCCACGGTCGCCGACTGCTGCCCCTGCTCACCGCCCTGCTGCTGGCCGGTGCCACCACGGCCCAGCGCGAGGACTTCCTGGTCCGCACCCAGCAAGCGGACGGCAGCTGGCCGGTCGTCCAGCACGGCGGCCGCCCGGACGCCGCGCTGCGGGTCAACGCGCTGCTGCTGCTCGCCCACCTCGGGGACGGCAGCACCTGGCGCCGCGGCCCGCGCCGGCAGCAGGTGCAGGGCAGCGTGCGTTGGCTGCGCACCCAGGCCGACGACCTGGGCCGGCTCGGCTGGCGCGACGACGCCGCCTGGCCACTCGACCACGCGATCGGCACGTTCGCGTTGTGCGAGGAGCTGCGCGTGACCCGTTGGCATCGTGGCTGGGGGCGCGACGCCGTCGTCGCGGCCGTCGAGGCACTCGGCGAACGGCTCGCGGCCGCGAGCCCGGCACCGACGCCCGAACTGGCGCTGTGGGCCGAGTTCTGCGTGCACTCGCTACGCCGCGCGGCGCGCGAGTTTCCGAGCCAGGGCGACCTGGTGCGGGTCGTCATGACCTTGCACGAAACCGCCGATCGGCTCGCCGACGCCCTGGCGAAGCACCCAGCCGCCGCTCCTACCACGCCGCGCGACCATGCCGCCCAGTGCCTGCGCGAGGCCCATGCCGGCAGGTTCTGGAGCGGCACCGACCTGCCGCCCGGCTGGCCCGACGACCTGCGGCAGGACCCGCTGCGGTCGTTCTACCTGCAGACGGCCGCCTACTGCCGCGGCCCGTCCGCGTACCGCGCGACGCAAGCGCAGGTCAAGGAGCAGATCGTGCTGACGCAGGTCCGGCAATGGCGGTCCGAACCCGAGGAGAACCTGTACGGCACCTGGGACCCGGTCGGGCCGTTCGGCGAAACCAATGGCCGGTTCGGCACCACGGCGAGCCACCTGCTGATGCTGCTCGTGTACTACCGGTACGTGCAGCTCACCGTGCTCGGCGCCTGAACTGGCTGCAGGTGGCGCCACCTGGGCGCCTGTCGCAGGAATCCGGTACGATGCCGGCGATGCGCTGCATCCTGCCGATCCTCCTGGTCGCCGCCGCGGCCCCAGCCCAGACCGTGTGGTCGGTCCCCGGCACGTTCGCGCAGATCCACCAGGCGCTGGCCGCGGCGCAACCCGGGGACGTCGTCGAGGTCGCCAGCGGCAACTACCAGCCGTTCGCGGTGACCGCCGGAGTGACGATCCGCGGTGTGGGCAACGTGGCGCCTGGGATCGCGCTCGGCGGGCCGGTGACGTTCGACGTGCCGGCCGGCCAGCAAGCGTACGTCTTCCATCTGAATCTCTACAGTGGCACCGAGGTGCGACAGGGCAGCGTCGCCTTCGAACGGTGCCGCTTCGACGCGGCACCGGCGGGGCTCGTGGTGGCGCCGCAAGGCGAGTGCATCCTGATGCAATGCAGCCTCGGCACGGCCGTCGGGCCCCGCGACGGCGCGCACGTGCGCGGGCGGCTGGCGGCGATGCAGACCACGTTCGACGGCGGCGCCAGTTGGATCCAGTTGGGCGGCACCGCGGTGGTGGTCGACGGCGGCAGCGTGCAGTTCGCCGATTGCCGGCTGCGCGGCGGCCCTGCGGTACTGCCCCAGGTGCCGGCGACCGACGCCCTGGTGGTGCTCGCCGGCGCAGCCTGGCTCGCCGATTGCACCGTCGCCGGCGGCGATTCGCAGGTGTCCGCGGGCGGGGCCGGGATCCGCAACCAGACGAACACCCCAATCCACACCTCCCGCACGACGGTGACCGGCGGTGCCGGCACCGTGCCCGGTGCGGCGACGCTGGGCCCCCACGCGCCGACGGCCGGGTTGCTCGGGATCTGGCCGATCCTCAATGGACTGGCGCGCGGCAGCGCGTCGGCCTTGCGCCCGATCGGACCAGCCGGCACGCCGGTCTTCTACTGCGTCGCGCTGCGCGCCGAGGTGCTCACCCACCCAGCCCTCGCCGCACCGTGCTGGCTCGGCGGCGGCGGCGACCTGCTGGGCATCGGCGTCCTGGACGCCAACGGGCAGGAGGCGCTGCCGTTCGCCGTGCCGAACTTGAACTGGCTGCGCGACGTGCGGCTGTTCTTCCAGGTCTACGGCCTGGACGGGCAGGCGATCTTGCAGTCGACGCCGCCGGTGGCTTGTCTGGTGCAGTGAAGGCCTGCCCCCCGGGAACGGGCCACGGACACCCTCGATGCCACGGCGACGACCTGCCGCCGACCGCTCAAAACCCCACTTCCACCACCCGCAACGCCGGCCGCAGCCGATCCCCGGTGCGGCGCGCCTCGTCGAGCAAGGTCCGCGGATCGGCCTGCAGGTTGCCGGCGAACACCTCCTTCTTGCCGACCAGCACCCGCACCTCGTCGCCGACCGCGAACCAAGGGGCGCGGAACGCGAACCGGCCGCGCCGCACTCCTTTGGCCTGCAACGTCACCGTCTTCTTGCGGCCGTCTGCGTCGATGCGCCACCGCACCGATGCCACCTGCTTCTGCATGGCACGAACGGTCGCACGCCGCTGTTCGTCCGGCGACAGGCTGGCCGACACCGGCACGCGTTCGGGGATGGTGACCGCCCGCTCGTCGACTTCCAGGACCAGGAACAGCGGATGTTCGACGTTGGCCCCGTCGGCGAGCAGCGTGAACTGCATCGGCCGCTCGTCCGTGGTCGGCGTCGCCAGCATGGCCAGCCCGGCCTCGCGCTCCCCCGGCAACGGTTGCACGTGGCCGTGGTCGGCGGCCTCCCAGGCCGTGAAACGCAGCCCCAACGAACGGTGCGTACGTCGCACTTCACGCAGGTTCCAGAGCAGTTCGGGATCCTCCTGCTGACCACAGACGCTCAGCAGCTCGGTACCGATCAGGTTCGGCAGCAGACGGAACGAGGTTCGCCGCGGCCCGCCACCGCGCGACAGGATCCCACGCGCCCAACCGGGGCGGTGCAGCGGGTCGTCCCAACAGGCGTGGCCACCCCACGAGAATCCCGTCCACCACAAGGCGTTCGGATCACCGCCGGTGTGCCACGCGATCGCATTGAGGGTTTTGAGGTGGATGTTGCGCTCGAGATCCGAGAACTGGTCGGCCTTGTAGCCCGACATGCCGGCGAGGATCACGTGCTCGTGCACGGCGGCGTGCAGCAGTTCGCTCGCACCGTTGAAGGCGTAGACCACCGGCAGCAGCCGATCGAGAGCGCGGTCCGCCGGCGCCGAGGCGCGCACTTCGAGACGCATGCCGTCGAACGGCACGACGAAGGTGGTCTCGCCGCGCAATGGCGCGGGGCGGGTGGTCAGGGCTTGCAGCAAGGCGTCGCCAGTGGCGTCGGTGCGCTGCAGCAGGGCGTCGCGCTGGCGCTGGTAGTCGACAACCTCGATGGCGTCGAGACAGGCCTGCACTGCCTCGGCCAGCGGGGCTGGCGCGGCGCTCGGGGCCTGCGCGGCGAGCTGGGCGGCGAGCAGCAGGATCGTGGTGCGCAGCAGTCGGGCCATGGGCGGCAACCTACCAGACATCGACTCAGCCGTCCGCGAGCCGAGCGATCCGCCAGATCGCCGCGGCCTGCTTCGCCAGCCAGCGCTGGTGCTTCTCGATCCGTTCGGCGCTCCACGCCGCCGGATCGCTGGCAATCTGCTGGCTGATCGAGAAGCGGCTGTCCGCCAAGGCTTGCCGCTTGTCGGCCCAGGCAGCGTTGCCGCTGCGATGGTTGGCCTTGCTCTCGAGCAAGGTCATGTTGCCCAGGCGGTCGACGCAGGCCTCGATCTCGAGCGGCGCGAACTCCGGCCAATTGCCGCCCGGATTCTGCGGCAGGATGTGCTCGATCCCGAACGACGTACTGTCTTCGTCGAGCTCGGGCGTGCCGGTGACATGGCGCTCGATGGCGCAGAGCAGGAACCTGACGATCCTGGCATTGCGACTCTGCGTCGTGCGCAAGGACTTCTCGGCGAACGCGGCGCGGAAGGCCTCGTCCGACGGATAGATCGGCCGCAGTGCGTCGAGCACCGCGTCGGCATTCGTCAAGCTGCCGCGAGCGATGCGCAGCGCGATGTCGTTGTAGGCGCGTTCCTGCTCGCCGGTGCTGAACCCGCAGATCACGTTGTAACGCAGCGACACGACGACGCTGGCCTGCAGGATGCGTGCGAACTCCCGGTCGTCGAACCGGCGGCGGGCCGCGATCAGCATCGCCGCGGGCCTGCTGACCGCGAACATTTTCAGGCGTTGGGCCGGTTCGCGCAGTGCGTCGGGCCAATGCGACGTCTCGGGCAAGCGCAGGGCGAGGTAGTGGTCGAGATCCTCTTCGAGCTCACGCAGCAACTGGAAGGCCGCCGCCCGATCGCGCACCTCGCCACGGATCGTCTTGAACAGCGAGCCTTCGCGAGTCGCCGGATGGCGACTGTTCCATTGCACGCGCAGGTACTCGGAGAAGTTCTCACCGCCCAGGCGGCCGACCAGGGCTTCCCAGCGATCGGCCAGGTCGGCGAGCTCGTGCGACGAGGCAGCGGCGCCGTCGAGCAGGGAGAACAGCCAGTTCTTCAGCAGGTCGGTCGCCGACAGCCGCACACCGCGCGCATTCAAGGTCTCGAACACGCGGTAGGCGTTCAATTCGTCGGTGACGGTGACGACGGTGAAGAACAGCCGGTCGACCGTGTTCTCGAGGAATTCCGCCAATTCCCGGCCGGCATCCTTCGCCGAGCGGCAGCGCTCCGTGACCTTGGCATCGAAATACTCGAATGCACGGCGCAGCAGGGCCTCGGAGGCCCGGATGCCTCGCTGCGGCAGGCTCCCCAGTGGCACCAGGTGGCTCTTCCAGTAGCCATCGTTGTTGCGATTGAGCGTGAGTTTCGGCCTGGCGACCAGGGTCACCGGGTCGAGGAAGCCGACGTAACTGTTGCGCAACTGTTCGGCGCGCCGACGATTCTCGTCCGGATTGTCGCCGGCCTCGATGCGTCGCTGCAGCGATTTCAGCACGGCCAACACGAGGATGCTGATGGTCGTCAGACGCTGCTGACCGTCGATGACGTCGAATTGCTTGTCGTCGGTCGACTGCAACACGAGGTAGCCCATGTAGTGGCCACCGCTCGAGCCGTCGGCGAGCACGTCCGCCAGGTCGCGCCACAGTTCCTCCCACTCCTCCACACCCCAACTGTAATCCCGTTGGAACGGCGGAATGCGGTAGGTCAGTCCATTGCCGATCAACTTGCGGAAGGTGTTGTTATCGGCCTTGAAGTTGGTGGCCGCCATGATCGGGATCCGAGGATACCCGACGCACGCAACGGCGTCGCGAACTACGCCGGTTTGGGCCCGTGCGAGCCAGCTGGCGGCCGCGGCTTGCGGAAGCGGCTGCTGGGGCATGGCCTGCGCACATCGCCCCACCGACTACAGCCGTCGGTAGGTCGCCTTGCCGATCCGGATCGCCACCACCTGCGCGCCGCGCCGCTGCACGACGCCGCGCACGACGTCGTCGCCGACGCGCAGCAACACGGCGTCGCCGGTCCGTTCGTAGCGGCCACGGGCTTCCTGATCGCTGCCGCCGAACGGCGACGAGAACATCGTGCGGCGCTGCAGCGCGCCGCCGCGGCCGAACGTGTAGACGGTGGTCAGCGACGAGTCGCTGCCGAACGACTCGGTGCCGAATTCGAGCCCGGCGAGGTCGTCGGCGGCTGGTGGCGCGTTCGCCGACGTCGCCGCCGGGGCGCCGAACTGCAGCCCGCCGAGCAGCTGCTTGCCGCCGGCGACGAAGCGCTCGTCCTTGCCGCGCAGGGCGACGACCAGCACCAGCGCGAGATCGCGTTCGCCCGCCAGAGCCCCCAGCCAGACGGTGACCGGCCGGCGCCCTTCGGCGAAGCCGTTGGCGCGCAATTCGGCGAACGGCCGTCCGCCCGGCAGTTCGCCAGCCACCACCGACTTCGGCAGCAGCCGGCAGTCGACCTGCTGCTGCTCGAGGTCGATCGCGAGCTTCGGCAACTGCTCGCGGAGCAGGGCGACCGCGTCGCTGCCTGCGGACCGGCTGCTACGCGGCTCGCTGGCGACCACCACCAGCGCCTCCAGGGTATCGGTCGACCGAAAACCAGGGTTCAGCAGCGCCACGGCCCCGTCGGCGCGCAGGACCGACCAGCCTTCTGGAAGCGCAAAGCGTGAATTGCCAACCACTTCCGTTGGTTCAAGGGTCGGAGCCGGCACCTTCGCCGGTACCGCCGGGGGCTGGCTGCGGTCAACCTCTGGGCTGCGTGGGGCCACCTGGCCGCAGGCGGACAGGGTCGACAGGAACAAGGACAGCAGTGCCGTGTGGGTTTGCATGGTCGGTCTCGTTGCCCCTGCGATGGCCAGCGCCGCGCCGCCGTGACGCGAGTTCTCCGCAATCCCGTCGCCTCGCGCGCGCGCGCGGAGGGAGCAAGGACAGGGCAACGCCGGACGGCAGAAAAATCCCGCGCGCCGCGTCACGCCCGCCAACTCCCCACCATCACCCCGGCAGTCGGAAACCAACAACAACCCAACGGAGACTGCCATGAACCTGTTCTCGAACCGTCCTGCCTCCTTCGCCCGCCGCAACCCCGCCGCCGTGCTGGCCCTCGCCGCGCTGGCCGCCGTCGGTGCGCCGTCCTTCGCCTTCGCCCAGGGTGGCGACGCGGCGCAGCCGGCTCCGCGCAACCCCAGCGAGAGCCTCGAGCCGATCGCCGCGGAGGGCTTCCAGGCCTTCATGAACCTGATGGCGCAGTTCGCCCAGGACCAGATCGGCCGCCTGCCGAGTGCCGACAAGAGCGCTCGTGAGAACGCCTACGGCAAGCTCGCCGCGATCCAGTTCGCCGGGGCGGGCAGTGCGCTGCTGCTGCCGGGAGCCGGCCTGGCGATCGGCGGCGGCATCGGCCTGATCGTCGACGGCTCGACCGGCGGCATCAGCCTCGGTTCGGGCACGCTGGCCGGCAGCAGCATCGGCCTGGGCAGCGGCATGGTCGTCGGCCTCGGTGCGTTCGTCACCTCGCTGCTGGCGACGCTGCCGATGATCGACGAGATCGAAGCGAAGTACCCGGCCGAAGGTGGTGCTGCCGCGCCGGCGCGCAACGACAGCCGCAGCTTCATGCTGGTCGGCAACAGCTATGTGCTGGCCAGTGCGGGCGCGATGGAGTCGTACTACGTCAACCTGGTCGCCTGCCTGCCCGACCAGTTCGTCACCCTGGTCGAACAATGGGATCGCACGCCCGGGCTCGGCAACCAGGAGAAGCAGTGGCTGCGCAGCGTCGAGTTCGCGCGGCCGCACCTGCAGCGCCTGGCCTGGATCAAGCGCAACCTGCGCGTGTCGCCGAACGCGCCGCGCGCCAACGACCTGTTCTTGGACGTCGGCCGCGTGCTCAGCGGTGACGCCGCGGCGATGGAACGCGCGTGGCTGACGGCGCTCGGCCTCGGTGCGACCGGCCTCGAGCTGAAGAACGACAAGCTGGCCCTGGCCGTGCCGCAGCCGCTGCAGGCGCTCGGCGTGCCGGCGAAGCTGACCGCCAACGTGCCCGACCTGCGCGTCAAGGTCGGCGGCAACGGCGGCGCGCTCGATCCGTTCCTGCGCCTGCGCCTCGAAGCCGGCCCGTTCGAGGTCGACTGGGGCACGGTGAGCGTCGTCAAGTCCGGTGCCGACAAGGACCTGGTCGCGGTTCGTTATGCGATCGCCCGCGGCTCGCGGCTGGGTAGCGCGCGCATCACGGTGAAGGCCGGCGGCAACGAGGACACCGTCGTCGACTTCCGCCCCAGCCTGGACCGCACCCTCGAGGGCACTTTGTTCTTCAAGCTCGACGGCATGAACCTGAGCTTCCAGAAGGCCCAGGTCGGCAACGTCGAACTGCGACTCGGCCTGCCTGCGGAGGTGCGCAACCTGCCGATCGTCAAGGACCTGCTGAACGGCCTGCTCGCCGACTTCGAGCGCGACGTGCGCAACTTCCTGCGTGACACCGTGCCGTTCGCGAAGCTGTTCGACGGGTTCGGCCAGGCTTCGGCCCGCTCGCTGGCGCAGAACGTGCAGCGTCAGGCGGGTAGCCACGGGCTGGCGCGCATCGACGAAGTGCGCGCCGCGAAGATCCAGAACGGCGTCATGCAGGTGACCGTGCGCGGCAAGGAACTGCGCCATCCGAGCCTCGGCAAGGCCCCGCAGGAAGCCGCGGCCGCGTGGCAGGGCTTCGCGAACCAGCAGCGCAAGGTGCCGGTCGGCCGGCCGGTCGGCCAGCCGGTCCGCCGCCTGCCCGGCCAGCTCGGCCGCTGAGTTCCGCACCGGTGGCGCGGCTGCAGCGAGGTTTGCGATCGGCAGTCGCAACCGGTTGATGCGCAGGTGGTTGCGCGACCGCGTGCGCATTCGGGACCGGGTGAGGTATGCGCAGGGCGCGCCGCCGGTCAGCGCTTCTTGGCGATCAGCAGCTTGTCGAGTTTGGCGCGGATCTTGACCGACTCCTCGCTGCGCTTGAGGTTGGTGCAGATCGCCTTGAGGCTCATGCCCTTGCCGGCCATCTGGTGGAGCTTCTGGATCTCGGCAGGCGTCCACGGCTGGCGATGGCGTTCGAATCGTTCGGTCATGGTCGGCGGGCTCTGTCGGGTGGGTGCAGCTGGGGCGTCAGAGCCTACGCCGGCCAGGGCTGCGGCACAGCGCCCGAAGCCACCGAATCGTCGGCGCGCGACGCCCGGCCGGCGCCCGAGGCGCTCCGTAGACTTCGGCAACCATCTGCCTGGACACGGGGCGGCGGGCTCGGTTCGAACGAATCGCCGCCGCGGGCTGGGAAGCCATGCCGCTGCACGAACCTGCCCGGGTAGAGTTCCCGGATGGGCAACGGAGGTCCAGGCTCCGAGCAATCCTGCCATGGATTGGCGAGGGCCGATGACCGCTGTTGGCACGCCCTCTCACACCACTCCAACCACGATGGGACTCCAAGAATGAAGCACTCCATGCTGTCCGTTCCGGCACTCGTCCTGCTCTGCACGTCGACCGCACATGCCCAGTGGTCCGACAACTTCGACTCCTACCTGCCGAATTCGCAGATCGTCAACCAGGGAGGCTGGGAGGAATGGGGCCCGGGCGCGGGCGCCTTCGTCTCCACCGCCCAGGCGCGCAGCAACCCCAACTCGGTCGAGATCGCGGGTCCGTCCGATCTCGTCCACCAGTACGCCAACATCACGTCCGGCAAGTGGGTGTATCGGGCCATGCAGTACGTGCCCTCGACGATGACCGGGCAGAGCTACTTCATCCTGCTGAACCGCTACGCCGCTCCCCAGGGTCCCTACAACTGGTCGGTGCAGGTGAAGTTCGACGCGGCTGTGGGCACCGTGTCGGCCGATGCCGGATCGCTGAGTCCGGCCAGCACCACCCTGGTGACCGATCAGTGGGTCGAGATCAAGGTGTTCGTCGACCTCGACCAGGACTGGACGCAGTTCTACTACAACGACACCTTGCTCGACGATCCGCTGTTGGCGGATCACCCGACGCTCGGTGGTGGCTACCAGTGGTCGCGCGGGGTCTTCGGCCAGGGCGGCGGCCAGCTCGAGATCCAGGCAGTCGATCTCTACGCCAACAACGCGAGCCCGGTCTACTACGACGACATGTCGCTGCAGCCGTTCGTCTACGAGTCCCACGGGACCGGGTGCCCGGGCACCATGGGCGACGTGACACTGACCCAGGTGCTGCCGCCGGTCGCTGGCGGGGCCTTCGTGGCCCAGATCGACAACCTGCCGCAGTCGGCTTGTTTCCACATCCTCGGCCTCAGCCGAGTGGCGGCCTCGGCGGGACCCCTGCCCCTGGACATGACTCCGTACGGTGCACCTGGATGCAAGCTGCAGGTCAGCATCGATGCCCTGCAGGTCCTGGTCGGCGCGCAGAACTCGGCGACGTTCGGCTGGTCCATTCCCGGCAGTCCCGCGTTCGTGGGCATGGAGTTCTACCAGCAGATCCTCGCCCTGGACCCGACCAACAATGCCCTCGGCGCCTCGCTGTCCCGCGGCATGAGCATCAGGATCCAATGACGTAGGTGCCGCGGCTGTCCGCGGGCCCCGTCGGTCGGAGACACCATCGCGCCCCCCACTCGCCGCCACCCGGGCGAGCGATGGGGATGGCAGCCGGGCCGCCTGGACAGCCCCGCCGAGGGCCTCGCGTCAGAGCCCGAAGAAGCGGCGGATGCGCTGCACCAGCTCGCCGGCGGAGCGCTGCGCAGCGGCCTTCTGGGGCGGTGCAGCGACCTGCAGGTCGCGCACGGCTCGCAAGCCCAGGCGTCGGGCTTCGACGATCTCCGCCATCTCCTGCGCGAGGCCGGGGCGGCGTGCCAGGATCGACTGCAGCGCACTCTTGTTCACCACCAGGACGACCAGGTCGTCGACGGCCGTCACGCTGGCGCTGCGCGGTTCGCCGGTGAGCAGCGCCATCTCCCCGAAGAACTCCCCGCGCGACAGGCGGGCCACTTCGCGCTCGGCCTCGTTGGTGTCCTGGATGGTCACGATCGCCGTGCCTTCGAGCACGATGTACATCGCGTCGCCCGGATCGCCCTGGTGCACGATCCGTTCCCCACGGCCGAACTCGAGGCGTCCGCAGGTGTGCGACAGACTCTCGAGCTCTTCGGGCGCCAACGGCACGAACACCGGCACCTGCGTCAGTGCGGCGGCGAGGCCTTCCCTCGACTCGCCACGGCTCGGCGGTTCGACCGAGTACTCGACCTGCGTCGGGAACGGAATCGTCAAGCCATGGCGCTTGGCGGCATACCAGATGCGCGTCATGAACTCGTCGTTGATCTCCAACTGGCGTTCGTAGTCGTCGATGAAGTAACGAACCGTGTACTCGATCGACCAGTCGGCATACCGCGTGGTGTGGACTTCCGGCTCCGGCTGCGCCAACACCCCGCGAGTCGACAGGGCGACCTGTCGCAGCACCCGTTTGACCTTGTTCGGCGGATCGTCGTACGAGAAGCCGAGCACGTGGGTCTCCACGTGCGCTCGCGTCGGCCGCGACAGGTTGACCAGGGTCTCCTTGCCGATCACCGAGTTCGGGACGACGAACAGGTCGCGATCGCGGGTGCGGATCCGCACCGAGCGCCAGTTCATTTCGATCACCTCGCCGGTGAGCGAGCCGACCGTGATCCACTCACCCACCTGGAACGGCCGCTCGACGAGCACGGCGATGCCGGCCATGACGTTGTCGAGGGTGTTCTGCAGGGCGAGCCCGAGCACGATCGAACTGACCCCGACCGCGGTCAACAACCCGCCGAGGTCCTTGTCCCACACGCCGGCGATCACGAAACACGCCCCCACAGACACCAGCAGCAGCCGGACGATGTCGACCAGCAGTTTCGGGTAGCGGGTCTCGAACTGGGCCCCCTCGCGGCGCATCAACGCCGTGGTGGTGACGAACGACAGCGCGACGACGATGCCGGCCAGCCACAGCAACGTCTGCAGGGCTCGCAGCGCATCCGCGAAGCGTTCCTGTCCCGCCTCGACCGACCAGCCCAGACCGTGGACGGCCAGCAGGTACAGCAGCACCAGGGGCAACAGGATGCCACGCAGCGACCGCACCGGGGCGCGCAGCGGCAGTTGGCGCGCGTCGAGCCGGCGCGCCCACCAGGTCAACAGGACCGTCAGCCCGAGCCAGCAGAGGCAACAGACGAGCACCAGGAGCCAAGGTTCCACGAGCGGCCTTTCGGGCAGGGGAGCAGCGGGTCTGGGACGGGATCAGCGGCCGAACGCGGCGGCGAAGCGGGCCTGCCGTCTGGCCGCAGCCGCCGGATCGATCGTCGCAGCGAGGGGCGCGCCGAGCGCCGTCAGCCGCTCCTGTGGCGACGGATGGGTGGCGAACATGCCGCCCTCGCCGCCGGTGCCCTGCATGGCCAGCAGCACGCGGTTCAGCGCCTGCGGGTCGTAGCCGGCCGTGGCGAGGAATTCCCGACCGAGGTCGTCGGCCTCGGCTTCGGCCGCACGCGAGTAGCCACTCGTCACCAAGGTCTGCACGATGTCGCCGACCGATTCGTCGAACACCCCGGTCAGCGCGTCGAGGTCCTCTTGACTCATCGTCGCCTGCGCCGCGCCGGCCCCGAGGTAGGTGAACGCCTGGGCGAGGTTGGCCTGCTGGATCGCCGCGACGCCATGGCGCAGCGTGACGTGGGCGATCTCGTGCGCGAGCACGGCGGCGAGTTCGTCTTCGCTCCGGGCCTCCTGCACCAGACCGCGCGTGACCAGGATCAGGCCGCCGGGGCACGCGAAGGCGTTGATCTCGTCGGTCGCCAACACCCCGAAGCGGTAGTCGAGGAACGGACGCCGCACGCGGTCGTTGGTGGCGACCAGCCCCAAGCCGACGCGTTCGACGTAGCGCAGCTGCGCCTCGTCCTCGGCGAGCGGATACTGTGGCATCGCCAGGATCTGCGCGGCGACCGACCGGCCGATGAAGTGCTCTTCGCTCGGATCCAGGTCCTGGAAGGACTTGCGCAGCCGATTGGCGCCGCGAATCAACTTGCCTTCCGCCGTGTTCTCGTCGGTGGCCTGTTCGAGCGCGTTCATCACCGCGGCACACGCTGCCAGCGGCATGGTCAGCAGGACCAACCACAACGCAGCGCGACGCATCACCGCACCTCCTGGAGCAGCCCACCCTCGACCAGGAAACTGCGCAGCTCGGCCTCGGGGACCAGCCGCGCCTGCAGCTTGTCCACCCATTGGAACGCCCGTTCGAGGTTCGGGTTGCCGGTTCGGTAGGCCTTCTCGACCTGCGGATTGAAGCCCTTGCGCGCCGCCGACGTCTCGCTGGCGGTGTAGGTCTCGCGCACGCCTTCGCCCGACAGCCGCACGTCGCGATTGGGCGACGCGTCGCTCTCGTGCAACCAACCCGTCACCTGTTGGAAGCGCGCGGCGAGCCACGCGCCCTCGCGCCGGTCGAACGCGAGCTTGTCGCCCTCGGAAAGTTCGGCGACGGCCGGCGCGAACGAGCGCTTCGCGGCCCGCAACTTGGTGGTCTTGCGGGTCACGGTCAAGGTGGCACCTGGATCCTGCGGCGTGTCCGCCGCGAGCAGGCTCAACACCACGAGAAGGCCGAGAAGCCGTCTGGCTGGTCGCATGCGGCAAGAGTCGCGAAAAGGGCGAGGTTGCGCGAGGAATTTCCGGCCTGGCCGGCGACCGGCGCGACCTGACCGCGGCGTCACTTGGCGTCGAGCCGGAACGTGCCGTCGAAAGCCGGGTCGAGCAACTTCTCCAGGTAGAGAGCCACCAACGGGTCGTCCGGTCGCAACCGCGCGCAGGCCGCGAAACCCGTGCGCGCCGCCGGTCGATCGCCGCGCTGCAAGGCGGCCTGCGCAGCGGCCCACTGCGCCGCAAAGTCGAGCACCGCAGGCGTGGCCGCCGCGCGCAGCGCCAGCGGCTCGAAGACCCGGATCGGCTCCTGCCGGCCGACGACCCCGATGCGGCCGACCTCGCGGCCGACGACCTCGGCGGCCGCCATCGCCCAGGCGGTCTCGCTGACCAGACAGCCAGTCCCGAAGTACTTGTTCGCACCTTCCAGCCGGGCGGCCAGGTTCACGGTGTCGCCGATCGCCGTGTAGTCGAATCGATCGACCGAACCCATGTTGCCGATCACCGCCTGGCCGGAGTGGATGCCGATGCGGGTCTTGATCGGTGGAATGCCGCGGCGAACGACCTCGGCGGCGATCTGCTCGCTGGTCTGCAAGGCCAGCAGGGCCGCCCGCACGGCAGCGCGGCCGTGGTCGGCGGTGCGGATCGGCGCACCGAAGAACGCCATGATCGCGTCGCCGACGAACTTGTCGATGACGCCACGTTCGGCGAGCACCGGCCGGCACATCCGCGTGAAGTAGTCGTTCAGGAACGCCACCAGTTCGTGCGGTGCACTGTGCTCGGCGAGGCCGGTGAAGCCCTGCAGGTCGGTGAAGAACAGGGTCACGTCGCGCACTTCGCCGCCGAGCTGCAGGGCCGCCGGATCGCGCAGCACCTCGACGAGCACCTCGGGGGCCAGATAGCTGCGGAACGCCCGGTGCATGTCGCGCTTCTGGCGACCTTCGACGACCAGCCGGTACAGGAACGCCCCGGCCGCCGACACGCCGCCGGCGAGGGCCGGTGCGGCGACCGGCACGACCGCCAGCAACACCCACGCCCACAGCACCCACGCGACGCCGAGCGCGGCGAGGAGACCCAAGGCGATCGCCGGCCACAGCACCCCCGGCAGCAAGAACACCGTCGCCGTGCCGAGCGCTGCGGCCGCGGCCGCCAGCGGCAGTTCCCAATCCAGGACCTGCAGCGCATCGCCGCGCCGCAGGTTGTCGAGGGCCGTGGCGTGCAACTCGACGCCGGGGAACCGTTCGGCGAGCGGCGTCGGGTGCGCGTCCTCGTAGCCTTCGGCATGGATGCCGACCAAGACGATCTTGTCGCGCCAGAGGTCCGCCGCGTAGAGCGGCGGCTGGCCGGCGTCGAGGCGGTTGATCGACTCCAGGATGTTGACGAACTTGACCTTCGCGAACGTGAACGGCCCGCCGCGGAAGTTCAGCAGCATGCGGCCGTCGTTCGCGATCGCCACGCCCGGGCCATCGCCCATGGCCAACTGCCCCGGCGCCACCAGCCGCACGTCGCCGCCCGCGCCCGCCGCGATCGCGCCGGCCAGGGCCAGCGAAGGCTGGGCGGTCAGCTGTCCGCCCGGTGGCCCCCAGAGCCGCACCAGATCGTAGCCCCGGAAGGTCTTGTCGGCGTCGGGGCGGATGTTGACGAAGCCCAGTTGGTCGGCGCCAGCGACCAGTTCGGCGAGTGGCAGCACCATGCCCCGCTCCGGCGGCCTGGCGAGGGCCCCCGCCACGCCGGCCCCGAGTCCGCGCGCCGCGAAGTCCTGGTTCTCGGTGGCGTTGCGGCCGCCGTCGCGATGCCCGACGAACTTCATCGCCAGCACGTCGCCGCGCGCAGCGGTGAGCGCCGCCGCGAAGGCCCGATCGTCCTCGGCGTTGCCGCGCTGGTCGAACAACACGTCGAACACCACCGCGCGGGCACCGCTGGCGACCAGGTGCTCGAGCACGGCGGCGTACACCCCGCGCGGCCACGGGAACGGCGTGTCGTTGCCGTCCATGTAGTCCATGGACTCCTGGTCGATCCACGCGATCACCAGGTCGGAAGCCGGCGCCTGGCGCCCCAGTCCGAGCGCGTAGCGCGCATCCAGGGTCAACAATTCGAGGCGTTCGATCGCCCCCGTCGGCCGCAGCCCGACGACGACGAGGAACCCGACCAGCGCGAGCAAGGACGCGGCGACCGCACGACGCATGGTGCAGAATGTGTCGAGGCGATGCGCCGCTTGCGAGGGATTTCGTGCGACCGGGCGCCGGGCGCCCGGCAGGGCCAACCAGCGCGGTGGCGGCCTCTCAGGCGGAGCCCGGCCGAACCGCGGCCTTGGCGACGATCTCGACGAAGACCTGCGTCGCACCGGCCAGCGCAGCCGCATCGATGGCGCCGCCGACCTCCTTGAGCGGGCGCGGCTGCGCCGAATCGGCCGTCGGGCCGACGCGGCACACGAAGTCCCAGCCGCGGCAACCGGCTGGCGGGGTGCGGCGCGACTCGCGGCGCACGTAGTTGTTCACCGCCTGACGGATCTTGTCGCGAACGCGCGCGTCGTCCTTGCCCGGCGCCTGGAGTTGGAAGGTTCTCTGCATCGAACCGTGCATCCTTGCCCCTGCCGTCACCTGCGCAAGCACCAACTGGACTCCTCACGCCAACGACGGTGCCGGCCGCCGGTCGGTCGGCACCTCGGCGACGGCTGGCCTGCCTCTCAACTGCGGCCGGTGGTTGCAACGGCTCGCCACTGCCGGCACAGGTCCTGCGCGGCGGCCGCCCATTGCGGGTGACGGAACTCGAATCCACTCGACAGCAGCCGACCCGGCACGACGCGCCGGCTCTTCAAGACCAACTCGGTCTCGGTGCGCATCACGAAGGCGCCGATCTCGAGCATCCA
The DNA here is from genome assembly GCA_036724695.1 of Planctomycetota bacterium. Taxonomy (GTDB): domain Bacteria; phylum Planctomycetota; class UBA1135; order UBA1135; family UBA2386; genus JACKIC01. The sequence goes on from DAIMFJ010000004.1 coordinate 38,757, forward strand.
ACGTGCCGCCGGCAGACCGATGCGCGCGCCCCACGCAAAGCGGAGCAGCCGCAGGAACTCGGCGAACGGCAGCGGCTCGGGCGCGGCGAGGTTGACCGCGCCGGCCAGTTCTTCGTGCGCGATCAGCCAGTGCACGGCCCGCACGAAGTCCTCGCCGTGGATCCACGACACGAACTGGCGACCGTCGCCGGGCGTGCCGCCGAGGCCGAAGCGCACCAACCGCAGCAACACGTCGAAGATGCCGCCGCGGTCGGCGCTCATCGTCATCGCCGAACGCAGCAGCACCAGCCGCGTGTGCGGCAGCGGCACCTGCGCGGCGGCGGCCTCCCAGGCCTTGGCGACGGCGATCGAGAAGTTCCACGTCGACGGCGCCCCCGGTTCGTCACCGCCGAGCACACCCGTGGCCTCGTCGTTGGGTGCCTCGTAGCGGTGTGCGTAGATCGTCGCCGTGCTGGCCTGCAGCCACACCCGCGGCGGGCGGGTGGCGGCGGCGATCGCCGCCCCGACGGCCAGCGTCGACTGCACCCGCGAGTCGAGGATCAGCCGGCGATTGGCCGGCGTGTAGCGGCAGTCCACCGAGCGGCCGGCGAGCCCGACGACGACGTCGGCACCGTCGATCTCGCGACTCCACGCGCCTTGGTGCTGCGCATCCCAGGCCACCGTGCGCCACGGCACTTGCCGGGGTCGCCGCGACAGTTCGACGACCTGGTGACCGTCGGCGTGGAACGCGCGGGCGAGCAGGGTGCCGACCTGGCCGGAGCCACCGGGAATCACGATCTTCATGGCATGCGCCTCCGCCCGGCAACGGGCTGGCGACGTGGCGAATTACCGGATTCGACGAGGTTCGTGCCGAACCGGGCCCAGCCACGCCTCGCTCAGCGCCGCAGCCGTTCCCGCCACTGCGGGAACAGCGTGTTCAGGTCGCGGCGCCGGTATTCCGCGTCCCAGTGCCGCTGCGCGTCGATCACCGTGATCCGGCAGTTCTCGTAGGTCGATGCTGCTGGCGGCGCGCCGAGCAGCTCCCGCATCTCGCAGCCGACGAAGCGCGCCGTGGCCCCGGCATCGGCGAGGCCCACGCGGTCGAACAGGCAGCGCTCGAAGTGGGCCAGACACAGGCTGCGGGTGTCCATCAGATTGGCGTAGTTGCCAGGGGCACGGCCGTAGCCACCTTCGAATCGGCAATCGACGGCGAGCAGCGCCGACTTGCCGAACAGGTACAGCGCCACGGCGCTACCCGCCCCGCAATCGAAGCCGACGACGCGCACCCGCCGCAACGACAACACGGCCGCATGTTGCCGCATGTCGGTGATGCCGCTTTCGCTGAACACCGTGCAGTCCTCGATCGCGAAGCGATCGACCGCCGACCGCGCCGGCAGGCTG
>DAIMFJ010000004.1:40200-40631 GCA_036724695.1 Planctomycetota bacterium
AACGTCGCATCCATGCCGGCACCGCGCACGGTGACATCGCTCGGGAACGGCTCGTTGCCCCGCCCCAGGTCGCCCAGCGCGAAGACCCCGGCCGGAAACGTCAGCACCGAACCTGCGGCGAGGGGCTCGTCGGGCTTGCGGCTCGGCCCATCGACGACGTTGCCGCCACCGCGGGCCCCGAACAACGTGGCGAAGCGTGGCCCGGCCACGAACGCCGCCGCCTCCGGTTCGCCGCCGTCGACGGTGGCCAGGATCGCCAGCGCGTCCGCATTCGCAAGCGCCGCCGCCTTGGCCTCGACCGTGGTGGCCGCCTCGGCGAGTCGCTTCCCCCACACGTACGGGAGCTCGCGCAGCTGCTGCTCGTAGTCGCCCAGCAGTTTCTGCAGCACGTCGTCGGGCATCGCGTCGCCGCGCACCTCGCGCCACCCACG
>DAIMFJ010000005.1:0-6962 GCA_036724695.1 Planctomycetota bacterium
CATATTGGGCCAAACTGTTTCAGGAGTAAGGCGTGGCCAAGGTCGAAATCTATACCACCGCGATGTGCCCCTATTGCGTTCGGGCCAAGCAACTGCTGACGGCCAAGGGCGCGGCGTTCACCGAATATGACGTCTCCTTTGATCCCGAGGGCCGGGCGGCGATGGTCGAGCGGGCGCACGGCGCGCGCACCGTGCCGGGCGAGATCGCGGGCCAGCAGGCCGTCGACGCATTGCCGCGCGGTCAGCAGCCGGCGCTCGACCGCGCGCGCCCCGAACTGCTGGGTCAACGACGGATTGGCGGCGTCGTCGCGCACCCGCACGTCGTAGACCAGTTGGTCGCCACCATACAGAAACCTGGCAAATGCCAGGAATCCCAGCGTGAAAGCTGTGTCCTGGCCGGGATGCCCCTCGGGAAACCTGACCCCGGCGGCAGCCACCACCGCGCGGCGGAACGCCTTGCCGCTGGCGTTGTGGAACAGGCTGCGCAACCGCAGGTCGAGTCGCGGCGGCACCGCGCGCTTCCCCCGGCACGCCGCGGGCAGGTCGCGCCGGCCGGTGACGGCCCCAGCGTCGTCGAGCAGGCGGCGGGCCCCGGCGATCAGGCACGGCGCCTCGGCCCGCGCGACCTCGTGGTACCACGCCAAGGTCTCCGGCGGCAGGCGGTCGTCGCTGTCGAGGAACACCAGGTACTCGCCGCGCGCCGCGTCGAGGCCGCGGTTGCGGGCCTTGCCCGGCGCGCCGTCGTTGGCCTGGAACAACGCCGTGACGTCGGGCGTGCCCGCGGCCAGTTCGCGGACCAGCTCGGCGGTGCCGTCGGTCGAGCCGTCGTCGACGACGATCACCTCGTGGCGACCTTCGAACCGCTGCTCGACCGCCGACTGCACGCACTCGCGCACGTAGCGCCGCACGTTGTAGGTCGGGATGACGATGCTGAAGTCCATGCGCGGCCCGGCCGCCGGCGGCCGACGGGAGCCGGGACTACAGACGGCCGGGCGCGGCGATGCAATCGCCCGCTGGCGAAGGGCGCAATCGGACCGGCGATTCGGTATCGTCGCGGCGCGCGCAGCGCCGTTCGCACCGGATGCAAGACCTCGACCTGCCCACCCCCGACCTGTTCGTCGCGGCCCTCGGCCGTTCCGGCTCGACGCTGCTCGCCAACCTGCTGACCACGCCGCCGCACCGCTGGCTGCTGGTCGAGCCGCGCTTCGCCGACGCCAGCACCGGCCGCGACGTGATCGCCCAGGCACGTTCGTTCGGACTCGACGTCGAGCCTGGCGAATGGCTGCCGCGGCCCGGCGAGACGCCGCCGCAACGCATCGGCCGCGTGTTCGGCGAACGGCTGCGGCGGCTGCAGCGCTGGGGCCTCAAGGAAGTGCGCCCCAACCTGCTCGAACCGACCCTGACCCGCCTGCGCCCCAAGCGGGTCGTGGTACTGGTCCGCGACCTGCGCGACGTCGCGCTGAGCCTCTACGAGAAGTCGCTGCGCGACAACCATCCCGAGCGCGGCGAAGCGTGGCTGCGCGACTACCTGATCGCCGCGCCGACCGGCGTGCTGGCGGTCGCCAGTGCCGCCACCGGCCCGAACCACCGCGTCGTGCGCTACGAGGACCTGGTCGGCGATCCCGCCTACCGCGCCGAGCTGGCCAGCTGGCTCGACTGGCCGCTCGACGGCCAGCCCGACCGCAACCTCGCCGAACTGTACGGGCGCGGCCAGGAGGTCGAACGGCACGCCGGCGCGGTGACCGACCGCTCGCTGCACCGCCATCGCGACCCGAGCCTGCCGGCGGCGGCCCGCGACCTCGTCGCCTGGGCCCACGAGCGCGTTCCCGAGTTCCAGCAGCGGTTCGGCTATGCCTGAACCACGGCCGTCCAGCCCCAACCCGATGCACGAAGCACTCAGCAAGGAACTGACCGTCGGCGGTACCCTGCTGCGGTTCAGCCTGCCCCGCCACGACGACCTGATCCAGAAGCGGATCGCCGGTTCGGGCACTCTCTACGAGCAGGAGCTGCTCGAGCACGCCCAGCACCTGCTGCGCCCCGACGACGTGGTGCTCGACGTCGGCGCCAACATCGGCACGCACACGGTCTACTTCGGAGCGGTCTGTCGGGCCCGCGTGGTGGCGTTCGAACCGCACCCGGAGAGCGCGCGCACGCTGCGCGAGAACGTGCGGCTCAACGACCTCGCCGCGCGGGTCACCGTGCACGAGATCGGTCTCGGCGCGGCCTCGGCACGAGCCGACCTGTCGCTCGACGACGCCCACAACCTCGGCCACTGCACGTTGCGGCCGACGCACGACGGCCCCGTCGTGGTCCGTGCCTTCGACGACCTCGGCCTGGCCGACGGCGTCAAGCTGGTCAAGATCGACGTCGAAGGCATGGAGGCCGAGGTGTTGGCCGGCATGGCGAAGCTGCTGCAGCAGGCGCAGCCGGCGCTGTACGTCGAGATCCAGTCGAACGCCGAACTCGGCCGCATCCAGGCGCAGCTCGAGCGCTTCGGCTACGTGCTCGTCGAGTGCTTCAACAGCACGCCGACCTACTGCTTCCTGCCGGCCAGCACCGCCGAGCAGCGCTTCCGGGCCTTGATGTCACGTTGGGATGCGTCGCTGCGGGCCCGCCAGCGCGCCAACGGCGCCACGCTGGCGCAGAACGACCGCGGCCAGCTGGCCGGCCAGGTGCGCGACCTGGCCGCCGCGGTGGCGAGGCTCGAACGCCGCAACGCGACCCGCGACGGCGGCAAGTCCGGCGACGACGACGGCAGTCGGCAGCTGCAGAACCTGCAGGTGCAGATGAACGGCGTCTCCGCACAGCTCGAACGCCTGCTGCAGGCCTACCGCCAGGACCGGCAGCAGCGTTGGGGGACCCGGCTGCTCAACGCGCTGGCCAACCCGAAGAAGGCCCTGCAGGCGCTGCGCCGCAAGTTCACCGGCAAACCGGCGGTCAAGGCCACCGGCGGCAGAACGGCCACCTCGGCGCCGATCCGCGGCGACGAACTCGTCTCGGTGGTGATGACGACGCACGACTCGGCGGCGTTCGTCGCCGAGGCCGTGCGTTCGATCCTGGACCAGACGCACCGGCACCTCGAGTTGCTGGTCGTCGACGACGCCAGCCGCGACGACACCCCCGCGATCCTGGCCCGCCTGCAGGCCGGGGACGAGCGGCTGCGCGTGCTGTCCTGCCACCAGAATCGCGGCACCTACTGGGCCAAGAACCTCGGCATCCGTCACGCGCGCGGGCGCTTCGTCACGCTGCAGGATTCCGACGACACGTCGGCACCCGACCGCATCCAGAAGCAGTTGGCGGCCCTCGCCGCTGCGCGCGATGCCGTCGCCGTGTCGTGCAACTACGTGCGGGTCGACGAACACGGCAAGGTGGTGCTCAACCGCGGGCTGGAGCAGCGGCTCGGCCTGATCACGCTGCTGTTCGACAAGGCGACCGTGCTCGACCGCATGGGCTTCTACGACTCGGTGCGCACCTCGGCCGACGCCGAGTTCCTGCAGCGCCTGCGGCTGTGCTTCGGCAAGGCCGGCGTCGCCCACGTCGACGAACCGCTGTACATCGCCCGGGCCCGCGCCGACTCGCTGTCGGCGGGCGACGTCGACCTGCAGGCCGGCAAGAGCCAACCGGAGTTCCTGTCGGCGGCGCGGGCCCAGTACGTGACCGCGTACGAACAGTGGCACGCGGCGACGAACGCCCCGCGGTTGCCGTTCCCGCTGCGCCGGCGGCCGTTCGAGGCCCCCGCCGAACTGGTGCGCGACTGCCTGTGGGGCGACGACTTCGTCACCGTGTCGATGGCGTCGATCCCGTCGCGGCGCGCCGGCCTCTCGCGCGTCGTCGCGGCACTGCTCGACCAGGTCGACCAGCTCAACGTCTACCTGAACCACTACGACGACGTGCCGACGTTCCTGCGGCATCCGCGGATCCGCGTCGAACGCAGCCAGGACCACGGCGACCTGCGCGACAACGGCAAGTTCTTCTTCCTCGCCGACGCGCGGCCGGGCTACTACCTGACCGTCGACGACGACATCGTCTACCCGCCGGACTACGTCGACCATCTGCTCGCCAAGCTGCGGCAGTACGCCGACCGGGCGATCGTCGGCCTGCACGGCACGATCCTGCCGGCCAAGGTGGAACGCTTCTTCGCGCCGAACGGCCGCACCGTGCTGTCGTTCAAGCACGAACTCGTCGAGGACCGGCAAGTGCACCTGCTCGGCACCGGCACGACGGCCTGGCACACCCGGGCGATCCCCTTGGCGTTCGGCGACTTCGCGTCGACCGGCATGGCCGACCTCTGGCTCGGCGCGGCCGCGCAGCGCCACCGGGTGCCGATGTTCTCGGTGGCCCGCCCGAACGGCTGGCTGCGGCCGATCGAGGACCTCGATTCGAAATCGCTGTTCGACGAGTTCGTGAACGACGACGGGCCGCAGACTAGGCTCGTGCAGCAGCTGGCGCCGTGGCAACTGCCGCCCCTGCCAGGGCCGACGGCGCCCACGCCGACACGCTGAAACCCACCGCTCCCGCGCGATGCAACTCCCCGCCGATCCTCGCCGACGGAACGCCTTCTTCGGCATCCTGCTGGCCACCACCAACGTGGTGTGCCTGGTGGGCGGCATCGCCGTCGGCCGGCTCGCCGGCGGCGGCGCGACCGAGGTCGACCTCGGCGTCGCGCGGGATTCGGTCGCCGCCGCGCCGTTCTACGAACTGGTGTTCGACCCCGAGGCCCCGGCGACGATGCACCGGGCCTTGCTGCCCGACCCGGTCACCAAGGTGCGGCCGCGACCGCTGCACGCGGGCAACCAGCAATCGGGGCCGCACGACGTGCTCGGTTTCCGCGGCACCGGGGTACCGAACAAGCTCGACCTGGTGACAATCGGCGACAGCCAGACCTACGGTTGGGGCGTCGCGCTCGCCGACAACTGGCCGAGCCAGCTCGCCGCGCGCACCGGCCGGTCGGTCTACAACATGGCACTCGGCGGCTGGGGCGGTGCGCAGTACCGCTACATCGCCGAGAAGGCGCTGCGCTTCGCGCCCGAACGGCTGCTCGTCGGTCTGTACATGGGCAACGACGCGATCGAGTCGCTGACGCAGGTCTACGCGGCGGCCGAGTTCGCGCGTTTCCGCGTCGCCGGCCATGCCACGCTGCAGGGCTTCGACCTGAAGTTCGAGCGCGAGGAGCCGGAGACGGTGCAGCTGCCGGACCGCAAGGTCGCGTTCACGCCAGGCCGTCGCTGGTTCGTCAACAACCGCGGCAACCCGGCCGTGCTGGCCGGCTACCGCGTGCTCGCGGAGCTCGCCGACGACCTCGCCAGGCTCGCCGCCACCGCCGACGTGCCGGTGACGTTCGTGATCGTGCCGACCAAGGAGCGGGTCTACGCGCCGCTGCTGGCCCGCCATGGCGTCGCGCCGAGCCAGGTGTTCACCGACCTCGTCGCCCACGAAGCCGACAACACGGCCGAACTCGTCGCTCGCCTGCAAGCCGCCGGTCGGCAGGTCGTCGACACCACCAGACCGCTGCAGGACGCCGTGCTGGCCGGGGTCGCGGCGTACCCCGCCGACGCCGACGGCCATCCGGCGGCGCCCGGCTATCGCGTGGTGGCGCAGACCGTCGCCGACCTGCTCGCCGCGGCCCCCCAACCGTCGCGCGACCGCTGACCACCGCCGCGCCGACCTTTCTCGCCTCGATGCTCTCGACCTTGCCGAACGTGCTGGCGCGCCGCGATCTGCTGCGGGCGCTCACCTACAGCGAACTGCAGCGCTCGGTCGCCGGCAGTCGGCTCGGCTGGCTGTGGTGGTTCTTCGATCCGGTGCTGATGATGCTCGTCTACTGGGCCATCGTCGCCGGGCTGTTCGGTCACGGCGACGCGCGCTACGCGCCGTATCCGCTGTTCTTGTTCTGCGCGCTGGTGACCTGGAAGCACTTCGCGACCGCGGTCGGCCGGGCGCTGACGCTGCTGCGCGGCAACGAGCGGCTGATCAAGTCGGTGGCGTTCCCGACCGTCGTGCTGCCGCTGTCGGTGGTGTTCTCGGGCTTCGTGTACTTCCTGGCCGGCTTCGGCGTGCTGCTGCTCGCGACGCTGGTCTGGCCGAGCCCGCACCACACCGGCGAGTGGCTGCCGGTCGTGCAGATCGTGCCGTTGATGGCGTTCCAGATCGCGATCACCGCGGGCGTCTGCATGGCGATGAGCTGCTACGGGGCCTTGCTGCAGGATCTGCGGCTGTTCGTGACCCACGTGCTGCGCGTCGGCTTCTACCTGTCGCCGGGGCTGTACAGCATCGATTCGATCCGCGAGAAGCTCGCCAAGGTGGTCGCCGCCCCGTGGGCCGACGTGCTGTACGGGGTCTACATGGCCAACCCGTTCGCACTCTTGATCACCGGCTACCGCGACGCGGTGCTGTACGGCCGTTTCGTCCCCGCCCTGTGGTGGCTGGTGCTGCTCGCCGAAGCCGCGCTGGTGCTGTGGGGTGGTTACCGCATCTACCAACACCATGACCGCCGCGTCATCAAGTTCCTGTGACGGCGGCGGCCGCGCGCCGCTGATCGAACTGCGCGGCGTCGGGCTGTGGTTCCGTCTGCAGCATCGGCCGACCCGTTCGCTGCGCGAGATCCTGACCGGCCGCGAATCGCGCCAGGCCGCGCAGACGCGTTGGGCGCTGCGCGGCGTCGACCTCGTCTGCCGCGAAGGCGAGAGCTGGGGCATCCTCGGCCACAACGGTGCTGGCAAGAGCACGCTGTGCCTCGTGCTCGCCAACATCCTGACGCCCGACGAGGGCACGGCGACGATCCGCGGCAAGGTCTCCGCGCTGGTCACGCTGGGTGCTGGCATCCATCCCGAGATGACCGGCCGCGAGAACGTGCTGCTCTACGCGTCGTTCCTCGGCATCGACCGGCGCACGATCCTCGACAAGCTGCCGGAGATCGCCGACTTCAGCGAACTCGGCGAACTGCTCGACGAACCGGTGCGCAC
>DAIMFJ010000005.1:6972-40147 GCA_036724695.1 Planctomycetota bacterium
GCATGCGCGCGCGCCTCGGCTTCGCGGTCGCGACCTCCATCGAACCGGAGATCCTGATCCTCGACGAGGTGCTGTCGGTCGGCGATCGCGCCTTCCAGAAGAAGAGCCGGGCGCGCATGGAGCAGATGATGCAGAAGAGCAAGTGCATCCTGTCCGTGTCGCACTCGGCGTCGTTCGTGCGCCAGACGACCAGCCACTGCCTGTGGTTGGACCACGGGCAGGTGCGCATGGCCGGCCCGACCGACGAGGTCCTGCCGGCCTACGAGGCGGCCACCGGCGGCGCCAGCCCGCGTTGACGCGAGCGGCGACTGCGTCGACGCTCAGCGCTGCGGAGCCGCGGCCGGGTTGCCGGCCGGGCGGTTGCGCACCGGCATCTTCTTGTCGGCGTCGAACGCCTCCCACATCGGCCGCTCGCTGTCGCGCAGCGTCGCGACGTTGGCGTTGCGGTCGATCGCCTTGGCCGGCGCGACCTGCGCCAGTTCCAGCATCGCCTGGATCTGCAGGTCCTTGCCCTTGCTCATCGCCGACGCCGATTGCAGGAACGGCAACGCCTTGTCGGCCTCGCCGATGCGCAGCAGGCAGGTGCCGAGGTTGCCGTGCGCGGCGATCATCGCCGCTTCCGGAACGCCGCTACCCGACACGCGCTGCAGCTCGGCGATGGCGCGCTGCCACTGCCGTTCGCCCATGTGCTTCTCGCCGCGGTACAGGTGGGCCAGCACGCTGGTGTCGATCTTCTGCGGCAGCACCTCGAACGACAGCACCTCGATCCACGGCGTGTTCTGGAACGTGTTGCGCACCACGCCCGAGACCTTCAGGCGCGTGTACAGGTCCAGGCGGTACAGCTGCTCGACCTGGGCGTTGTCCTTGGCCAGGAACATCGTCCCGCAGACGTCCTCGTAGGCCTTCTCGCGCCAGATCGGCTGCTCGTCGCCCCACACGTAGAAGTTCGCGTACTCGGTCGGCGTGAACTTCGTGAAGAACGGGTTGGCGATGCGGCCTAGCGACACGAACTGCACGGTCATGTCGACCTTGACGTTCTTGTACGCCTCGGGCTCGGCACGAATCTGCGACAGCGTCGTGGTCACCGCGGCGCCAAGATCGGCATCCTGCGCAGGAACGGCGGCGGCGAGCAGGAAAGAAAGCAGCAACTTGCTCTTCATGACTGGGTCTCCGTGTAGGTGCGATCGGCCGCGGTCACTCCGTGATCCGCTCCATCAACCTGCGCAGCGCCTTGTCCATCAGCTCGTCCGGGATGTCCGCTTCGGAACGCACGAGTTCGCGCAGTCGTTCGATGCGCTCGGCCCTCGGCAGGTCGGGCGCCATCAACTGCTCGACGAGGCGTTCCACCTCTTCGGTCGTGCGTTTCTTCACGGGTTATTATTCTTATGATGCAGGTGCGGGCCGGTCGCCCGGTCCACGCTCCGGTATCGGCGGATCGGGTCCTGCTGCTTGACCCCACCCCAACCCCAGCCTCCAATCGAGACCGTACTGGTACCTTCGTTGTGTCCGGTGCCGGCCACGGCGCCGCAAACCGGGGTCACGGAAGGACCTGCGCCGGTGGGGGCGAGGCAATACGCTCGGCCGAACAGATCGTCCAAGCGGCCGCCCCTAAAGGACTTACTGCCGCCGCTGCGCCCCGGACACAATCAAGGTACCAGCTTCAGTCACCCGCCTCGCCCCGCGCCTTCGCCCACCGCCGCTGCAGATACCCCGGCGCCTCCCCCTTGCGCCACAGCATCGCGATCGCCGTCGAACCCCACTCCCGCAGATCCACATCCAGATCCCCATCGAAGTCGTCCGCATCCAGCACCCCGACTTCGAAGTGGAACACCACGCACCCCCCTGCCGCGGTGCGCTCGAGCAACCGCCGGGCCCGGGCCATCGACTTCACCGGATCCTCGGCGACCATCGCATACGGCGGATCCAGGAACACCACGTCCGGACGCACCTCGGCGTCGCTCGCGGCGGCCTCGTCCTGGCCGTCGCGCGCCGCGCCGAACGCCGCCCGGTGCATCACCGGCGGATCCCAGGCATCGCCGCGCAGCACCACCCCGCGGTGCACGGCGTCGTCGCCGAGCGTGCGCAGGTTCTGCCGCAACACGTCCATCGCCTTGTGGTTCTTCTCGACGAACAGCACCCGGGCCGCGCCGCGCGACAGCGATTCGAGCCCGGAAGCCCCCGAGCCGGCGAACAGGTCCCAGACGAACGCACCTTCGATGCGTTCGCCGAGGATGTTGAACAGGGCCTCGCGGACCTGCCCGAGCAGCGGCCGCGTGCCCAGGCCGCGCACCGAATGCAGTACTCTGCCACCGTATTCGCCGCCGATGATCTTGAGGCTCATGGGGATCTGTTGCATGGTCCCCGGGTTGGCCTCCCGAAACAACCAAACCAGCACCCCGATCCCGCAACGCCGTCGTGACCGATTCGCCGCAGCAGTTCGCCGTGCGCCTGGCCGGCCGGGATTTCGCCCTCGAGGCGGACCGCGACTACGTGCTCGGCAGCGGTGACGACTGCGACCTGCGCGCGCCCGGGGCTGGACCGCGGCACCTGCGGCTGCGCGTCGCCGCCGGCGGCATCGCGCTCGAGGACCTCGGCAGCGGCCACGGCACCTGGTACGAGCGTCAACCCGTGCTGCACGGCCTCGCGTCGCTCGGGGCCCGTCTGTACGTCGGCCGCAGCGAGTTCCTGGTCGTCGCCGACACCGGCCAGGCGACGCTGGTACCTCTGCCCGACCTGCGGCGGGCGGCACGCGCCCGCAAGATCGCGGCGGCCCAGCAGGTGGCGACGCTCGACCGACCGCGCGAACCGGGCTTCGCCGACCTGATGGCCGACGAACTGGCCCGCGCACCGTGGCTCGCCTGGTCGCTGGCGGCGCACCTGCTGGTGCTGTTGGCGCTGTGGCTGCTGCTGCCGGTACCCGACGACGGCGGGAAGCGGCCAGCCGTCGTGGCCGTCGACCTCGACCTCGCCGGTCCGCCCGCCGAGGCACCGCCGGAACCACCCGCCGTCGAACCGGAACCCGAGACCAGCCTCGAACTGCCCGACGAGCCCTTGCAGTTGCCGGCCCCCGCGCAGACCCCGGAAGCACCTGAGCCGACCCCGCTGTCGACCTTGGCGACGCTCGGGGCCAACCCGCAGCTGGCCCTGCGCCGCACCCGCGGTGGCGATCTCGGCAGCGCCGGCAGCGCCGAGTTCCGCCGCGCCGTCGGCGAACTGCGCCACACCGGCCTCGAGATCGTGTTCGTGTTCGACAGCACCGGCTCGATGACCCGCGCCATCCAGGACACCAAGGCGACGATCCACGAGATGCTGCTGGTGCTGCGCGCGCTGGTGCCCGACGCCCGCATCGGCCTCGTCACGTACCGCGACCGCGGGCGCCGCGAGGACTACCTGACCCGCGAGATCCCGCTCGGCGTCGACTACTGGCAGGCGGTCAACTTCGTCCAGGACGTGCTCGCCGAAGGTGGCGGCGATCGGCCGGAGGCGGTGCGCGAAGGCCTCGAACGCGCCCTCGACCAGCCCTGGCAGCCGCGCGCCCGCCGCGTCGTCGTGCTCGCCGGCGACGCGCCGCCGCACGACGACACCTTCGAGGGCCTGCTGCACCGGTTGCGCACGTTCAGCAAGGACGGCCGCTCGTTCGTGCACACGTTGTTGACCTCGCCCGACCACGCCGGCGAGGACACCCGCACCACCTTCCAGACGATCGCCACCGCCGGCCGCGGCCAGGCCGTCGAACTGGCGGCGCGCGACCGCATCCTGCTCGAAGTGCTGGCGCTGGCGTTCGGCCGCGAGTTCCACGGCGACCTGCAGCAGGTCACCGACACCGTGCTGGCCAGCCGCGAACACGTCGACGCCCGCTCGCTCGACCTGGCCCGCCGCGGCGGCGCCGACCTGCGCGCGGCCCTGTTCGTGGTGCCGGTCGACGCCACGCTGATCAACGCGCTGATCCGCCGCCCGCGGCGCGCCGTCTACCGCGAGCTGCACGTCTGGCTGCTCGACCCGGGGACCCCGAACCCGACCCGGCAGGCGATCGCCTGGGTGTTCCAGCGCGCCCTCGAGCTGCCGATGTCGCCGGTCGACGCCGTCGACCCGCGCCTCGTCACGACCGCACCGTGCGCGCGATCGAACGCCTGCCGGAGTGACTGGCCGAGGCACCCGGCGGCGGGCGGCGACCGCGGCAGCCGCCCCCCCCGCCAGCATGCGGTCCACCGGGCAGGGCCCGGCGCTCGCGATGGCTGACACCAGCGCCCCAGGGTCGCGATCCCCGCCCGACTCGCTATCCTGTGCGGCCCGCGATGACCAGCGTCTTCGACCGCCACGCCCGCCCGCTGCGCAACCTGCGCCTGTCGGTCACCGACCGGTGCAACCTGCGCTGCGAGTACTGCATGCCGGAAGCGGAGTACGTCTGGCTGCCGAAGTCGCACGTGCTCAGCTACGAGGAGATGCACCGGCTGGTGCGCATCTTCGTCGGCCTCGGCGTCGACAAGGTCCGCCTCACCGGCGGCGAACCGCTGCTGCGCAGCGACGTCGAGAAGCTCGTCGCGATGCTGGTCGGCACGCCGGGCCTGCGCGAACTGGCGATGACCAGCAACGGCGTGCTGCTCGCCGAACGGGCGACGGCACTGCGCGCCGCCGGCCTGCAGCGCCTGACCGTCAGCCTCGACACGCTCGAGCCGGCGACGTTCCGCGCATTGTCGCGCCGCGACGACCTGCCGCGCGTGTTCGCCGGCATCGCCGCGGCCCGCGCCGCCGGCTTCGCCGACCTCAAGCTCGACACCGTCGTCATCGACGGTGTCAACGACCACGAACTGCCGACGCTGCTGGCCTACGCACGCTCGGTCGGTGCCGAGATCCGTTTCATCGAGTACATGGACGTCGGCGGCGCCACCCACTGGCGCGCCGATCGCGTGGTCTCGCGCGCGCGCATGCTCGAGCTGCTGGCCCGCAGCCACGGCGCGATCGAGCCACTGCCGCGCACCGACAGCGCCCCAGCCGAACGCTTCCGCCTCGCCGACGGCACGACCTTCGGCATCATCGCCTCGGTCACGCAGCCGTTCTGCGCCACCTGCGACCGCGCGCGGCTGACCGCCGACGGGATGTGGTTCCTGTGCCTGTACGCGAAGCACGGCCACAACCTGCGCGACCTGCTGCGCAGCGGTGCCGACGACGCCACCGTCGCCGCGACGCTGCGCGAGGCGTGGACCGCGCGCCGCGATCGCGGCGCCGAAGAACGGGCCAGCACGCCGGATCGCCGCCCGCTCGCCGAGCCGGGCGCGCTGCGCGACGACCCACACCTCGAGATGCACACGCGCGGCGGCTGAGCCGGCGCTCGGCGCCGCGATGGCCAACCGAGAGCGTTGGCGGGCCTCCGTCAGAAGCCGATCGTCAGCGTCACACCGCCCGACGACACCGCCCCGAGCGGCGTCAGGGCCGCGGTCGGATCGAACACGATCGCCTGGGCCTGCACCGACACACCGGGGAAGTTCGGCACGGCGAACGGCGTGTTCACCGACGGGGCACCCGACGGCAGGAACAGGTTCGTCGCCAGCAGCTCGTTGTGCTGGAAGCAGCCCGTCATGCCGAAGCTGTCGAGCGGGATGCCCGGGTTGAAGGGCGTGAAGCCGTAGCACACCGCACCGAACAAGGCCGTGGGGGTGATGCTCGAGGTCACCATGTCGATGGCGGTCGTCGGGATCGGATCCGCCGAAGCCGTCAGCGTGAGCCCGCCGCAGCCAGTGCCGTAGGATTGCCGGGACGCGCACGGCCCGCTCAGCAGCCAGGTCATCTGCACCTTCATCGCGAAGTTGCCGTTGGAGGTCGGCGGGTTCGTCGTCGCGTTGAAGACCGCCACGTAGTGCCGCAGCTGGGTGGCCGTGCGCCGCGCGCTGAAGCTACCGGTGGCGCCCCCCGCGCTGGTGTACTGGACACCGACGTCGCTGACACCGTCCCACACGAAGAACGACGTCGAGACGCCCGGCAGCGAGGTCCACGTGTTGATGGTCCACGGGAACGTGTAGGGGCCTGCCGTCAGGTCGTGGGCGACCACGGGGTTCACCAGGTGACCAGTCCAGTTGCCGGCCACCGGTGGGCTGACGGCGAGGTGGCCGATCTCGAGTTTGGCTTGCGGCGCACTGTAGGTACCCGCCGTCCCGGACGACGGCGCCACCTGCAGGTCCATCAGCACGGCACCAGTACAGATGCCGCGATCACGCAGCGCCTGGGCGCTGTAGACGTGCAGCGAGGTCTGGCCGCTCGATGCGGGTCCAGACCCGAACGGGAAGGCGTTGGAAGTGCCAGTCGATGCATTGGCATCGTCGATGGCAATCGTGACTTGGGCGACCGCAGTCGAGGAAATGGCCAAGGCCAGGACGAGGGAGAGGGTGGTGCGCATGGTCCAGCCATCGTACGTGAACACCGCAAACCGGCATATCCCCGTCGCTGCAGGCCGGCAGCGCCCACCATGCGCTGCAGCGCACAGGCCCGCTGCAAAGGCAACCGCCAGCACTCAGCGCCGGCCGCGCCGCTGCAGTTCGGTCTGCGCCGCGTCGGCCGCGACCGTCCCTTCTTCGCCCTTGGCCAGCCGCTCCAGTTCGGCCAACTCCGCGTGCGGGCCGAAGGCGACGATGCATGCCGCCATCACGTCGGGGTCGGGAAAGCGCAGGCCATGCCCGAACAGCACCGCCCCCTGTGCCGCGCTCACCGGCGTGGCGCGCAGCGCCGCAGCAGCGTGGGTGCGGATGCGATCGGCGAGGTCGAAATCCATCTGTTGCACCATGTTGCCTCGCCGCAACGGACTCTGCTTGGGGTGCTCGCCGACGACCGCCTGCCACAACGCGTCGTGCAATGGCCCACCTGCCGCGGCGGTCGCAGCGGGTGCTGCGGCACAGCGACGCGCCGCTTCGAGTCGCACGGCGCAGTTCTCGTGGCTCAACAACGGCGCCAGCCCAGCTCGGGGCTGGGCCCGATCGTCAACGCCGCGAACGCATCGCGACGTTCGGCACTGGGTTGGTTGCCCCCCTGCATCGCCGAGAACCCCTGGCCCTGCCACGTACTGCCGCTGAGCACCAATGCGCCGCCGACCAGTTCGCGCTCGCTGGCGGGCCGTTCGAGGCCCAGCCGCACGAACCACGGCACCACCTGGTCGGGCAGCGAACTGCCCTCCTCTCGCAGCCGATCGACCAAACAGTCCCACGCCAGCTCCGGGGCGGCCAACAGGGCCGCGGTGGTCGCCGCGTCGGGCTCAGCGCTGCGCAACCCGGCGACCAGCGACCGCACGCGTTGCCGCTGCTGCGCCGCCTCGGCCAGCGCCGGATCGACCGGCGTGGCGACGATGCCACGCGCGCGCAACGAACCAGCCAGATTGCCCGCCAAGCGCGCCACCTTGGCATCGGCATGTGTCGCCAGCGCCTCGATCGCGGCCAGGTGCGGCCCCGCTACCTCGCCCGCCATCATCAGCGCCTTCAATGCCTCCGCGGCGATCTCGACGTCGCCACCGCTGGCGAGCTGCAACAGTTCGGGAACCGCATCGGCGACGTGCGGCCCGCAGCGCACCAGGCCCCGCACGGCTTCGCGCCGCGCGATCCGCAGCGGATGGTGCAGCGCCACCATCGCATGACCGATCGCACTGCTCGGCTCGTCGGGCGCCACGCGCAGCAGCGCGCGACCGGCGACCAGTTCGAAACGATCGCGGATCGGCACCGGCAAGCCGTTGTGGCTCAACTGGTCGTGGCCCTTGGGAGCAGTCTGCCGCTGCAGCAGCGCGGCCCGCAGCGCTGCCGCGGCGGCCGGCCCACCCGACGCGGCGACCACCTCGGCCGCGACTTCGCGGCAGCCGAATTCCTGGTTTTCGAGCAACGTGAGCGCCTGCTCGACGCTCAGGTTGGTTTGGCGATTGCGCGCCGAGTAGCGCGCCAACGCGGCGAACACCTCGCGCTGCGTCGCAAAGTCCTGGTGCTGCCGGACCTGCACCACGGAGTTGTGGAACAACTGGTGGAACCGGTTCTCGCCTTCGCACGGCGCCATGCTGGCGAGGGCCTCCACAACCGTCACCAACGACGGCAGCTCCGGCTCGGGATCGCGCTTGCGCCAATCGCGCCGGCTGTTGTCCAGCATGCCGACCAACGTGTCGTGCAGCGCCCCCGCGGCCGGCCCGAGCAGGTCGACGACGAGCAGGGCCGCCGCCAGCTGCAGGCGGCCTGGCTCGGTGGCCGGCAGCGGCGCCTCGAGCAGTTCCTGCAGCGCCGGAACCGCCGACTCACCGGCTGCGACCAGGGCCAGCACCGCCGCTTCGCCGCGGGCTGGATCGCCAAGCTCGGCGACCAGGCGGGCGTGCGCTGCGGCCTGGCTCTGCGCCACCGCGGGCGCGGCGACGCCGGCAGCGGCGAGCGCTGCCAGTGCCACCAGGAGCCGTCGCGGGGCAGGGGCCGTCATCGGAGCGAGGATACAGGATCCTGGCCATCCGCGCGCGCCCACTCGCGAGCTGGAGCCACCTCGAATCAGCCGCCGCCCGCGAGACTCCGCAGACTCCGAGCACTCTGGCTGGTCATCCTTGCCGCGGAAACTCCGAGGCCACCGCCGAACCCAGACCAGAGTCGACCTTTGGAGCGCCGACAACGGACAATGCGTGCGCACAAGCCAAGAGCCAGACGCTCATGACAACGCCTCGCTGCCGCCCGGTTGGTCGACTTCAATTGTACTGGTAGGCCGTTTCCACGACGGTGGATACGGCGAGGCCGACCTCATTCGCAGTCAGCATTTCATGCTTCTGCACCAATCGAGCCAGCCCGATCACGTGCTCCATGATGGTGAGCGCCACGTCCGCGCGCTGCTGTTTCGTCTGCGGCAGCTCGGCCCAGGTCGCGACATACGAGCGGCCGCTCTTGCCATCGCCCACTTGCAAGTCGCCGACGTCCGGCCGCGTCAGCGACAGGTCCAAGACCTCTGCACCATCCACAGCACTCTTGGTGATCGTCGGTCTAGGACCTTCCCTGGCGCGACCAGCCGAGGCCAACCGATGCAGTTCCGTGAGAGAGGCGGACGACATCTCTCTCTTCATGGGGCCGATGAGTTGCAGCGCGCGACTGCAGTACGAGAGCACTTCCGAATGGGCGGCTTCGCCCAGCCTCGAGCCACGAGGATTGAAGGTCCGCGATGCGAGCACGCGGTCGACCTCCCACGCATTGAGGTTGAAGAAGAAGCTGCGCACGCCGTCCGCCGAGTAGTTGCCGAGCGGCTGCTGGGTCCTGGGAACTGCCCGCGACGGGTCCTCCGCGGTAGGCAGGATCTCTTCCGATGCCTGAGGAGCGGGCGGTCGAGACGGCCCTTCGACGACCGTCACCTCCGCCGGGGCGGCACTCTCCGTGGTCGTCTCGCGAGACGATGGAACTTCGGGCGGCCTTCCGCCGTGCATCGCCACGGCGACGACGAGCAGTGCAACCGTCACCAACACCAATGCGCACAGCGTCAGGCTTCTCATCGGACAATCTCCGTTAGGCTTTCCGGATTTCGCGTGGGGCGCCCGCGCGTTCGGGAGCCCCTTGGCAGTCTTCCTGGGCCGGCGCCAGTCGATACGGGCATGGCGGCAATCGGCCAGGATAGGCGACCGGAGTTGGGCTGGCAAGCCGGGTGCGCCAGCCGACCGCTCCGCAGAATCGTCACTACCCAAACCGTGATTGCACCGTTTCGCCATCCCACCAGGCAGCCACGGCGGCGGCGCAGGACGTTGGGTGGGTGGCCCGGGCAAACGCGAGCTCACGACCCGATGGTCGTTCGCCGGCCCGCCGACGCGCTACCGGGGTTCGGGCTGCCCGACATCCGCGCGCGGCGCCTGCCACGCCGCCGCAAGGCGATGGCACAGCAAGGCCGTGCCGACCACGGCCAGCGCCGGGATCAGCCAGCCGTGCCAACCAGCGACGTGCACGTGCTCACTGCCCTGCCGCAGGATCGTGCCCCACGAACTGCCGGCCGCCCCGGGGCCGAGGCCCAGGAACGACAACGTCGATTCGGCGAGGATCGCGCCGCCCAGGCAGAAGGCCGCGGCGACCGCCACCTGGCCGCGCACTTGCGGCCACAGGTGGTGCGTCAGAAGCCGCAGCCGGCCGACGCCGAGGCTGCGTGCGGTGACGACGTATTCACGTTCGCGCAGCGACAGCAGTTCGCCGCGCACGACCCGCGCGAAGCTGGTCCAGTACAGCGCGGCCATCACCAACACCATCGCCAACCACGAGCTGCCGAACAATGCCGCGCCGAACATCAGCAAGAGGAGGCTCGGGAAGCAGAGGAACACCTCGATCGTGCGCTGCACGAGGGCGTCGAGCCAACCGCGGCACAGGCCGGCCAGGCCGCCGAGCAGCGTGCCGACCAACAAGCCGAGGCCGACGGCGAGGGCGCCGCTGCCGACCGACGCCCGCGCCCCGTGCAGCAGCCGGGCCAGGTGGTCGCGGCCCTGCTGGTCGGTGCCCAGCGGGTGTTGCAGCGACGGCGCCTCGTCGCTGCGTGCGAAGTTCGTCTCGTAGGCCCCGTGGGGCCACGGCGGCATCCACGCGAAGTCCGGCGAATCGGCGGGCAAGCGGGCCCACCAGCGTTTCCACGCCATGTCGAACGGGGGCGCCGTCGTCGCGCCGACGCAATCGGCGAAGGCCGGGAAGTGCCAGCGGCCGTCGACCCGGGCCAGCAGCGGCACGTCGTTGGCGAGCAACGGAGCCAGGGCCGCCACCAGCAGCAGGGCCAGCAGGACGAACGCCGAGCGCCGCGGTCGCGGCCCGGTGCGCACGGGTCCGGTCATGCGACGAACCTCACGCGCGGGTCGATCAGCCGGTGCAGCACGTCGGACACGAACAGCGCCAGCAGCGTGACGATCGCCCCGATCACGGTCAGCAGCATGACCATGGCGTGGTCGAGGTCACGCACCGCGGCGAACGCCAATTGGCCGATGCCGTCGAGGGAGAACAGGCTCTCGACGACCACCGAGCCGCCGACCAGCATCGGCAGCAAGCCGCCGACCAACGTCGCCAATGGCACCAGCGCGTGGCGGCGCAGCCGCTGGCGGATGCGTTCGGGTGGCAGACCCAACGCATGCAGTTGCTGCGCGAACGGCTGCGCGGCGGCGCGGGCCGTCGCGTCGCGCACGAAGCGCATCACCAGCACCAGGGGGCCCAGCGCCAGCGTCAGCACCGGCAGGATCAGGTGCAACGCGAGATCGCCGAGTCGCGCCAGCATTCCCCAATCGGCGGAGCCCGGCGAGGTGAGCCCGTGGCTCGGCAACCATTGCCAATGCCAACCGGCGAACAGCAACAGCAGCAGCGAACCGAACAGGTAGTCGGGCACCGCATTGCCGGCCAGCAACACCCGGCCGAGCCAGCGTTCGGCTCGCGAGCCGGCTCCGACGCCGGCGCGCACGCCGAGCGGCACGCCGACCGTGAACGCCAGCAGCAGCGCCAATCCGCCCAGCAGCGAAGTCACCGGCAGGGCGCTGGCGACCCGCGACCACAAGGCCCCACCGTCGTCGCCCGGGCCGCCGAAGTCGAGCTGCACCGCGCGCTGCAGCCACGCCAGGTAGCGCGACGGCAGCGGTTCGGGCGCGAAGGTGACTGGATCGACCAGTCCATAGTGCGCACGCAAGCGCAGGATCGCCACTTCGCGAGCCTTGGCGTCGACGAAACCACCGTCCTCACCGGCGCGCAGCGCCTGCACGGTGGCGCGGTCGACCGGCACCAGGTCGAGCGCGGCGAACGTCACCACCGTGATACCGAGCAGCGTGCACAGCATCGCCAACAGACGTCTGGCGAGCCATGCGGCGGTCATCGCTCACTCCCCGAGGATCACGGCGACGATCGCCGCCTTGGTCTCGACCCACGCTTCCCACGGATCGCGGCCGCGCAGGTACTCGAGCGTCAGGATCGGCATGCCGAGCGTGTTGCCGACCCACGAACCGAGCGAACCCGGCGTCGGCGCGATGTCGTTCGACGGCTGCAGGCGATAACCCGACAGCTCGGCGAAGCGCGCGGCGATCCGTTCGGCCGGGCCGTCGAAGTTGATGAAGTGGTCGCCGCGCCAACTGTGCGCGACGATCACCAGGTGCGGCCGTTCGGCGAGGATGAAGTCGTGCAGGATGCGCGCCTCGGGCTGGTCGAGCGGCCGCCGGCCGTTGGCGGCGCTCGGCGCGAAGTTCTCGGCCGGGTAGTTGCGGTTCAGGTCGACGCGCACTGCGTTGCCGCGCGTGTTGTTGGCCGTACCGTCGGGATTGACGTCCTCGAGGATCGTCAGCGTCACCTTGGCCAGGGCCCCCGGCAGTTCGCGGATCGTGCGCGGCAGTTCGGCGGTGGCGATGCGGCCTTCGCGCTCGTTGCCGTGGATGCCGCCGACCCACAACACCCGCCGCGGGCCGTTGCCGATCGTCGTGGCGCGGATCGGCCGATCCTCGCGCGAACGGCCCAATTCGCGCCACTCCGGCAGCCAGACGGCGTCGGCCGGTGCGGGTGCCGCGGCGTCGGCAGGAGCGCCATGGTATGGGTGGAAGCCGACACAGCCGGCCAGCAGCGGGAGCACGAGCAACGCAGAACGCATCGCCGACCACGATAACGGACTGCAACGCCGCCGCCACGTTGCCGATGCTCTGGGCATGACGGAAGGCATCGACCACCACGCGATCCAGCGCGGCTTCGACGCAGCGTTCCACTACGGCGCGATCCTCGTGCGCGCGTTCGGCTACGCGCTGCTCGGCGTGTTCGCCGCCCAGTACGAGGCCGCCCAGCCGGTGTTGGCCGGGGTGTTCTGCGGCGACGTGGTCGCGCAGGCGGTGCGGCTCGCGTTGCAAGGCCGCCACGGCTGGCAGCAGGTCGCGGCGGACGCGCTGATCCTGCTGGTGGTCGCCTGGCTGACCAAGGCGTACTTCGCGCTGCCGGACGAGATGGCGATGCGGGCGGTGTTCGGGCTGGCGGCGCTGGGGGCGCTGGCCGGCAACTTCCGCAGCGTCTTCGCGCGGCGCTGAGCCGACTCCGCGCGGTGCGTCCGGACTCAGATCCCGTGCCGGCACGGGTCGTTTGGATCGATCACAAACTGCGTCAAGGCAGTGACATACGCCGAACCTTCGACCTCGGGGACGACCGCGGTGAAGCGGCCGACGGCGGTGGTCGAGGCGATCCGGGCGCGGAAGCTGGTGCCGAGCACGCTCTCCGAACGGAACCACTGCCCCACCTCCAGTTCACCCTTGGCGTGCAGCACGGCGAGCTTCGCCGAAGTGCCGGTGCCGCACGGCGAACGGTCGTACGCGGCACCCGGGCACAAGGTCAGCGCGCGCGCGCCCGGTTCGTCGCCGTCGCGCGGCACGAACAGCTTGACGTGGTCGACCAGCTCGGACTCGCCGCGGTCGGGATGCACGCCGCGCACGCCGTCGCGGACCAGCGCCTCGCGGACCGCGGTCGCCGCCTGCATCAGCACCGGCAGGTGCACCTTGCCGACCGCGAGGCCGAGCTGCTCGGCTTCGACGAACGCGAACCAGTTGCCGCCGTAGGCGATGTCGGCGGCGACCTTGCCGAAGCCGTGCACGTCGACCAGGGCCCGTTGCCGGAACAGGAACGACGGCACGTTGGTGATCGTCACGCTGGTCGGCCGCCCGGCCGTCACCGCGACGCGGCACCGCACGGTGCCGGCCGGCGTGTCGAGGCGCACCTCGGTGACCGGCTCGACGGCGGGCACCATGCCGAGCGCCACCGCGACGGTGGCGACGCCGATCGCACCGTGGCCGCACATGCCGAGGTAGCCGGCGTCGTTCGCGAACACCACGCCGAGGTCGGCAGCCGGATCGCACGGCGGCAGCAGGTAGGCGAGCACGATCGCGTCGTGGCCGCGCGGCTCGAGCACCAGCGCGCGACGCAGATGGTCGTGGTCGCGCTGCAGCGCCGCGCGTTTGTCGGCCATCGTCGCCCCGCGGACCGGCGGCACGCCGCCGGTGACGATGCGGGTGGGTTCGCCGGCGGTGTGGGAATCGACGGCCTGGACGACCTGGGCGAGCTGCAGCATGGCGGCATCATGCCGCGGGGGCGGCCGCGGCGCTCGCCGGAGGCCGCGAACCCACTTCGCGGAGCCCGGCTGCGCACAAATCCCCAGAAGCGCCCGCCTCGAGCCGGCGTTGCACCTGCAGGGCGGACATCGCCCCGACACCACCATGATCCATCTGCTCTCCGGCGACATTCTGCTCAGCAAGGCCGACCTGATCGTGCACGGCGTGGCCCCCCAGGACGACTGGAAGAACGGGCTCGCGCTGACGCTGCGCGAGGCGTGGCCGGCCATGTACAAGGACTTCCGGCACCACTGCAAGCAGAGCCACCCGCAGCCGGGCGGCGTCTGGCTGTGGCAGGGTGTCGACGCCGCTGGCCGGCGCGTCCGGATCGCGGCGCTGCTGACCCAGGAGGCGCCGGATCACGCCGGCGGCACGCCCGGACGCGCCAAGGTCCAGCACGTCAACCACGCCTTGCACGCGCTGCAGAAGCTGGTGCGCGACGAGGGCATCCGTTCGGTGGCACTGCCGCGCCTGGCGACCGGCGTCGGCGGGCTGGATTGGCAACACGTGCTGCCGTTGTTGCACAGCCAGCTCGGCGGCTTGACGATCCCGGTGCTGGTGTACCACGAGTACAAGCCGGGCGTCGCCGCCAAGGAACCGCTCGGCGCAGCGGCGGCCCACTGAGCGGCGGCCGACGTCGGCCAGCGCCTCACATCTTCGTGTAGGTCGCGACGAAGCTCTCGAACGGCTCGAGCGCGCCGTACATCGTGTGGCCGCGACCGCGCAGCGCGACGCCCCGTTCGTCGAACTCGAGCACGAACCGCTGCGCTTGCGGCTGGCCGGCCATCACGCCGGTCTGCACGCTGATCAGCTGGTTGCCGACCCAGTACGACTCCATCTCGCCGATCTCGCCCATGCTGCTGACGTAGACACTGCGCAGGCAACCGGCCTTCTTGTCGTAGGCCCAGTAGGCGCGCGATTCGTACTCGCCGGGCATGCCGACGGCGGAACCGAGGGTGTGCGCGCGCAGGACGCCGTTGCCGAACCAGGCGGCATGGCGGTCGCGACCCTGGATCTTCATACGCGGCTGCCCGGGCGCCATCACGACCTCGCCGGCCACGTCGTACTCGCCGGCCATGCGACACAGGCGGCCGATGTCGTCGTGCGCCGGCATGCCGAGGAACGGTTCGGTCTGTGGATCGACGGCGTACGCAGCCGCGTCGGCGTCCTGGCGCTTGAAGGTGCCGCGCACCATCGGGATCGACGCACCTTCGGCCATCAGCAGCTCGACGGCGTGGGTCATCGTGTCGCCGTCGACCTTGAAGAGCGAACGCTCGGCGTACGGCACGCCCATCTGCTCCTGGTTCATCACCTGCAGCAGCGAACCGTCGGGCAGGTGCACGACCTTGTGCAGACCGACCTCGCCGGCACTGGTGATCACCAACGCGACGTGGCGCAGGCGCGTCGCATCCCAGCCGAGGTAACCGCGGATCGCCAGCGGCGTAGGCAGCGCCGCGAAGCGCAGTTCGATGTCCTCCTGGACGAACTGGCCGCCGAGGCACAGCTGGAACGTCGCCCGCGCCGTCCAGCCGGTCGGTTCGGCGTTCGGATCGAAGCGGACCGTGCCTTCGCCGGTCCAGGTGCCCAGCATCGGCCGGAACGGGGCCAGCAGGTCGACCGGCTTGTTGGGGGCTGGCTTGTCCTGGGCCGGCGCGAGCGCAGCGCACAGGACGGGGAGGAACAGGGCGAGGCGGCGGATCATGCCGGCCAGGGTACGTCGGGGGGTGGGCGGCGCGCCACCGGGGAGCTCCGACCGGGGTGTTCGGCCTTGGACATCGCCGCGGCCGGCCGGGATACTGCCCGCCCCCATGGCCGTACCCGACCTCTGGACCTGGATCACCATCCCCGCGATCGGCGCGGTGATCGGCTGGAGCACCAACTGGCTCGCCGTGAAGATGATCTTCCGGCCCGTCAAACCGCGGCGGTTCCTGTTCTTCCGGCTGCAGGGTGCGGTACCCAAGCGGCAGCAGGATCTGGCCAAGGCGATCGGCAAGGTGGTCGGTACGCACCTGGTCGAACACAAGGACATCGTACGCGGGCTCAACAAGCTCGACTTCGGCGGCGTCCTGACCAATGTCCTGGACAAGGGGCTCGGCCCGAAGATCCAGGAACTGCGGGGGTTGCCGCTGATCGGGGGGTTCTTGACCGAGGCCCGCGTCGGCGAGATCCGCCAGTCGATCGTCGACGGCATCATGGCCCACAAGGAGGCCGTGCTCGACGAGGTCGAGAAAGGGCTGTCGAAGGGCCTGGACGTGCCGGGGCTGGTCGAGAAGAAGGTCGCGGCGTTCTCGATGGAGAAGCTGGAGACGCTGATCCTCGAGGTCGCCAACCGCGAACTGCGCGCGATCGTCGTGCTCGGCGGAGTTCTCGGCGCGCTCATCGGTCTTGCCCAGGTCGGCTTCCTGTGGTGGCACGGCTGACCGTGTCGGCCGGACGCTGTTACGCCCTCGCCAGCCAACGCTAGTCCCCCAGCCATGATCCGCGGAATCGCCTCCGGGTTGTTCGCTGCGCTGCTGCCGTTCGCGGCCGCCGCGGCTCAACAAGCCAAACACGTCGCCTACCCGCAGCGCGACATCCTGTCGCCGTTCCGCAGCCCGTCGGAGGTGCACGCGCCGCCGGATCGGCTGTTTGCGCTGCTGCGGCAGATGCGCCAGATCGCGGAGGACCGCAGCAGCCGGAAGTCGTTCGACGACAACGGCCGAGAAGTGGTCGACGACGAGCGGTGGCGGCTGGCGCGGCGCGAGGTGGAACTGCTCGGCATCGACGCCGGGTACCTGGCGACGTTGATGCGCTACAGCAAGAACGGCGACGACCGCGCGACCGCGTTCTACGCGGCGTTCCTGTGCACCAACGTCGACTACGTGCTGAACCTGATCGCGCACATCCCGGGCGAGCCGTGGCGCACCACGCGCGAGGCGGCGATGCCGCGCGCGGTGGAGTTCTGCAAGGTGCACCTGACGCGGCGCTATGGGCAGCTTTCCGACGAGCAGAAGCGGGCCATGATGCTGCCGAAGCCGGGCACGCCGGAGGCGCGGGCGCGCGGCATCACGCGGGCACCGCTCGATGCCGACCCGCTGCACGGGTTGAACCTGCTGCCGTTCTTCCAGCTGCTCGACGGCGACGATGCCCTCGACCAGGCGCAGGGGCTGTGGTTCCTGGCGCAAGTGTTCCCGCTGCGCATGGATCTGGCGCTGGCGTGGCTCGAGCCGGCCTTGCCGCGGGTCCAGCAGTTGCTGCTCGCCGACGATGCCAAGGTCGTGCAACAGGCCGTGGCGCTGCTGCAGACGATCGCGCCGCCGGATCTCGCACCGTTGCCGGCGGATGCCGACAACGCGGCGCGCCTGACCTGGGCGAAGCGGGCCGAGTACGGGATGTTCCCGCCGATCCGCAACCTCAACGATGCGATCGTGCAGATGCAGCCGAGTGCCGAACGCGACGCGGTCGCCGCGGCGGCGAGGGCGGCGATCGCGGCCAGCGGCACCGGCGAGCCGGCCCACGGCAAGACCAAGGCGGGGTTGCCGTTCCGGGGGTTCAAGATCACCCATGTGCCCGACGAACTGAAGGTACTGGCGATCCCGCAGGGCGCGGTGATCACGACGATCAACGGCGCGCCGATCACCGACGCGGCGAGCCTCGACCGGACCGTTCGCGAGCTGCTGGACCAGCTCGGGCACCCGCGGCGGCTGTTCGTCGAGTACGTGCTGCAGGGCGATTCGCACGCCATCGAATACCGCCTGCTGTGAGCGGCGGGGACTGCAGCCAGCTTTCGGGCGAGAAATCGTAAACCAGGATCGCGGCTGCAGTTGTGTCGCCGCCTGCGCATTCGGGACCGGGTGAGGTATGCGCAGGGGTCAGGGGTGGGTGTCGAGCTCGCGGAGTTGGAGGTGGATGGTGCGCACGAACGGGGCTTCGTCGACGAGCCAGTGGCCGTAGGTGGTCAGCACGAAGGTGTCGTCGGGGAGCCGCTCGACGCCGGGGTAGGCGCAGTCGCTGCCCTTCTGGTTGTCCGAGAGGCGGACGCGGTACTGGCCCGGGGTGCCGCGCTCGAGGTCGGCGAAGCGACCGACCCAGGCGACCCAGTCGCCGTGGGTGGGGCTGCCCTGGGCCATGTCGCGGAAGGAGATCAGCAGGCGGCCGTCGCGGCTGTAGGCGCCGACGTGGCGGTCGCCGGTCAGTTCGCGCGGCAGCGGGCGGGGAGCGCTCCAGGTGCGGGCCTCGTCGTCACTGAACAGCACCTGTGAATACTGGCGGCGCGAATTCTCGCGCAGCAGCATGGCCAGGCGGCGGCCATCCGGCGAACGCACGACGCCAGGCTCGCAGAGGTCCATCTCCGCACCGGTCCAGACCACGGTCGGCGGCTGCCAGGTGAGGCCGCCGTCGAGCGAACGCGTCGCGTAGACGGCGAACGGGGCGCGCTTGCCGCCGTTCGCGAAAAAGCGGCCGTCGTCGTGGAAGAACGCGACGTACGCACCGTCGGCGAGGCGCACGACCGAACTCATCGCGACGATGCCGCCGAACTCGCCGATCGGAGCCAGCGGGGTCCAGGTCGCGCCGTCGTCGTGCGAGACGCTGCTGCGGATCGGATACAGGCCCGAGAACAGCACCAGCCGTCGCGTGCCGTCGCGGGGATCGACGAGGCGGTGGATGGTCGGGGTCTCCTGACTGGTGGTCCAGTTGTCCGGCGTCGGCAACGGCGCCGACCAGGTGCGGCCGCCGTCGTCGCTACGCTGCAGCACGATCGCCCCGCGGCCGTGGCCCTTGGGGTGCACGCACAGGATCGTGCGACCGTCCTCCAGCAACACCGTGGTCGGATGGCCCAGGTACTGGCCTGGGATGCGGTGCACGGTGACCTGCCGATCGACCTCGGCATCGAGGTCGATCCAGCGCGGCGACGGGGTCGCGCAGGCGGTGGCGAACAGGAGCGGCAGCAGGAGCGGCGACAGCGGCAGGCGAGACATGCCTACAGCTTGCGCGCCAGCACCGCGAAGTTCGAGTCCAGGAACGAAAAGTGGTCGCCGAGCAGGCCGGTGAGCGGGTTGCGCTGCGGCTTGATCGCCGCCCGGATGGCCAGCACCGCGAATCCGAACTGCGGCAGCACGCGGCGCAGCACCGCTGGCGAGAATCCGGTCAGGTGGTGGCCGCTGTCGTAATGGCGACCGCGACGCCGGCCGCGCAGTCCCAGGCGGCCGGTCAGGGTCTTGGTGCAGGCCGACAAGGAGCGCACGTTCGGGGAGGCGACGAACAGCACGCCACCCGGCCGCAGCAGGTCGCGCGCCATGCGCAGGTAGGCGCCGGGGTTCTTCGGGTGTTCGAGGACCTGATCCATGAACACCGCGTCGAACGGCGCGACGCGTTCCGCCAGCGTCGCCAGGTCGCCGCAGTGCACCGGCACGCCGTGGTGGGCGGCGATGCGTTCGGTGGTCGCCGGATCGACGTCGTAGCCCTCGGGTCGCCAGCCCAGCTCCTTGCCGACCTGCAACTCCAGGCCGTCGCCGCAACCGACCATCAGCACGCGGCCCGGCGGCTGGAAGCGGGCCAGCCACTGCAACGCGCGCCGCTTGCCCTCGGTGCGCACGGCGATCTGCTTGCGGTGCGGCACGTCGTCGCCCGGCGCCAGCGACGCCAGCGAGTTGTAGTCGGCGTAGAACTGCGCCAACCACGCGTCGGTGTACTGCGGGTTGACCAGCAACACGCCGCAGGCGGCGCAGCGGTCGATGCGGTTGCCGCGGTAGTCGTCGCGGTCGAACGGCCGCAGCGGCGCGCCGCCGCAGACCGTGCACGCCGTCAATGGCGCGTCGTACGTCGGCCCACCGGCCGGGCGCACCTTCGCTTCGCTCATCGGCGCATCCTAGCGAGCCGCCGCGGTGAGTGCTCGTTGCACGGCCGGATCCGCCGGCCGCAGTCGCGCTGCGGTGCGCAGCAGCGGCAGTGCGCCGGCCATGTCGCAGCGTTCGAGCAGCAGTTGCCCGAGCAGGAAGTTCGCCGCGAAATGCTCGGGATCGAGCCGCAGGGCCTGCGCGAAGTGCCGCTCGGCGGTTGCCGTGTCGCCCTCGCCGACGCTGGCGGTCGCCAGGTTGGCGTGCAGCGCGGCGACGTTCGGCATGGTCAGCAGGGCGATCCGGAAGTGCTCGCGCGCCGCCCGGCTGTCGCCACGCCGACCGAGCAACGCGCCGAGCTGCGCGTGCGCGAGCCCCTGCATCGGATCCTGCTCGACGGCGAGCCGGTACTGCCGCTCGGCTTCGTCGAGCCGGCCGGCGCGCTCGTGGCAGAGGCCGAGGTCGGCCAACACGACGCCGCGGTCCGGATGCCAGCGTTCGGCCTCCTGCAGGGCCGCGAACGCCGCGCCGAGCTCGCCGCGCTCGCGTTCGAGTCCCGCCAGTTGCAGCCACAGGTTGCCGGCCTCCGGCGCCTTGCCGAGGTCGTGCTGCAGCACCGCCCGCTGCAACCAGTGTTTGGCCTCGGCGTCGGCGACGGTCAGCGAGAACGTCATCGTGCCCATCTCGTCGCGCGAACGCTGGCCGAACCCGACGCGCTGCGGCGGCCGGTTCGGGTTGTTGGGGTTCGCCGCGCTGTTGTCGTACGAGTACTCCATCACCAGCCGCGTGCCGGCCGGCAGGTGCAACGGCTCGCGCAGCCGGTAGTCGTCCTGCCAGTCGAAGTCCCAGCGCGCGATCTCGAGCAGGCGCCGCTCGGTGCCGTTCGGCAGCAAGGCCGTGCCGCGCAGCGTGCGGCCGAGGTGGTGCGCATGCGGGTAGATCGCGTGCACGACGACCGGCACCGGCAGTTGCAGCTCGTCGCGGATCCGGAAGTCGGCGTCGCCGGCGGCGATGTCGATGCGATCCGACCACAACACCAACGGCAGCGCGGTGACGGTCGGCGCCTCGTCGGTGAAGTACACCCCGATCTGCGGTTGGATCGTCTCGGTTCGCCCGGTCGGCTGCACGTGCAGTTGCAGCACGAAGTCCTGGCCGGGCCAGAGCCGGAACGCCATGCCGCGCGGCTGCGGCAGCACCCGCTTGCCGGGCGTCCAGCCCAGGAACTGGCCGTCGGGTGGCTCGGCCCCGCCCATCGCCATGCCCGGGAAGCCGGGCGCGGCGTCGAGCGCGTCGAGGCGGCGCGCCTGCCGCGTGCCGTCGACGCCGCGCCTGACGCTGGCGCCGCAGCACCTGAACCCGCACGGCGTGGTGCACGGCGCGGCTGCCGGGACGGATCTCGACGGCGGCGACGAAGCGCGGCGCCTCGAGCGGCACTGGCAACACGAAGTTGCGGAACACGTCGTCGCCGCTCGCTTCGACGACCAGCGCTTCGTCGGCGGTCACGACGAGGTCGGGTTCGCCGAGCTGCCAGCCGGTGGTGAAGACCGGCGGGGCAGGTTCGCGCGCTGCCTCGCCGCGTGGCGCCCCGGCCGCAACCCACCGTTGCAACAGGTCGATCTCGGCGGCGGTGAGCCGGCGGTCGCCGACGAACTCGCCATGGGTCGGCAGCCACGGTGGCATCTGCCGGGTCGCCACCATCTCGGCGACCAGTTCGCGGCGCTTCTGCAGGTCGGCGTAGCCGACCAGCGGGAACGGCGCGGCTTCGCCGAGCCGGTGGCATGGGGTGCACGAGCGATGCACCACGGCCGCCACCCCGTCCGCCCAGGTCGGCGCGGCTTCACCGGTGCAGCCGCCGAGCAGCAGGAAGAGCCAGACAAGGGGTGGACCCGGACGGAACATCGCGGCAGGATGCCAGCTGGCAGCAGCGGCCGTCCGTCGGATTCGGAGGATTTTGCGGAGTAACGCAAATCGTTTCTGAGAAAGGCTTTACAGACCAACCTCGCGACACCAAGGGCGGTTCCGGACTAAGGGACCTACGTACTTGGAGGTAGCGGGCCCCAGCCAAGGCCTAGGTGACACCCCACGACCACGACGAGACACCGCCGACCGAGGGCGACCTGGAGATCGTCCGCCTCATCCGCGAGCGGGACGGCATGGGTCTACGTCTGTTGTTGCAGCGCCACGGCGGCAACGTCGAGGGCGCGTTGCGGGTGTGGTTTCGAGGACACTTGAAGAGCACCGACATCGACGAAGTGGTCAGTGCTGCCAGCTTCCGGGTCTGGCAGTCGATCCACACGTACGCCCAGGACAAGGGCTCGCTGCGGGCCTGGTTCCTGGTGATCTGCCGGAACCTCGGCCGCGACCTGCTGCGCCGACGCAATCCGGTGCGCCACGAAACGTTCGACGAGAACGTCGATCCGCGGCTGGCCAACTCGGGCGAGCGGACCGATGGGCCGCCGCAGCGGCTCGTGCAGGTGCTGCGGGAATGCGTCGCGGCATTGCCCAAGCTCCAGAAGGCGGTGGTCGAGGCGGACCTGCGCTGCGACGGCACTGCGAACGCCGCCGAGCTGGCGAAGAAGCTCGAGACCACCCCGAACTCCATCTACGTGACCCGCTCCCATGCCCGCCGGGCGCTGCGCGAAGCCTTGGCCAAACGCGGCTACCACTTCGAAGGCACCACCCTCGCAGACGCGCCGCGACCAGAACCTGGCGCCGATCCGCAAACCAAATCGCGTCCCAAACCGCAGAGCAACGCATGAACGATCCTCAGGAACCCTTCTGGCGCGAACTCCGCGCCCAGCTCGCCGCCGCAGAGGCGGCGGACCAGGCCACAGCAGAGGATCTGCTCACCAGCACCGCCGACACCGCCGAGGCCATGGATCCGAGCCGGATCGAGGCCATCGTCGCTGGGGTACTGCAGTCGGGTGAGCAGCATGCGCCACCCGCACCGGCCACTGCGCCAACCTCCCGGCCGGCGCGGGTCGCCGCGCAGCCACGGCGGCTGGCCCGCACGCTGACCATCGCCGCCGCCATCAGCCTCGTCCCGGGCTTGCTGATCGCCACGGCGCTGCACAACAGCGCCAATTCGCAGCTGATGCTGCGCAACACCGACGAGACCCTCGACTACCGCGATGCGATCGTCTACCTGGTCGACGTCGACGTCGACGCCAACAGCCGCAACACGTGCCAGCTGCTGATCATGGAGCACCTGTTGTGGCCGACGCAGATACTGCGGCGACTGCTCGACGAAGAGCTGCACGACCCGGTCCTGCGATCGGCGGCCCAGGAGGCGCTCTACAACTGCCGACAGGCGTTCGCGAACGACATCGCGTTCGCGCCGGTGACCCTGCCCGACCCGATGCGGCTGCTGATCGAGCGCGTGCAGGATCGCTCGCTGCCATCGGCGCTGCGCACCGCGGCGGCGGTGCAGCTCGGCGTGATGATGGAGCAAGGTGCGGCAGCGATGCTGCAGGGCGCTCGCACCTGCTCCGACGCGAGCTTCCACCGCAACCACGCGGTTGCCAGACGCAAAGTGGTCACTGCGCTGCAGTGACCCTGGTCATGCCCACCTCAGGAGATCGACTTGCGCACGTCGGCAGCACCCGGCGCGCTGAAGATCGCCGAACTCCAGCCTGGTACGGTCCATTCCGCACTGCCCACGCCAGTATCGTCGAGGACGATGGTGATCGTCTGTGGCTCGGGATTGGCAGGGCTGCCACTCTTGATGGTGATCGTGACCGTCTGACCGGCCATCGCCGGGTTCGAGAGCTTGATCGTGGCCTGGTCGCCGGCGGCCAGCGGATCCGGGGACACCGACAAGGTGCCCTGCAGATCCAACTCTACACCTGGAACCGCCGCGGGCAGTGCCGCCAGGGCCGTGACGAACAGGGAAGCCAAAGACAGAATGCGATTGCGCATGGAACTCTCCAACAGGGGGTGACAGCCCACCGCGAGAACACCTGTGCCTCGCCCCGGCGAGCCTTGTTCCAGCAAACCCCCCGCGCGAGCGACCGGCTGACGGCAGGCCTGGCTCCGTCCCGGATCGAGACGCCTCGGGACCCTCACTACGTCGCAGCGCATCGCGAAGGCCATGCGCAGTACCGGGCGGCTGGTTGCCAGCGGAAACCGTGGCGTCGATGACGAACCAGGTCGCCTTCGGCGCTCGCGATCTCGCCGCGGTGATGCCGTTCGGTTTCGTCGCCGATGCACTCGGGCGGATCGTGACCTTCGGCAACGCCCTGCACCGACTGCTCGAGCCGACCGTCGGCGCGACGGTCGACGCCCAGTTCGAGATCGTCAGACCGGCTTCGATCGTGCACTTCCTCGACCTGCCAGCGGACCCGTGCAGTACCGTGGTGCTCCGGGCCAGACGCTTCGACCTGGAACTGAAGGGCTGCAAGATCGCCGTCGACGGCGGCGCGAACACGGCGTTCTGGGCCTCGCCGTCGCTCCGCGACATCGACGACTTCCACCGCCGCGGCCTGCAGCTGACCGACTTCGCACCGGGCGATGCCACCCCCGACCTGCTGCTCAGCATGCAGGCGACCCGCGCGGCTCTCGACGCCGCCGAACGCCTGGGCCGCGAACTGCAGGCAGCCCTCGCCAGCGCGCGCGCCGCCGACGACGCCAAGGCGAGGTTCCTGGCCGTGATGAGCCACGAGATCCGCACCCCGCTGAACGGCTTCGGCGCGATGATCGACCTGCTGCGCGACAGCACCTTGGGGCAAGACCAGCGCGAGAACCTCGAGACCATGGATCTCTGCGCCCGCTCCCTGCAGGCGCTGGTCGGCGACATCCTCGAGTACTCGCAACTCGAAGCGCGCAGGGTCGACGTGCACCGCGCCCCCCACCACGGCGTGACGACGCTGCAACGCCTCGCCGAGCCGTTCCGCGCCACGGCGGTCGAGCGCGGCCTCGCGTTCGATCTGCGCATCGAGCTGCCGGGGCACGAGTGGCTCTACGTCGACGCCCAGCGGGTGCGCCAGATCCTCGCCATCCTGGTCGGCAACGCGCTGAAGTTCACGACCGCCGGCCACGTCGCGGTCCAGGTCGCGCGCTGCCCCGACAAGTTGCTGGCGATCGACGTCGTCGACACCGGCATCGGCATCCCGGAAGATCACCGCAGCACGCTGTTCGAGCCGTTCGTGCAAGCCGATTCCTCGACGACGCGGCGCTTCGGCGGCACGGGACTGGGCCTGTCGATCGCCCGGCGACTGGCGCGCGCGATGGGCGGCGACGTCGTCCTGGTGCGCAGCGACCGCGACGGCAGCTGGTTTCGCGGCACGATCCTGGCGCCCACCTGCGACGCGCGCGGCGAACGCGGCGACGCCGTCGCCACCGGCCCCGCCAGCGACGCCACGACCGCCGCGGGCTTCGCACACAAACGGGTGCTGGTCGCCGACGACGATCGCACCAACCGCCTGGTCGCCGCCAAGCTGCTGCAGCGGCTGGGCATCGACGCCACGCTGGTCGAGAACGGGCTGCAAGCCGTCGAGGCCGCCGCCCGCGAACGCTTCGACGTGATCCTGATGGACATGATGATGCCGCAGCTCGGTGGCATCGAGGCCACCGCGCAGATCCGTGCCGGCCAGGGCCCCTGTCGCGACGTGCCGATCCTCGCCTTCACCGCGGCCGCCTTCGCAGCCGACCGCGACGCCGCCCTGCAGGCCGGCATGGACGGCTTCCTCGAGAAGCCGGCGCGCCTCGCGGCACTGCGCGACGCACTGCAGCCGCACCTCGGCTGACCGGCGGTCCAGCCTGCCATCGGCGGCGGGGCAGGGCCACCCCGCCCACCCTGCGGTAGGCGCGCCGGGCCCCTGGCGCTATCCTGTTCGCCCCCGTGACCGACCTCCACAGCCATCTGCGCACCCGCCTGTTGGGTGCGCTCGCCGACCTAGGGCTCGACCGCAACGCCGCCGAGCCGCTGCTGCAACTCGCCCCGCCGAAGAACAAGGACCACGGCGACGTGGCCTTGGGCACGTTCCAGCTCGCCAAGACCGCTGGCAAGGCGCCGCCCGTGTTCGCTCAGGAACTCGCCGCGCGCCTGTCTGCCGACGAAGTGCTGGCCAGCGCCACCGCCGCCGGGCCGTTCGTCAACCTGCGCTTCCAGCGCGCGGCCCTGGCCCGGCAGGTCCTGACGGCGATCGCCCGCCACCAGGCGCCGTATGGGCCGGCCCCGCGCAACGGCCAGGTGGTCTGCATCGACTTCAGCTCGCCGAACATCGCCAAGCCGTTCCACATCGGCCACATGCGCAGCACGGTGATCGGCAATGCACTGTGCCGCATCCACCGCCACCTCGGCGCCGAGGTGCACGGCATCAACCACCTGGGCGACTGGGGCATGCCGTTCGCGAAGATGATGACGGCGTACCTGCATTGGGGCGACGAACAGGAGCTGGCCAAGGCGCCGATGCGCTACATGTTCGAGCTGTACAAACGCTACAGCCGCGAGGTGAAGGAGAACCCCGGCCTCGACGCCGAGGCGGCGCAGCACTTCCAGGCCCTCGAGAGCGGTGCGGACAACGTCGAGCGGCGCATGTGGCAGTTCCTGCGCGACGAGTCGCTGAAGGCGTTCCAAGGCCCCTATGCGCGGCTCGGCGTGACGTTCGACCACATCACCGGCGAGTCCTTCTTCGAGGACCGCATGGAAGCGGCGATGGACCGCGTCGCCAAGGCCGGCGTGCTCGAGAGCAGCGAGGGTGCCGAGGTCGTCTGGCTGAAGGAGCAAGGCATCCAACAGCCGTGCATCCTGCGCAAGAGCGACGGCACGACGCTGTACCACACGCGCGATCTCGCGGCGGTGTTCTACCGGGAGACCGAGTTCCACCCGACGCGCATCCTGTACGTGGTCGGCGCCGAGCAGAAACTGCACTTCGACCAGTTGAAGGGCGTGCTGCAGAAGATGGGCGAACCGATCGCCGCGGCGGTCGAGCACGTGCCGTTCGGCCTCGTGCTCAGCAAGACCGACGAAGGCAAATGGGAGAAGTTCGCGTCGCGCGCCGGCAATGCGGTGTTCCTCGACGAGATCCTCGACGAATCGGTCCGCAAGGTGCAGAAGGTCATCGCCGAGAAGAACCCGGATCTCGAGGACCAGGCCGCCGTGGCCGAGCAGGTCGGCGTGTCGGCGATCGTCTTCAACGACCTCAAGAACTCGCGTATCAAGGACGTCAAGTTCGACTGGGACGCGATGCTCGAGTTCGAGGGCGAGACCGGTCCGTACGTGCAATATGCATGCGCGCGCCTGGCCTCGATCCTGCGCAAGGTCGATGCGCCGGTGCCGAGTCCCGAGCAAGTCGACTTCGCACTCCTGGCCGACGCCGAACGTGTGCTGCTGACGATGATGGACTTCGGCAGCGCCGTGCAGCGCGCCGGCGAACAGAGCGAACCGAGCATCGTCACCGGCCACGCGATCGCCCTGGCCGGCGAGATCCACAGCTACCTGCGCGACCACTACGTGCTCGGCGCCGAACCCGCGGTGCGCGACGCGCGGCTGCTGCTGGTCGACGCGGCCCGACGGCTGTTGACGACGGGCCTGGGCTTGCTGGGCATCCCGGCACCGGAGCGCATGTAGGTGACGGTGGGCGAACGAGCATCTCCCCAACCGCCGCGGTCCGTTCGCAGTACCATGCCGGCACCCTCTCCCCTGGAGCCCCGCATGCCCCTCTGCCGCCTCTCCGCTGCCGCATTGTTGCTCGCCACCACCCTGCTCACCGGTTGCCAGAGCCCACCGGCGCCGTTCGCGATCCGCGAGACCTTTCCGGTGACCTACACCGGCAAGCTCACCGTCGCACAGGCGTTCGCCCCGACCGCCGCCGAAGCTCCTGCAGCTGCCGATCTCCACGCCAGTGACACCGCCCGCGGCGCACTGACCGTGCGCGCGACGATGCTCGAACTGCCGAGCGACGACGTCCACGGACTCGTGCCCGGCTGGGGCGACGTCAGCCAGCGCGCGTACGGCGCGCGCATTCCGCGCCACGAGATCGCCGACCGGATTGCGGCACACCGCGACGACTACCAACTGGTCGCCGCCCCCCTGCTGCTGGTCGACCACAACCAGCGCGGGTCGATCCGGGTCGCCAGGAACATCGCCTACGTCTCACGCATCGAGTACCACAGCGGCCGCAGCCAGACGGCCTTCGCGGACCCGGTCGTCGACAGCTTCGAGGTCGGGCTCGAACTGGCCGTGACGCCGCGCCGCGATGGCGACGGCACCAAGGTCACCATCGAGTGGCTCGATCGCGATCGCGTTCTGCCGCGCCCGGTCGGCCTGCTGCAAGGCGGCCGCCTCGGCGGC
Source organism: Planctomycetota bacterium (assembly GCA_036724695.1). Classification (GTDB taxonomy): domain Bacteria; phylum Planctomycetota; class UBA1135; order UBA1135; family UBA2386; genus JACKIC01. The sequence continues at coordinate 35,141 of DAIMFJ010000005.1, forward strand.
ATCGAACTGCCGGTGATCCTCGACCAGCGCATCACCGCGGAACTGCCAGTCCACGGTGTTTCGGGTGCCACCGGCGACGACGCCATCCTGCTCGGCAGCATGCTCACGGCCGAGAGCGGTCGCGCGCGGTTGCTGTTCGTCGAGTTCGAGCTGCCGGCCAAGGCTGCGCAGTGACGGACCTGGGCGCACGCAGACGCCCGTTCAGTTGCCGCAGACCGGCAGCACCTGCCCCGTCGGGCCAGGTGCCGCGTCGGGCAGCTTGACGACCTCGACCTCGGCGACCGGCGAACCGATCGTCGCCGACATCGCGACATCCGGTGACAACAACACGTCCTGGTCGCGCACGACCGTTGGATTGTCGCCGAGCAGCACGTCGAACTCGACCGTCGCCGCCGCCAAGACACACGTGGCCGCCGAACTGCCGTCGGTACGCACCGTCGCGGTGACGAAGTTGCCGAACGTGTCGCTCCAGGCCAGCACCGCCGAACCGTCCGACTGGCCGATGTACGCCAACTGCGTGTCGACGGCGATGTCGCCGATGCGCACCGCCCAATCGACGTCACCCTGCGCGTCCAGCCGCCCGAAACGGTCGCCTGCCGACACACCACGCTCGCCGAGACTCGTGAACCACAGGAAGCCACCCTGCTCGCGCACGTCGGCTCGCGCCCACGAACGCAGCACCCGCAGCTCGTCGTCGAGCAGCAGCGAACCACGTTCGCAGCGGGCCAGGTAACCACCGCGCTGCAACGGCTCCAGTTCGAGGTCGAGCACGCGCGCCACCGCGATCGCGCCGGCGACCGTGCCGTCGCCGCGCACCACGGCGATCGCCACCGTCACCTGATCGGTCGTGAGCGGCGGCGACGAGCGGCAGACGATCCGCGCCATGCCGTTGCCGAACGGCAGCACGTCGTAGAAGCGCCAATCGCCGATCGGCACTTCGACCTGGAAGCCGTGCGCCCAGGCCACGCTGCCATCGCCGGCGAACGCGACGATCGCCGCTTCGTGGCCCTGCAATTGGGGCCGGATGTGCACGGTGCCGACCATGCGCGACGCGCCGAGCGGCCGCGCATAGTCGAGGCCGAACGTGCCATTGGTGCGTTGGATGCGCCAGGCCGACTGCGCGGCGAGCGACGGCTCGAGCAACGCGACCCGCAATGGCAGCTGCACGAAGTTGCCGACCATCACTCCGTCCGGCGATTCGCTCGCCCATGCGAAGCTGGCCGGTTCGGGCCAATCCACCTGGGCAGCGGCGACCTGACCGGTCGCCGCGTCGATCGCCGCGACCTGCATCGTGCCTGGCGTCACCTGTTGCGCCGACAACCAGCGCGCCGAAGCACCACGGCCGAACGCCCAGTCCGCGCCGGGCCATCGGCGGCACCATGCGACGTCGAAGCCGTTCTCGAGGGCGGCGACCGCGCCACCCGGTGCGACCAGGAAGCGCCGGCCGCCGCGTTCGACGACGGCTGGCGAAGGCATCACCACACCGAACTGCAATCGCGTGCTCGCCCCGACCGGTGCACTCGGATCCTCGGGCAGGCGATGCCAGACGAACTCCTGCCCGACCCCGCTCAGGCAATGATAGACGCCAAGCTCGGCGTGCACGTCCCAGACGTGGTCGCCGATTGCCGAACCGCGCCACGCCTCGGCGCTGCGCAGCACCAGGGCCCCGAGCCCGCTCACCTCGGCCTTCGGCCGCAGCAGGAAGCCGCCGCCGTTCGTGCTCGGGGCGACGAGATCCGGGTTCAGGTAGGCCGGCAAGCCAGGCCCAGTCAACCAGCGACCCGTTGCCCGGTTGACCGGCTCCGGAGTCGGCTGCACGGGCGGCGCTGAGCCGCCGCCACCGCCGCAGGCCACCAGGAGGCACAGAGTGCCGCCGGCAAGCGACGAGCGGCTCAGCCGACGATTCGCAGGGGCCGTGCGCATCGTCGATTCCTATAGTCGAAGGCCGACCTGGTAACCAAGGAACCGCGCCATGCCGCCTCGCCTGCCGCTCGTCTCGGGGATTGTCCTGATCCTTGCCCTCGCCGGCTGGTGGTGGTGGTCCTGGGCCACGCGAGACCTGACTGCCTTGCCATCGACCCCACCGGCACCGAGCGAGTCGGCCGGCCAACCCGCGGCTGACGCGGCGACGATCGCCGAGAGTGCCGATCTGGTCGTGCGAACGGTCGACGACCTTGCATCAGCGGTGTCCAATGTCGGCCCGACGGCGCGGCTCCACGGCCGCTGTGTGGACGCCGAAGGCGCGCCAATGGCGGGCTGCACGGTCCGCTTGCGGGGCGCAGCGCACGACGAGACCCGCAAGGAGGCGTGGTTGCGCGACCACCGCGAACTGCCTCCGCCCGTCGAACCGCCAGCGACCACCACCGGCACCGACGGGCGCTTCGAGTTCGTGTTCTGGCCGCCGTCGCCATTCGGATTCACCCTGTCGTGCCGTCTGGCTGGTCATTGCGAGGTGACCGGGACTTGGTCGACCCTGGCCCCGGGCTCCACCACCGACGTCGGCGATCTCCAGCTGTTGCGCGGAGTGCGGGTGGTCGGCCGACTCGTCGACGAGCGCGGCCAAGGCATGGCCGACCGGCAGGTGCGGCTCACCGCGGTTCGCGATCGCTTCGCACTGGGGCAGGCTGGCGGGCCGTTGTCGACGCGAGCGGCGGCTTCCTGTGGCACGGCCAACGACGGCTCGTTCGCGACCAAGGGGTGGCTCCCGCCGGGCGACTACGAGGTGAGTTCCGACGGCAACCTGCGAATTTCGCCGGCCCAGGTGACCCTGCCTGCGGGCAGCGACGAATTCGCAATGACACTCGTGGCCACGACGCCCGCGACGGGGGCGTTGCCGAAGCTCTCCGGCCGCGTCGTCGACGGCGACGGCAGACCGATCGCCAATGCGAGAGTCGAATGCCGAAGCACCCCCCGCGGCACGCCGAGCGCTCTCACCGCGCGCGACGGGACGTTCACGCTCCAAGCTGCCGCCGACACGCCGGAACGTTCGGTCTTGGCGGTCGACATGGAGGGCTTCGAGCCGTTCCGCACCCAGGAACCGATCCTCTGGCACAGTGTCGGCGTAGAGCTCCGCCTGCAGCGCGGCCCGGCCCTGACGATCCGGGTCGTCGACCCCGACGAGAACGCAGTCGCCGACTACACGGTACGGGTCGTCCCCCGCAAACTCGGCCGGTGGTCGGGGGACGACAGTCGGGTGCGGGCCCGCGGCCCGTACCAGGATGGCACGGCGACCGTCGCCGGGCTGCAAACCGGCGAACACTTGCTGATCGTTGAATTTCCGACGGCGACCGGCTGGGCGACCTGGTACGAGCCCTTGCAGATGCAAGGCGATCGCCGGCTCGACCTGCGTGCTTCCGCAGGCTTGCAGCGGCCGGTTCGGGTCGTCGATGCCGCCGGCCTGCCTGTGCCCGGTGCCCGCCTGCAGCTTTGCGAGATGTTCGGTGGCAGCTTCTCGCCGGGTCGCCGCGTCCTGTCCCGCGAAATCTGGCTGCGCGGCACCCTCGCCGACCACATCCTGGTCGTGCACGAGGATGTCACTGGCGACGACGGTCGCGCACTGTTGCGCAATGCTTCGCCGGCGCGGCTGGCCCTGTGTCTGCCCGGTCCCGGACACGTCGCCGCGACCGTCGAAGCAGTCGACCTGACGGCCGCCACCGAACTGGTCGTGGTCGTCTCCCGTGGCGCCAGGCTGCAGGGTCGCCTGATCCCACGCGAGGCCGTCGCCCACTTGCGCCGCTTCGACGAGCACCTTCGGCCAGCGGATCGCCTGAATCTCCGCCTGCAGGGCCGCCGAGGCCCACGCTTTCCCGATCCTGACCTCCTCGGTGTCCCAGGGGCCTCGCCCAACGCGATCGACGCCGATGGCAATTTCGTCCTGCAAGGCATCCCCCCGGGAGCCTGGGACTGTGCGCTCACCTACCACGACGGACCCGACCCGAAGGAGCTCTATTCCCGATCGCTTGCACTCGGCAGGTTGACGCTGGTCGACGGAGACAATCCACCGGCCGAATTCGACATCTCCGCCATGCTGCCGGGAACGCTGGCCGGACTGGTGTTGCACAATGGACTGCCGTTGGCCCACGGCAGACTGCAACTGCGGTCGCCGAGCTTCGGTCACCCGATCGGAACCGATGCCGAAGGACGGTTCCGCCTCGACCTGCCCGCCGCGGAATACCGTGTGGAACTCGCCGGGTCCGCAGCCTTGGCGGCCGACAGTTCGGCCATCGTGGTACGTGGCCAGACCACCGAACACACGTTCTCGATCGCCAGCGCGACCTTGCAACTGGAGCTGCTGACCGTCGATGGCACACCAGCAACCAATGCGCAGGTGCGGCTGCATCCCCGGCGCGACTTCCTTGCCACTGCGGAACCCGGCAGGACCCTGGACTGTGTGTTGGCCCCAGGCAGCTACCGGCTGCAGGTCCTGCCGGCGGCTCTGGGCAGCCCCGCTGCGATGCACGAATTGACGATCGAAGGCATGCAGAAGCAGCTCGAGGATCCGTTCGCTGCCCACCTGCTGGATTGCGGCGAAGTGCACCTACGCGCCGGCGAGACCAGAGCGCTGCGGGTGGTCGTCCCGGCAGGATGGAAGTAGCTCGCAGACAACTCAGTCACCGACCACGAGCCGCACCGAACGCGTCAGCGACACCCCGGACACCGGACCTCCGTCGAGGACCGCCGCCTGCGCATGCACTTCGAGGCCGCGCAGGGCCGGCAGAGGTGGGATCGGCAACGGTTGACTCCAGCTGCCGAATGCATCGGTGACACCGAACACGCTCGCCGCCACGGTGACGCGCTGTTCGCAGAGACCTCCCCACGCGATCTGCGCGGGCGCGAACCCGAGCGCGAGAGCCGCGACCGTGCTCGGTGCGGCGCCCACGTAGAGCGCCGGCGCTTCGCCGGGCACCACGAGCCCGTGCACGTTGAGTTCGTTGGCACCGCCACACCCCCAGCCGGTGATGGAGACGGCTTGGGCGATCGGCGCGAGCACGGTGGTCTGCCCGCCGC
>DAIMFJ010000006.1:0-1408 GCA_036724695.1 Planctomycetota bacterium
CGCCGTCACTCAGGTGCGCGACTACGGGCTCCTCGTCGAGCTCGGCGATGGTCTGCGGCGGACGCGTCGGGTCGAGTCCGGCCGCGCGAAGTTTGTCGGCATCGTCGGCGACGAGCTTCGTGTTCATGTGCAGCGCGACGGCGGCGGGCGTCAACGTGGGCAGCTGGCGCGCGCCGGACTGGGTGGCGGTGGCCAACACGGCGGTCGCGATCGGCACGATGTCCTCGGTGCGTTCACGCAGCGACGGCACCAGGATCGGGAAGGTGTGCAGGCGGTAGTAGAGATCCTCGCGGAACGCGCCACGCGCCACCTGTTCGGGCAAGTGCACGGCCGAAGTGGCGATCAGGCGCGGAGCGCGCGGTCCGCGCCCGGTGCTGCGCTCCTTGAGGTGCCGCACGAGCGCGGCCTGACCGGTGGCCGGCATGCGCTCGACGTTCTCGACGATCAACGTGGTGTTGGCGGCCTCCTGCAAGAGGCTGGCGAAGCGCACGGCGTCGAGGGTCGCGGCGTCGACGACCATCGGTGGCTGGGCGCCGCGGCGGCTCTTGCAGTGCACGATGCGGGCGGCGAGGCTCTTGCCGACGCCCGTCGGGCCCTCGATCAGCACCGCGGCATCGCTGTCGGCGGCGCGACTGAGCGAGCCATGCAGGCGGCGCATCACCGGGCTGTTGCCGATCATGGCCGTGCCGCTCTGCATCGTCCCGGTGAGGGTCTCGAGCTCACGGCAGCGGCGTTTGACCAGCTGCAGCTCGACCGCCAGGTCGAGGAGTGCCCCGATCGCGCCTTCGGCGGCGTTCGACGGCAGCGTGGCCAGGCAGCGCGCCGCAGCGGCTGGCGCCGATCCGGTGTCACCGTCGCGGACGAGCACCGCCGGGATCGTCAGCCCTGCGGGCAGTCCCTGAGCCATCTCGTCGTCGACCAGGACGAGGTCCCAGCAGCCGATCTCGCTGGTCAGCATCTGCGCCCAGTCGGCGAAGTGCTGTACGGCGTGACCGCCGCGTGCGGCGCAGCCGGCCAGCGCTTGCATGCCATTCTTGCAAACCACTGCCACGAACGCCTTTGGCGTCGTGACCCCCCGTTGTCCGATGAGTGCGGTCGTCATGCCCGATTCCCGTTCTTGGATCGACCAGGATCGGGACCGGAGTGAAGGGGAACCGCTTGGGTCGGGAAACGCATGGGTCCCGCGTCCCCTAGGTGGTTCTACCTAAACCAACGGTAGTACCGACACTTCCGAGCCGGAGTCCGATGCATCGGCGACCCAGAAAAAGGGGCTGCCGAACCCCCGGGGAGAGGGGTTCGGCGCTCCGGGATCAGGGTGAGGCTCAGGGGGCCTTGGGCGGCAGGATCGGGAGAATCCGGCTACATCGGACGAAGTCAGGGGTCGAGGCGGCAGACTTGGGGTCAGGCG
>DAIMFJ010000006.1:1418-6842 GCA_036724695.1 Planctomycetota bacterium
GCATGGCGGGTTCGTTGCGTCGATGGCGGGCAGCAGATCGGCTCTGGGGATCAAGAACCGAGCAGCTTGCGGGTCAGCTCGTCGAAGTCGATGCTGCGAATCTCGTCCGCTTCGATCGGGGTCATCTTGCGGAACTTGCGATACTCGTCGATCGAGCTGAGCTCGACATAGTCGCGAGCGGACATCTGCTCAGCGGTCGGGGAACGCTGGGCCTTGGCAACCGGCTGGCTGCGCTCGAGGGTCTGCCTGGCGCGGTTGCAGATCGAAAGAGTGTTCTCCAGGTTGCCGCGGATCTTGCGCAGGCGATCCTCGTTGGCGCCCGGGACTTCGAGGCTGCGACCGATCTTCGCGATCGCGACTTCGAGCACCGCGATCAGGCAGTTCAACTTGGTCGCGAGGCGCGCGCGGTACTCGGTCGAGGTGAGGGCTTCGGGCTGGTTGGGGTTGTTGTTGGCGTCCATCGCGGTTTCCTGGTTGAGCGTCACTCGACAGGAGCACCGCCGATGCCAGGTGACGGCATTTTCGACAGCCGCCGATGCCATCGGCCCCGCGGCGAGTTCGCTGCAGCCCTGGGCGGCTGGAATCTCGACATCCGTCGGAATGGCGCGACGGTCCAGCGTCGGATCGGCGCGACGGCGTCGCTCGACCGCGACGGTGCGGGGTACTCGTCCGCCCCGGCCTGAACCTCTCGAACCAGCGAGGCAGCCGCCTCGCCCAGGCTCCTCACTGCGTGAGGGCCTTGCCGTAGGCATTGCGCGCGAACTCGTCGAGGCGCGCCAACGACCCGCGTCCCGCGACCTGGAACGACACGTCGTCGGCCCAGAACAGCAGCACGCGCATCGAGTGGTCGCTGTAGCGAGCGATGGTGTGGGGGTTGGCGACGCCAGTCCCCGGTGCGTTGTTCTGGCTCGGCAAGCCAGCGAACGGGTTGGTCGGCGCCATCTCCTGCACGAGCTGGAACTCGTCGACGCCGTCGGTGTAGGTCAGCTGCAGCGTCTTGCGCTGGTTCAGCAGGTCCTCGCGAACGATCGCCTTGCGCAGATGGTATTCGGGCAAGTTCGCCAGATCGGGCTCGACCAGGCCGAGGTCGTCTTCGAACTCTTGGGTCGCGGCCACGAACGAGCTGTACTCGCGCATCGTGACCGGCCCGGGCGGCGGCGGCGGGACCTGCGCCGACAGCGTCAGCGACACCACCTCGACCTCGGACAGGATGCGCAACTGGCGGTCGAATTCCGCCGTGTACAACGGCAACGACGTCTGCACGTCGACGTCGACGACCCAGATCGACTTGTCGAGGTGGCCAGGGTAGACCACCATGCGCGTCGCCGAGCGGCCGGCTCGCACGACGTTGACGAACGAGTGCAGCGTGTAGTTGGCCTGCGCGTGGGCGAGGTCGCGGATCCGGAAGGAACCGCTCTCATGGAACGGCCGGGAGTGCTTCTGGTAGGTGTGATCCCACTGCAGATGCAGCGGCGAACCCGGCAACTCGCCCTCGACACCGAGGAAGCTGAGCACGAAAGCCGGCGAAGGCGTGCCGTTGCTGTCGGAGACCAGCTGCTCACGAACCGTGGTCACGGTTGCCATCCCGCCAGGGCCGGTCGGCAACGCGTAGAACCGGCGCAACTGGACGGCCGTGTAGTCGAGATTCTGCGGCGCCTGCCAGATCGTCTGCAGCGACAGGTGCGCCGCGGTGATGGCCGGCGTCTTGGGGGCTCCGCCCTGGGCCAGCGCGTCTTCCACCAGCAGGTTGCCCGCCAGCAGTGCTGCGACCGCACCGACCGAACGCACGACGGCTCGCCACAGCGCCGGGGCGCGCGGCATCGTGCGAGGCTGGCTGGTGGAACGAGTCATCGGCGGTCGAGCGGTGGAATGGGGAACAGGGAGACGGGGTGGCGGCGAGAGGTTACGGAGCTACTTCGGAGGACCGTAGCGAAGAATTGCGAAGTCGACGTTCGGCGGGGCTGCCAGGTCCATGAAGACGATCTCGGGGGGGCGAGCCGGTTGGTCGCGGAGCAGCATCAACAGCAACACGGCGGCAGCGGCGGCGCCGGCAGCAGCGCCGAACGGCCAGACGCGGCGGCGAGCGGCGGCTTCGGCTCGCACACGCCCGACGATCGAGGCCTGCACACGGCCCCAGGCCAGCGGTGGAACGGCTGGCGGCGGGGTGGCCAGCCGCTGCCGCAGCGGTGCGGCGAGGGGACTGGTCGGTACGTCGGCGACCTCGACCTGACGCTCGGGAACCGGGACCGCGGCCAGGGACTGCGCCAGCACGGTGCCCAGCGGCGACGCCTCGGCGTCGGCGGCGATGCGCTCCTGCACGCGTTCGAGCATCGCCCGTCCCGCCATCGCCGCAGGCAGCGGTGGGGTCGCCAGCAGCGCACTGCGCACACGCAAGGCTGCGGACAAGCGCTCGGCACAGCCAGCGCAGCCGGTGGCATGCCCCGCTTCCGGCACCCCGCCAGCCGCCAAGGACTCGCGCAGGAAGTTCCGGCAAGCCTGCGGCAACGCGGCCAATGCCTTGGCAGCCGGCCGGGCCCCAGGTTGTCGATCGTCTGGACGGGTCATCCGACACCTCCCATGGTGTCGTCCTCACTGGCCGACCCGCTACCGGCTAGTGAGGGGGCCGCGGCGCTCAGCTCCAGATGCGGAAACCGAGTACGGACGAGGTGCTCGAGAGAGAGGTGGGCACGCGCAAGGCGTGATTTCACTGTTCCCAAGGAGAGTCCGAGCGTCGCGGCCAATTCTTCGTAGGACATGTCCTCGAGGTACCTGAGCGCCAGGATCACCCGCAGTTTCGGGCTCAGCAGCGAGATCGCCAACTGCACCTGGTCGCCGAGTTCACGCGCCGCCGCATGCTCGCGGGGGCTCGGCGCGTCGTCGACCAGCGACGGATCGCTGATCGCGTCGTGGATCGCCGTCAGCCGATGCCCACCGGCACGGCGGCGCAGGTCGATGCTGCAATTCACGACGATCCGGAACAGCCAGGTGCTGAACAACGATCCGCCCCGGAAGCCGTCCAGCTTCCGGAACACCAGCGCAAAACTCTCCTGGACCACGTCCATGGCGTCGCTCGCCTGACCGGTGATCCGGTATGCGATCGCGTAGACGCGGTCGCGATACTTGCCGAAGAGCTCCTCGAAGGCCCGTTCGAAATCCTCGGAGTCCGGGCGGCGGCAGGCCGCTACCAGCTCAGCATCGGGATCACGAACGAGTTCCACGGCGGATCAGACGAGGTGGCCCGGACCAGGGTTCCGTGGTTTGGCACGGATCCGTGACAGTGTGGAAGAAAAAGTTCCAGCTGCACGGAATCGATTACTGTGCAACGACTTGCAGCCAACCAAGATGACCGGGATCGGGGCCCGGCGGAGCTGGGCAAGACCACTGCGCGGGCCTCCGGGCGCATGCCCTGGAACGGGGGCTGCGGCACCGTGAAGCGCCCGCGTCAGCGGCCGAACATGCCCTGCAGTCCGCCTGGCAAGGTGATCATCCACCCCACCGATTGCGGGCAGGTTGGGCTGCACTCCAATTCGTTGCAGTCCTCGCAGTCCGCATCGACCACTTCATAGATGGTCCCACCGGGGCCCGAACCGGCTTCGCGCAGGTCGAGCACGCAGACCTTGTTCGAGTGCGTCGAGCTGCTCATCGGCTGGGCGCCGATGGTCTGCAGCGCGAACGAACGTTCACCGAACGGCACCAGACTGACGGTCTGACCCTGCACATCGAACAACTTGACGCCGTTGGTGACCGAGCGGCCCGTGAAGTCGGCTCGCGCGTGGATGCTGCAGGGCAGCAACTGGCGGACGACAGCCTCGGAGGCGAGCGGCACCCCGAGGTGCACCCAGAGGCCGTCGTTGGCGGTCTGCCGGGTACGCAGGACCAGCTGCTCGATCGACACCGTCGACAAAGGAATGCGCAGCCCCGGGTACGCCGGCAGCTCCATCCACGCCGTGAGTGCGCTGAGTTCCGGCGCCTGGCCGGCGAACCGCAGCAGCAGGTGCATCCAGGTCGGACCGGGCGTTCCTGGCGGAGGCGCGGTCACGACCACCCGCAGCTCATGGTCGAGGGGGAGAGGAGTGCCGGGCAACCGGGGCTGGCCGCGCTGGACGACTTCGACGAAGTCGGGGACCAGGTCACCGTCGGTGTCAGGATTTCCCGAACTGGTGAGCACGGCCCATTCGACGACATCCGGGAGGAAATCGTCGTCGAGATCCGTCATCGTCTGACTGGGATCCGCCGCGAGCGCAGCTGGCGCTGCAGGCGTAGAGACCCACACCAGCCCTGCCACGAGGGCGGCGAGCAGCAGCGAGTAGGTCGTCTTTCCGGTCATCGTCAACCAGCGACGCATGGGGCGAAGCTTGTGGACTCTTTGGGATCCGAACCCCGAGGGGACCAGGGGGATCTAGTACCGGATGCACCGGCGGTTTCACCACCGAGGCACCGAGCACTTGAGGGGAATTGAACCCTATCGGTGTCGTGTTGGCAACTGGGGACGCGAATCCAGCCATTCGGCCCGGCGCATGCCTGGCGGTCGCGAAGACTCCGCGGCTGGCCGACCCGCCAGGCGGCGAACCCGTGGAGGTTCCACGTTCCTGCTGGTACGACGCCATCGCGCTCGCTACCATGCTTGGCCCGCTGCAGCTTCGGTCCGACCGGGGCCTGCGTCGCGGACCGTCGATCGTGCGCCCGTAGCTCAGCTGGATAGAGCGTCGGCCTCCGAAGCCGAAGGTCAGAGGTTCGAATCCTCTCGGGCGTGCCACCCCTTCAGGGGGTGTGGCATGGGACGCGCCCAGACACCTGCGCGAGCCTGGCCTGCGACCGACGGCGATGCCCGGTCCGGATCCGTGGCCAGCCCCCCCCACCCAACCCGTGGCCGAACTTCGCTACCGCATCGCCGTCACCGACCCCGGCCGCCGCGAACTCCGGGTGACCTTGGAGCTGCCTGCCGAGGCCTGGGGGCCGGCGGCCGCAGACGGGCTTCGCGAGCTGTTCCTGCCGACCTGGACCCCGGGCAGCTACCTGATCCGTGAATTCTCGCGCCACCTCGGGCCGGTCGAATGCGTGGCCGCCGACGGCTCGCGCCACCGGTGCCAGAAGACGAGCAAGAACCGCTTCGCGATCCCGGCCACATTCGCCGGTCCCTACCGCCTCGAGTACACGGTGCACGCGCACGAACTGAGCGTGCGCACCAGCCATGTCGACGACAGCCACGCCTACTGGAACCACGCTTGCGTGCTGCTGTGGCCGGTGGGCCACCCCGAGCACTCGGCGCGCCTCGAAGTGGTCGTTCCGGCGGGTTGGCGTACGGCGTGCGCATTGCCGGGCGAGCCGATCACGGCCGGCGACGCGAATTCCACCACCGGGGTCTGGCACGCCGCCGACCTCGACGCGGCGCTGGACGCCCCGTTCCTGGCCGGCCAGTTCGTC
>DAIMFJ010000006.1:6852-33595 GCA_036724695.1 Planctomycetota bacterium
CGAATCGTCCTGGACGGTCTGCGCGGCGTGCCGCCACCGGCCACCTTGCCGGACGACTTCGCGGCACTGATCGCGAGCGCCGCCGAGGTGTTCGGGGGGCAACTGCCGTACCCGCGGTACCTGTTCTTGTGCCTGTTCACCGACGAGGGCCACGGCGGTCTCGAGCACGCCGAGTCGACGACGCTGCTGGCATCGCGCACCGCCCTGCACGATCGCAAGGGCTACCAGGAGTTCCTGTCGCTGGCGGTCCACGAGCTGTTCCACGCCTGGAACGTCAAGCGCATGCGGCCGCGGGAGTTCTGGCGCTACGACTACGAGAACGAGAACTACTCGCGGCTGCTGTGGTTGATGGAGGGCTGGACCGCGTACTTCGACGACCTGCTGACGCTGCGCGCCGGCCACTATCGGCCCGACGAGTACCTCGCGACGATCGCCGGCAACCTCGAGCGCATGCTTGCCAACCCCGGGCGCTTCGTGGCCAGCCTCGCCGAGTCGAGCTTCGACGCCTGGATCCGGCTGTACAGGCCGGACGCGAACACCCGCAACTCCTCGCAGAACTACTACGGCAATGGTGCGGTTGCGGCGCTGTGTCTCGACCTCTACCTGCGGCAGCACGCGCCAGTTGGCCGGTCGCTGGAGACCGTGATCCAGCGGCTCTACGAGCAGACGTTCGGCAAGGGGCGCGGCTACACGCGTGCCGATGTGGATGCGGCGGTCGCCGAGGCTGGCGGCGAGCCGGCGGTACAGCTGCTGGCCGAACTGGTCGACGGCAACCTGGACCCGGAGCTCGGTGCGCGGCTGGAGGAGTTCGGAGTCACCCTGGGTTTCGAAGGAGGCGCGGCGCCGTTCTTCGGCATCACGTTCGAAGGCGGCGGCACGACCGTGGCGTCGGTGCAACGAGGCAGTCCTGCGGATCAGGCCGGCTTGGCGCCAGGCGACGAACTTCTGGCCCTCGGCGATCTGCGGGTGACCAGCAGTTCGTGGCGCAAGGTGCTCGCCGCCGTGGTGCGTGTCGGTGAGCCGATCGAGGTGCTGCGAGCCCGCCGCGGCGTGCTCGGCAAGCATGCGGTCGTGCCTACCGCTGCGCGCGGCACACCGCGACTGACGATCAACCGGGATGCCGACCCCGCCCAGGTGGCGCGCCGGGAATCGTGGCTGCGCACGCGAGCCGCACGCAGCGCCGGTCCCCAGGACAACGCACAGGATCAGGCCTGAACGGTCCAAGGCGACGCCAGGCCAGCTGACGACGCGATTCGACCTACAGTCGCGCGTGTGAGCCGTCGCAGAACGGCGGGTTGCACGTCGCGCCGCAGGCGCACCAGACCACCGTGGTCGCCTTGTCGAACACGACTTTGCATGGTGTCACCTCGCTGCCGCGGTGTGTGCCATCGCAGTAAGGGTAGGTCTGACTGCGCTCGCAGCGACACCAGGCGTACTTGCCAGGTTGGCACTGGGCGACGAACGGCCCCTTTTGCTTGCGGCCCGGCGGCTGCGGCACGAAACCTTCGGGATTCTGCATCGAGCGCGAGGTTCTCCAAGCGGGGTCGCGCTTGCAAGGACCAGTGGCCGCCTACCCTTGGCGCCACTGCGGGCCAGCCAACTGCGGCCAGCCCCATAATCCACCCAGCGAAGGCCGATCCGCGGGCCAACATGCGCGGGTCAGCGGAATCGACGGATCACACCGCGTACGACGCCGCGCACCGCCACCCGAGACACGTAGATCGGCTCCATGCTCGAGTTGGCCGGCTGCAGACGAATCATGCCGTTGCGCTCGCGGTAGAAGCGCTTCAACGTCGCCTCTTCGTCGTCCAGGATCGCGACGACGATGTCGCCGTCGTTCGCCGTTTCGCGCCGCTCGACGACCACCAGGTCCCCGTCGTCGATATGGTCCTCGATCATCGATTTGCCGCGGACCCTGAGCAGGTAGATGCGATCGCCGGTCGGCACGAGCTCGGTCAGCTGCAGGTCCTCACGATCCTCGAGGGCCTCGATCGGACGGCCCGCGGCGATCATGCCGATCAATGGCACGGTCGGGATCTTGGCCGGGGTGCCGAGCTCCTGCTCGCCATCCGGATCGTGAAGGATGGCCACCGCACGAGCCTTGGCCTTGTCGCGGTGGATCGCTCCCTTGCGACCGAGCTGATTCAGGTGCTCGTGGATCGTGATCTTGCTGACCCCCAACGCCTGTGCGGCTTCCTCGAGCGTAGGCGAGATGCCGTGCTCGCGGCGGTAGTCGCGAAAGAAGCGAAGCACTCGAATCTGCTTCTCCGTAAGCATCAGCTTCATGGCAGGACGTGGGCGAGGGCCAGGGGTACGAGGAATGCGGACTGGATCAGTCGATCGCCCCCGCAACCGGGAGATCCGCAACCGGGAGATCCGGAAACGGGAGACCTGGCGTTGGGCGAACCCGAACGTCAGGCGAACAGGGTGATCGCCAGCGCCGCGACGATCAACATACAGGCACCGAACATTTCCACAGCATGTTCGATGCGCTTTCGGGTCGACAACGGTTGCTCTTCCGCGCCCGGCTTGTGGACCAGCTCGTTGGCAACCAGCGGCGTGGCTACCACGGCTGGGTCGGAACACAAGGGGGCGACCAGCGCGGCGTTGCGGGCCGGACGCCGGGCGTTCGAGACGCTCGTGTCCAGCCGCAGCACCTTGCTGGTCGCCCCCGTGCCACCACCAACCACGCTGGCCCCACCACGGCTCTGGCAACGGCTGGCCTGGTGCCGCCTGGCAGCAGGAAGGGTCTCTGCAACCGACCGAAGAAGGGAAGTCGGCTGCCGCTCTCCCACCTGCTGAGTCCTGGCGTGCACCGGTGTCGCCGCGTGCCTCGGAGCAGCTTCCCGGGGCTGCTTCCGGACCGTGGATACCACCAGCTGAGCTGGCACGAATACGTTGGCACCGGATCCATGTACGGCGTCGCCATGCACCTGATCACGTGCCGGTGCCAGCAGAGCAGCTGCCAGCGGAGCCGCTGCGGCGCGGCCCGTTGGCTGCCGGTCCGGGTGCAGAGCAGTCGCCGGCAGTGGGGTCGAGAAGGGCAGGGTGTGTTGGCGAGCGAAGTTCATGGCGTCCTCCGGCCTTGGTTCGTTGTGTGTTAGGGTGTTGATGTTAGGTGGAGATTCGCTCTCTGCAAGCCTCTTGTTCGGTTTTTTTTCGGTGCCTGTTGTCCGCACGAGACAGCGGGGCTTGGGCCCAGCGCGAAACTTTCCGCCGCGCCATCGCTTATCCAGCGCGCCATGCCCAGGCAGCGGCCGATCCGACCCAAGATGCAGCGAGCCACCGACAACCTGCGCGCCGACCACGTGTTGACCGAGCGCGCCCTCGGTGCGCTGTGCGCAATCGGCCAGCAGGTCCGGGCCGGCGGACCGTTCCCGGCCGCCGACGGGGCGACCCTGCTGCGCTACCTGCGCGACTACGTCGTCGGCGTGCACTTCCGCAAGGAGGCCGAACTGCTCGGTCCGGCGCTGGCGATGCACGGCAGCGACGCGACGGCGATGCTGGTGGGCGACGTGATGCGCATGCAGGACGAGGCCGCCGACCTGGTGTTGGCGCTGGTGGTGTTCTGGGAACCGGACGGTGCGTTGCCGCCAGCCGAACAGGCCGGCTTCGCCGACACCGTCGCCTTGCTGTGCCAGCGGCTGCGGCGCATCCAGGAACTCGAGGAGAACGATTTGTTCACGACCTGCGAACGCGAGGTGGCACTCGACGACCAGCTCGGTTGGTGCGCCGACTTCGCGCAACTCGAGCGGGAGCGCGGTACTGCGGCGAGCTGGGCCGAGCGCCTGGCGGCGATCGCCGCGCGCTGGTCGGGTCGCTGAGCGTTGGCCCTTGCCTGGCCGGCGCAGTCGCGCAGAATGGCCCCTCCGGTCTCGCCCTCGGTCAGCGAGCCTCCACCTCGTCGGGCGGCCGGAAGTCTGCCCATGAACCTCGAACTCCAGCGCCCGCTCGTCTTCTTCGACTTCGAAACCACTGGTCTGGACACCCAGAAGGACCGCATCGTCGAACTGGCGTTCGTCCGGCTCGAACCGAACGGCACCCGCACGACGCTGGCCCAGAAGATCCGCCTGCCGCAGGGCATCGTGATGTCGCCGGCGGCGTCGAAGATCACCGGCATCCACACGCAGGACGCACAGTCGATGTTCTGGGGGCCGCCGCTGAAGGACGTCGGTCGCAAGGTGCTCGACTTCGTCGGCGACGGCGACCTGGCCGGGTTCAACATCCTCGGCTACGACCTGCCGCTGTGGGAGGCCGAGTGCAAGCGGCACGCGATCCCCTTCGAGCGCGGCAAGCGGCAGCTGGTCGACGTCAAGGTGCTGTTCCACGTGCTGGAGACCGGTTGGGACCGCTTCCTGATGGGTCCGCGCAACCTGTCGGCGGCGGTGCGCCACTACTGCGGGCGCGAGCTCGAAGGTGCGCACGGCGCCGAGGCCGACACCCAGGCGACGATCGACGTGCTGCTGGCGCAGCTGGCGCGCTATCCCGAGCTGCCGCGCACGGTGCCGGGGTTGCACGAGTACTGCGCCCGCAACAGCGAGAAGAACCGCGAAGACGCCGGCGAAGCGGCGTTGGGCTGAGCGCGATGACGTTCCGGACGCGCCTGCGCTACCGCTTCGGCGACATCGACGACGCCGGGATCGCCTACTACCCCAAGCTCCTGCACTACTTCCACTGTGCCTTCGAGGACTGGTGGTCGGACGGTCTCGGCCGGCCGTACGCGCAGGTGCTGCACGACGACTGCTTCGGGTTGCCGGCGGTCAAGCTGGAGGCGGAGTTCTTCGCGCCGGTCCGCTACGGCGATGAGCCGTGGGTGCATCTCGGCGTGCTGCGCATCGGCACGTCGTCGGTCGAATTCGGGTTCTGGATGACCCGGGGCGACGATCCGCGACCGCTCTGCCGCGCGCGGGTGATCACCGCCGCGGTCGACATGCGCACACTGCAGAAGCAGCCGGTGCCCGAACCGTGGCGCAGCCGATTCGTCGAGTACACGCTGGCCGAGGTGGACTTCCCGAACGGGCGCTGACGGTGTGGTTGCGAGCGGTTGAGGGCACCACGCTTGCGCTCGAGCGGATACAGGTCGCTTTTCGAGCGGCGGTCGTAAAGCGCCTCATGACATCACTTTGTGATCGCTCGTGCGCATTTGGGACCGGGTGAAGTATGCGCAGGGGGAGGGAGCCGCAGGTCGTTCTCACAGCGTGAAGTCGCGCGGGAAGAAGCCGCTGGCGGCGCGCGAGTGCACGCCGAAGACCTCGGCGACGCGGTCGGCGGCCAGGGCCTGCTCGGGCGCGGCGTCGACGACGATGCGGCCGGCGTGCAGGAGGGCCACGCGGTCGCAGAACGGTGCGACCAGGTTGAGGTCGTGCGCAGTGAGCAAGACGCCGCAGCGGCAGCCGCGCAGATCGCGGAGCATCGTCACCAGCTGCAGCGCGTGTTCGAGGTCGAGGTTGCTGGTCGGCTCGTCGAGCAGCAACAGTTGCGCCTCGGTGGCCAGGGCACGGGCGATCGCGATCCGGCGCAGTTCACCACCCGACAACGTCGCCACCGAGCGATCGGCGAAGTCGGCGGCGCCCACCGCGGCGAGGGCGCGCTCGATGGCGTCGCGGTCCTGGGGGCCGAGCGGCTGCCGCGGTTCGAGGTGTGGGTGGCGCCCCATCGCCACCAGCTCGCGGCCGGTGAACTCGAACGGATGGTCGCTTTCTTGCGGCACGTAGGCAAGGCGCCGGGCCCGGTCGCGCGGCGTCCAGGTGGCGAGTGGCCGCCCGTCGAGCAGGACGCTGCCGGCATGTGGCGGTTCGGCGCCGAGCAGCAGCCGCAGCAGGGTGCTCTTGCCTGCCCCGTTGCGGCCGGCGAGCAACACGACCTCGCCAGGCGCCAACGCCAGGTCGACGCCGCCCAGCAACTGGCGGCTGCCGCGGGCGAACTCGATCCGCTGGGCGACGAGGCCGTTCACAACAGTTCACCGCGGCGATGCCGCGCCAGCAGGTAGAGGAAGTAGGGAGCACCGAGGATCGTCGTGACGACGCCGAGCCGCAGGTTGGCGTCGGGCGGTGCCAGCCTGCAGACCAGATCGGCGAACACCAGCAGTGCCGCGCCGGCGACTGCCGACAAGGGCAGCAGCAAACGGTGCGCGGGGCCGACCAGGAGCCGCACCAGATGCGGGACGATCAAGCCGACGAAGGCGATGCCACCGGTGTTGGCAACGGTGGCGGCGGTCAGGCCGCAGGCCAGCAGCAGCACGGCCCGGCGCGCCCGTGGCCCGTCGACACCCAGGCTGAACGCGCTGTCGTCGCGGAGCGTCAGCAGGTCGAGTTCGCGGCAGCGGCGCAGTGCCAGACCACCGAAGACGAAGAGGCCACCGGCGGTGATCGCCGCGTGGTCCCAGGTGCGTGCTTCGAGCCCGCCCATCAACCAGAACAGCACGCGTGAGCTCGCCGTGTAGTTGTCGAACGTGAACGTCACCGCGAACGACGTCAACGCCCCGACCAGCGTGTTGAGCGCCACACCGGCCAGCAACAGCCCGGTGGTCGAGAACCGCCCGTGCGCACCGGCCAAGACGAACACCAGCGCCGTCACCAGCACGGCGCCGAGCAACGACATCGTCGGCGCGGCCAGCACCGACCACTCGGCGATGCCGAGCACGATCGCCAGCGCCCCACCGAACGCCGCGCCGGCCGCGGTGCCGACGAAGTCCGGCGACGCCAGCGGATTGCGCAACGTCGCCTGCATCATCGCACCCGCCATCGCCAGTGCGGCACCACCGCACATCGCCACGACCAGCCGTGGCAGACGGATCTGCTCGAACACGTAGCTGCCGCGCGCATCGAGGCTGCCGCCGAGCCACGCCAGCAGTTCGGCGAAGCCAGGGCCCAGACGAGCCATGCCGAGGTGCAAGGTGCCGAGCAACAGCAAGGCCGCCGCGACCAGTACGATCCGCCGTGTTCGCACGCTCATGGGCGCCCCCACGCATCGAGCTGGCGCGCCACCGCTTCCACGGCACCGACCAGGCGGTGCGACGTCGAGGCCAGCAACGGTCCTGGCACCAACAGCAGACGATCCCGCTGCACGGCCGGCAACAACCGCAGACCCGGATGCTGGTCGAGCCAACCCCGCGCTGCCTGCGGCTGCGCGGGATCGCCGGACAACACGATCGCGTCGACCGGCAGGGCCAACACGGTCTCGACGTCGAGCCGGCGGAACGAACGCACGCCGTCGTCGCGCGCCGCGTTGTGCGCACCGGCCGCCTGCACGATCGCGTCGAACAGCGACCCTTCGCCGAGCGTGTGCAACGCGCCGTCGAGGCTCAGCAGGCGCCAGGCGCGCCGTTCGCCGGCCCCGGCGGCGACCGCGGCGAGGCGACGTTCGGCGCTGGCGACCAGCGCCTCGGCAGCAGACTCCGATGCGCACGCCTTGCCGAGCAGGCGAACGTTGGCCCAGATGTCGCCGAACGACCTGGCCTCCGGTGGGCGCAGGAGTGCCACTCCCGCCGCGTCGAGCAACGCCAAGGTCTCCGCGCGGGTGTACGCGTCGACGACCACCAGGTCCGGCCGCGCCGCGAGCAGTTCCTCGGGCTCCGCCCCGACCAACGTCAGCCCCGACACCCGATCGGCGACCGGCGAGTAGCGCGGATCGGCGGCCAGGAAGTGCACGCCGGCCAGCCGTTCGCGCGGCACCAGCTCGAGCAGCACCTCGGTCGCGAACACCGATGCCGCGACGATGCGCTGCGGCTCGCGCGGCGCCGTCACGGGTACGCGTTCGCCTGCGCAGCCGCAAAGGCCGGCGAGGGTCAGGCTGGCGACGATCGGCAGGCGCGAGGGCACCGCAGCATCATCGCGGGCGGGTTGCTGCTGGCAACGGAAAGAGCATCCTGTGTCGCCGCTGTCGCCACGGGCAACAGCGGTCGGTGCGCAAGCCAACTCCCGAATCGCCTGCCACGCCGGCGCCCACCTCCGGCTGACGTACCCATGCTGCCGCTGGCCTACCTCCTCTGTGCCCTCGCCGGCGGCCTGCTGCTGGTGTTCACCCTGGGCGGTCGGCCGCGCAACGGCGAGGCGTTCGTCGGTGCGCATCTGGTCACCGGACCGGTCGCGATCGTGTTCGTGCTCGGCGCCATCCTGGTGCAGGTCGCCGCGCCGCTGCCGTCGACCGCCGCGAACGTCGCACTCGGCCTCGCGTGGCCCGGCGCGATCGTCGGCCTGACCATCCTGCCACTGACTGCCTACCAGCGCCGCGGCGCCAGGTTCACCAAGGCCGTCACCCCGTTGCTCGTCGCCGCACCCTTCGCGATGGGGCATGGTGCAGACCTCCATGTCGCCTTGCCGTGGTGCGGCGCCAGCGCACTTGCCCTGGTCGGCCTCGGCGGCAGCCACGTGCTGTTGGCCTGGCCCTTGCAACGCCTGTTCCATCGCTTCACCCGGCGGTTCGCCACGCGCCAACCCAACGAATGGGAACGCAGCCAGGCCGATTGGCAACGCTCGCAATGGCAGCAACTGCCGAGCGATGCCTCGGTGCCGATCCTGCTCGGCCACGCCCGTTCGCTCGCTCCCGACGTGCGGTCCGAGTGCCACGCGCGGCTCGCCGCCCACCCCGAACTCGACGCCGGCATCGCCGCAGTCCTGCTCGGCGAACACCCTAGCGACGCCTTGTCGTACGTCACCCACCACTACCCGCGTGAGCGCGCCAAGCTCGCCGGGCCTCTCAACGAACTGCTGTCCCGACTGCGCACCACCTGGCCCCGACGCCTGCGCGAGGACCCCCATCCAAATCCATGGACCGGCGACCTGATCCCCGCCTTCGACTGCGCGATCGCCGTGTTGGCAGCCGGTGGCGACACACGTGCCGAACTGAGCGCCTGGCAACGGGAGTTGGCAGCCCTGCCGAAGTTCCAGAAGACCGCCAAGGAACTGGGCCGCTGGTTGCAGAGGATCCGCTGACGCACCCGGCGGAGCTCTGCCCGCCAACGGCTGCAACAACCCCGTACGGTTCCGGCTGACGATGCCGTGAGCGATTCCCTTCGACCCGCCGCAGCAGTGGACCCCTGGCTGCTCGCCGCTGCGACCCTGCAGGTCGCCGCGTGGATCGCCGTCGCCTGGATGGGCCGTGCCAACCACGCCGACCCGTTGTGGCGGCGGACCACCTCCCGGCTGCGGATCCTGCTGTTCGTCACCTCTGCCGCGGGCATCCTGCTGGCGTTCTTCGGCATGTCGTCGATCGGCGCGCTGGTGATGGGCATCGTGCCCGGCCTGCTGGTTGTCGTGGTGCTGTTCGTTGGCATGCGACACCTGCAGCAAGCCCTCGACGACCGGATCTCGCGATGAACGTCAAGTCACCCAGCCAGCCGACCCGCGTGCTCGGTCGCCAGCCGGACCTCGTGCGCCGCGGCGCGCGCAATGGCGAACAGCGCCTCTGCGACGCCCTCTCCCGTTGGTCGCTCGACGGCAACCTCGACTGGCTGCGCGAAGGCGTTCGCCACGACGTGCCGTTCTTGCAGGTCTCGCCTTCCGCCCGGGGCAGTGTGTTGGCCTGGGAACTCGAACGGTTGCGCGACGAGGGCTACGTGCCGGTCGGACCCTGCTGGGTGCCGTTGCGGTGGCTGCACGACCGCGCGGGCTACCAACGGGTGGTGCGCCTCGTCCAGGCTCACGTCTCGTGCGGACCGGAGACCGCCGCGCCGAACTTCGTTCCGAAGGTCGCGGGCGAACTCGAGCCGCTGCTCGCGATGTGGCCACACGTGTTGGTCTTGCCGACGAGCCAACCCCTGTCGATCGCCGATCTGGTCGCGCTGCGTGCGTTCCCACTGCATCCGCTCGGCGTCGTCGACGGGCCGGCCTTTGCCGATGGACGGCCATGCACACCGGCGGAGTTCTTCGCCCACGATCTCGACCACGCCCGCTACAAGATCCGCGAAGACCTGCTCGCGGAGGGCATCGTCGTCGAGGATCCCTACCGGGACGGCACCACGATCGAGGCGCGCACCGGTGCGCATCGCCAGATCCTCGCCGCGGCCGTGCCACACGTCGGCCCGCAGGGGTGGTGGCGCGCTGGCGCTCGTGCGGCGTGGGTGCGCCGCGTCTGGCTGGCCAGTGGGCAGCTCGCCGACCGTTCGCTCACCGCTGCCGCACGCTGGCTCCTGTTCGAACTGCTGCACGAAAAGGGCCTGCCGATCGACGGCCCGCGACTGGCCGCCGAACTGGCCAGCGGCACCCACGTCGCCAAACTGCTCGCCAAGATGGCGCGAGGCTTCTTCGGTCACCGCGGCCCAGCACCGAGCGTCGCGACCCGTTTGGCCGCCGCCGGCGAGTGGCTGCAGGAGCAGTTCCGGAGCGGACCATGATCCTGCCCAGGTTCGACGCAGGTGCGCTGGACGGCGCGGTTCTGCTGGCGGCTCTGCAGGAACACGGTCTGGCGTTGCTGGACGTGCCACAGGTGCCGAGTGGGCTGGTCGAAGCCGTGCTCGACGGGGCGAGACGGTTCTTCGGCTCATCCGAAGCCAGCAAGCAGGCCATTGCCGAACGTGGCCGACCGCCGTTCCGGGGCTACAGCCGGCAGGTCGGCGAACGGGACCATCGCGAACAGCTGCACTTCGGCCCCGAACGAGCGGCCGGTCGCGGGCCGGAGCCGTATCTGGCCTTGGCGGGTCCCAACCAGTGGCCAGGCGACGTGGACTTCGCCGCCGCGTTGCGCGACTACCAATCCCATCTGACAGTGATCGGCCGACGTGTCCTGGCCGCACTGGCCGAGCCGCTCGGCGCGGACCACCACGATTGGCTAGGCGACGATCCGTACCACCTGTTGAAGGTGATCGCCTACCCGGCCAGCAATGGACCCGCGCGCCCGGGCGTCGCCGCGCACGTCGATTGGAGCCTGATCACGCTGACACTGCAGGACGACGTCGGGGGCCTCTCGACCCGGCAGCCGGATGGGCATTGGATCGACATCGCACCGATCCCGGGCACCTGGGTCCTGCACGTCGGCGAACTGCTCGCCTACGTGACCGGCGGGCGTTTGCCGGCCACTCCGCATCGCGTCGTCAACACCGCTCACGGTCGAGTTCGACATTCGCTGCCGTTCTTCGTCAATCCATCGCTCGATCAGGTATTGCCGGCCGGCGCTGCCGAGCTGCCGGCGATGGCTGGCGAGGAGCATGCGCATGCCGTGCTGCCGACCGGCCGCCTGCCGGATCGACTTTCCTTCGGTGCCAGCGAATGGGCTCGGAAAGCAGCAAGGCAATGGTGCCACGCGTGTTGTGTCGGCCCCTCCCGACCGTGACGAGTTCGTTGCAGGGCCAGTGCAACGTGCCATGGCCAACTGCCGCTCGAGCTGGTTCGGGCCATCGCTCCGCGCCCTCACCACGGCTACCATCGCACCATGCGCTGCATTCTCCGCCCGGTGGCAGTGATCGCCTTGCTCGCGCTGGCGGCCTGTGCGCCCGAGCCGCCGGTGTACGCGGGAGAATCTGCGGCGAGCGCCGACGACAGCGCGCAAACCGTCCCCGCAGTGGCCGGCGCGAACTCTGGCACTGCCGCGAATCCGGCCGGCGAGGTCCGGATCGAACCAGCCCCACCGCCCCCAGCTTCGCTCCACGAGTTCGTGTCGCGCCCCGATCGCGCCGCCACCCGACTGCGCCGCGCGGACTTCGCTCGCTTGTTCCCGCGCGAGGCGCGCGTCGGCACCGACCCGACGGCCAGCTTCGAGTTCGCGGATCTCGACGGCGACGGTCGCGACGAGGCCTACGTGGCGATCGGCGATGGCTGGTGGGGCAAACGCCATCGGCTGTTGGCGTTCGATCCCGATGCGGACGAGTGGCAACTCGCCGCCGAGCGCGAGGTCGCGACGCCGACCCGGGGCACTCCCGTGGTCGGCGTGCTGCCGGGTGCGGATCGGCCGCGACTGCAGGTGCGGTATCGTTCGGGCTGGGGCACCGGCATCGGCACGACGTCGCTCTCCGTGCACGAACGCCACGCCGGCAGGTTGGTCGAGGTCCTGTCGGTCCAGGTCGAGCTGGAGGAGATCCACCACGGCGTTGGCCCAACCCTGGAGGCAATGCACGATCCGCTGGCGTTCACGCGGGACGAGACGGGCGGCGGCGTGTTCGCATCGACGACGGCGCGGCTCTCGCTGTGGACCGGCAGGTTCGGCGACCTGCCCGAACGCATCGACTGCGAGTTCCCAATGCGCTGGCGCCAGCTCGCCGCCGGCTCGCCGTTCGTGCTCGTGGATCCCACCCATCCGTTGCTGCAGTTGGCCAGAGCGAGCGACTACCACTTTCACCGGGCGGCTTGCCTTTGGATCGATCGCCACGGCGAGGCCGCTTTGGCGCTTGCGGCCGGCCTGGACGGTCACCAGGCGTCGATCCTGCGCAACGTCTGCAACCTCGCCGCGCAGTCCGGGGCGAGCGCCTCGCAAGGGTCGCTGGCCGATCGACTGAGGGCGTTGCTGCCCACAGCGCCGCGCTGAAGGTGCGCTTCGCGGTGGCCTGCGGCCGGCAGCCTCGCTCACTTCTTCTCGGGCACCTCGAACGAAGCCGGCAGTTCTTCCGACTGTGGCCGTTGTTCCAACCACGGCGCGTCGGCGAGCTCGACCACCTGTTCGGGCAGGTCGACGTCACCACGCCGCACCTGCAGGCGCACCTTGGCGCCACCGAGGTGCGCCCCGAGCAGGCTCAAGCCGTGCGGACCATTGCGCACGGCGACGCCGTCGACGGCCAGCAGGACGTCGCCCTTGGCGAGCGGTTCGCTGGCGCGCGCCGCCGGGCCGTCGGTGGTTACCGCAGCCAGCTTGGCGCCAGGACCGAGATGGTCGGGAGCGAACTGCACGCCGAGCCATCCGCGCTGCAGCACCTCGCCGCGGCGCAGCCGTTCGAGCAGGTCGTCGCGACCGTGGATCGTCGTCGCGAAGCCGATGCCGGAGTCGTACCACTCGACCCCGGCGTTGCGTCCGCTCGGCGACAACGGCACCGCGATGCCGAGCACACGGCCGTGCACGTCGATCACCGGACCGCCGTAGTTGGCCGGCGACGTATAGGCGTCGATCTGCAATGCACGGCCGAACAAGCGCTGCCGCGCGCTGACGATACCGAAGTGCACGGTCGGCAGGTCGCTGGCGAACGTGCGGCCGAGTGCCAGCGCCCATTGCCCGACCTGCACCGTCGCCGGATCGACGAACTCCGGTGTCGGCAGGTCGCTGGCGTCGATCTTGACCAGCGCGATGCCGCGGCTGGTGTCCTCGCCGGCGCGTTCGGCGTGGAACGTGCCCCGCCCGGGCACGGTGATCAGGATCGTCGTCGGCTCGAGGGCGAGCGCGAAGCGCGACACCAGGATCCAGCCGTCGCTGCTCAGCACGACCCCGGTCGTGCGCCCGCCGGTCTGCTGGAATCCGCCCGCGACCAACGGCTTCTTCGCAGGTGCCGGTTCGGGAGCCGGCTTGCCGTCCGGAGCCGGTGGAGTCGGCTGGGGCGGTTTCGCGCGCGGCGCCGGCCGCGCACGCGGCTGCGCCTCACCGTCCATCGGTCCTTCGCGGCCCTGCAACTGCCGCGTGCCACCGAACGTCTCGACGGTCACCGTGAACGGCGCGGCCTTCTGCAGCGCCGCCGCCAACACGACCTCGAGATGCGCGAACTCGTCCGGCGTCGCGGCCCCTTGGGCAGCGACCGGCAGGGCCGCGAGCAGGACCGGCAAGCCACACCGCCATGCCGAGCTCACTTGCGTGGCTCCGCGGCGAGCTCGAGCTCGCCCTGCAACACCGTCGTACCGCGTTTGTAGGTCACCACCACCTTGCCGCCGGGGGCGAAGCGTTGCAGCACTTCCCGGAATTCACGGCAGGTGCGCACCGGATACTCGTCGATGCGCACGATCAGGTCGTCGGGCCGCAGCGCCAGCTGCGCCGCCGGCGAGTTGGCGATCACGCGTTCGACGTAGGCCGGCGGCGAACGTTGGCCAGCCTGATCGAACAACACGATGCCGGTCCACACCGGCGCATTGGCGCTCGGCGGTGCCGCGCGCGGCTTGCCGTGCACGAACTCGTCGAGGTACGGCAGCAGATCGTCGGCCGGGATCGCCGCCGAGATCATCGTGTTGGTCTCCTTGCTGTCGAGCAGGCGCATGTTCAGGCCGATCCAATCGCCGTCGAGCGTGAACAAGCCCCCGCCGTACTGGCCCGGGTTGTTGCACGCGTCGGTCAGGATCAGCTCACCGTCGAAGGCGACGTCGCTGAGCCGGTGCCGCAACGCCGTGTTGGCGCGGCCGACCACGACGCCGAACGTCGCCGAGACCTTCTCGGAGAACTCGGCGAGCCGGAACGCATTGCCCATCGACACCACGAACCGACCGGGCCGTGTCGACGCTGCGACGGTGGCCGTCGGGGCCGGCCACAAGGCCGTCAACCCACCGGGAACTGCCGCTGGGTCGATCTTCAGCAGCCGCACGCCCAGCCGGTGATCCTCGGGGAGCAGTTGCGCGTCGTGCACCGAACCGTCGTGCAACACGACGCGGGTGCGGTCCTTCTGGATCATCACCTGATCGAGCGTCAGGATGTGGCCACGTTCGCTGACGACGATGCCGGTCGCATAGGCCTGGATCGTCGCGACCCCGGAGGCGCCGTGCACCTTGACGAGGCTCGGCAGCAACCGGTCGACGGTGCGCTCCAGGCGCGTCTGCGGAGCCCGTTCCGCGAACGAATAGGCCTTGCCGAAGTCCTTCTGCTGCGCCAGGGCCGCAGTGGCGGTCAGGGTCGCCGCCAACGCCACGACACCCGCGAGAGGTCTCATCGTGCGGCCCTCCAACCCAGCTCGGCCACGCCGTCGACGACGCGCAGCAGCCGGTCGCCGTCGCGATGCCATGCGACGTGCGCGTCGAGCAGCGGCTCGTGGTACGCGAACCCGGCCGGCGTGCCATCGCTGCGCAGCCACACCTCGCAGGCGCCCTCGCCGGGCAGCCGGAAGCGGTAGGCCGGGCGACCGAAGACGTGCACGCCGCCCCACAACTCGGCCTCGGCGAGGCGTTGGTCGCGTTCGGCCGTCGTCCACAGGAACGCGTTGCAGGTCTGCTCACGGTCCAACCGCGCGCGCTCGGCGACCGTGAGTTCGCGGCGGCCATTGGGATCGAGCCCGTAGGCCTCGCCGGCGGGTTCCAGCAGCATGCGCCGCTCGCCGAACGCCAGCTCGAGCACCAGGACCGCCCCGCGCCGGACGGCGACGACCCGATCCTCACCGCGGTAGGCGCGGCAGTCGGCGAGCGGCTGCCACGGTGCGGTCCAATGGCGGCGCAGGGCCTTGGCGGCGAGCCGCCGGTTGGCTCCGTTGGCAAGTCGGGCCGACTCGCCGGTGCCGCTGCGCGACGAGCCGGTGTCGAGTCGGCTCAAGGCCAGCAGCACTTCGCGCGGCTCGCCGAACCCGCCAGCGGGCTGCAGTGGCCGGAAGCGCACCGTGACGAACGCACCGGCCGGCAGCACCCCGACCAGCGTCGCCAACTGGTTCGCCGAACGCACCTCGGTGCCGTCGAAGGCGAGGATCTCGTCGCCGAGGCCGATGCCGGCCGTGGCGGCCACGGAGTCGCGGAACAGCTGCTGCACGAACACGCCGCGCTGCGGCGCGACACCGCCCGGCGCGTTCATGAACCAGGCGCTCAGATCGAGCGTGCCGTGCTCGGCGTGCCGGCCGGCCAGCAGGTCGCCGAGGAAGTTCTGGATCTGGTTGCTGCTGATCGCGAAACCGACGCCGACGTTGACGCGCCCGCGATCGCCGACGGCGATGCGGCCGTTGATGCCGACGATGGTGCCGCGGGTGTCGAACAACGGACCGCCGGAGTTGCCTGGATTGACCGGCGCATCGACCTGGATGCAATCCGGGTAGACGAGCATGCGGTTGCCGGAGCCCGCCTGGTAGCGATGCGTGCCGGAGACGATCCCGAACGTGACGGTCGGCGTGAAGTCGGTGGCGAGCAGGAACGGGTTGCCCATCGCGAACACCTGTTCGCCGACCAGTAGACGGTCGCTGTCGCCGAACTCGCAGTGGGCGAACACCTGGCCGGGCTGGCGCGGCACCAGGCGCAGCACCGCGAGGTCGCTGCCGGGATCGATGCCGAGCACCTCGGCGCGGTACAGGTGGCCGTCGGGCAAGCCGATCTTGCGGTCGTGGTAATGGTCCTTGCCGCGCGCGGCGTCGGCGGGCGGAACGCCGTCCGGGGCGGCAGGCGCCGCCGCGAGATCCGGCTTGCCGATCACGTGGTAGTTGGTCAGCACGAAGCCCGCCGGGTCGAACACCACGCCGCTGCCACCGCCAGCACCCGCCATCGGCATCACCGAACAGACGGCCGCCGCGCAGCGTTCGACCAATGCCGTGCGCTGCGCCTGGGCGGCGAGCACCGCGTCGAGGTCGGACCCTTGGGCCGGCAAGACCATCGCCAGTGCCGCGGCTGCCCCCACGCCAACGGTCACGCCGCGCCCCATCACCGCTGGATCACCCGTGCATCGGCGAACGCACACAGATCCCCGACGTCGAACCCAGGGCCGAAGTCGACTTCGATCGCGAGCTTGCGCGCCCCGCCGAGTTCGACGGCGATCGGCCGCGGCGCGTCGGATCGCGCCAGTGCGACGGTCGAGACGACCTGGTCGTCGACCAGGACCCGGAACACCGCCGCACCCGCCGGCCCGGCCCGATCGTCGATGCCGATCGTGGCCTCGAACGCGTCGTAACGGGCCTGCAGCGTGTAGGTCAGCCGAGTGCGCGGCACCATACCGACGCCGCGCGCGAACGTGCGGCCACCGAGCACGAAGCCCGGGCCCGCCACCGTGCGGTCGACGGTCCACGGCCAGACCCGGTCGAACGCCGGGGTCTGTTCGACTTCCGGTACGAGGTCGCCGAGCCAGATCCGCCGATCGCTGGCGACCGTCAGGCGCAACAGCTCGGTCGCCGGCACGTCGAGCACGGCGCCTTCGTCGAGCTGCAGGCGCAGCCGTTCGCCGAGTTCGAGCAGCTTGCCCTCGACGGCCTCGCCACTGCTCAGTGCCACCACCGTGCGCGGCTTCGGCAGGCGATCCGGTGCAAAGCCGGTGTTGGCACCGAACACGAGCGCGGCGACGCCATCGAACGCGAACTCGTACTGGCGGTCGCGCAGCTCGAACGCCAGTTGCGTGTCGGTCGCCCCGGTGATGCGCACCGAGGAACGCTGTGCCTTGCCGTCGCGGACCACGTACAGCAGGTCCTGGTTGGCAGGCGGTTCGGCGAGGTCGGCGGCGAACAGCTGCGGTTCGGGGCGTTCCGCGCCGGCCTGGCGGACCGCTCGCAGCATCGCCAGCGGCAGTTCGAGCACGGCACCGCACGGCAGCGTCGCGGCGAGGCGGGTCGTCGGCCCGGGCAGCAGCGCCAGGCGGGTCGCCGGCAGCTCCGCGCCCGACCGCAGCCAGACCCGATGCAGCGCCGAAACCGGGCGCGGCGTTGCACCGGCGACCTGGAATTCGGCGAGCTCGGCGAGTTGCCAGCGCACGAGCCCGGCGGCGGTGTCGACGACGATCGCATCGCCGTCGAGTCGCAGTACCCCTGCCGCGACCCTGCCGTCGATGGCGACGGCCTTGCCGTCGAGTTGTGCCGGCAATCCGGCGACCACCGACAGCGCCGCCAACACGTGCCCCGCCAACCTCATGGCCGCTGCGTCCTGCCCAGCTTCTTGTAGTACTCCTCGAGCATCTTGCGGTACTGCGGCGGCAGGTTGTTCTGCACCTCCGACTCGATCTTCTCGCGCTCGGCGTCCTTCATGTCGCCCCAGCGGTCGGCGAGCGACGGCCGCTTCTGCAGCGTGCCGACCGTGGCCTCCCCACCGGGCAAGGCACTCTGGTCGGCCGGGGCTTGCGTCTTGGTGTTGCCCGAAGCCGTGCCGCTCTGCTGATTCTCCATCTCCTGGAACATCTCGATCAGCTGTTCGAGTTCGGTCAGGTGCTTCTGCTGCTCGACCTGCACGGGCTCGTCGGTCTTGCCCTTCTTGAGTTCGCGACGCGTGCGCGACATGCCGTCGGCGAGCTGGTGCAGGCGACTCTCGCGCTGCCGCTCGAGGTCGGCGATCTGCTGCAGCGCGGCGCTGCGGTAGCGTTCGCTGGCGCTGGGAAACCACTGCAGGAAGGCCCGGAAGCGCGGGATCGCCAGTTCCGGCCGCGGCACGTCGGCGAGGGCCTGGGCGTAGAAGAAGGTCGCCTCGGCATCGAGCGGCGACCGGTTGACGTCGTTCTGCAGGTAGTCGCCGAGCACGGCGACCGCGCGCTCGGGATCGTCGCTGTCGCGGAACAGCCGCGACAACGTGTAGCGCAGGTGGGCGCGCAGCAGCGGCGCTTCGCTGGCCGCCAGCACCTTGGTCAATTCGAGTGCGGCCGACGGATCGGCGGCCTCGTAGAGCTTGGCCGCCGCGTCGTAGCTCGGCACCACGGCGCGGACCAGCCGATCGCCGGCGCGCGCGAGGCCGAACTCGTCGATCTCGCTGCCGAACCGTACGAGTTGTGCCTCGGTGGCGCCGAGCGCCCGCGCGTCGGCTTCGAAGCGGGCCCGATCGAACGGCTGGAACGGGTTCTGCACCGCCGGCGCCGCGGCCTGCGCAGCAGCCGGCGCGAGGCACAGCAGCAGGGCCAGGGCCTGCCGGAACACCGACGCGCCGCTCATCGCCCGGCCTCGCTGTCCTTGTCGAGCTTGGCCGCCAGCT
The DNA here is from genome assembly GCA_036724695.1 of Planctomycetota bacterium. GTDB lineage: Bacteria > Planctomycetota > UBA1135 > UBA1135 > UBA2386 > JACKIC01. The sequence goes on from DAIMFJ010000006.1 coordinate 25,533, forward strand.
TGCGGGTCAGGTCGCGCACGCGCGCCTGCCGTTCGGCCAGCAGCTGCAGCGACGCATCGCTGCGCGCCGCCGCGTCGGCCTGGTCGAGCTCCTTGGTGGTCTTGTTGACGCGTTCTTGCAGGAACTTCAGCATCTTCAGCTCCGCGGACACCGGCACGAGAGGTGGCTGACCGCCACCGCCGCAGCCCGTTCAATGTCCGGACTCCTTGCGTTCGATGGTCTTGCGCAGCGCGTCGATCAGCAACGTCAGCGTCGCCTCGACCTCCTGCTGCTGGGTCTGCAGCGCGGCGTCGGTGCGGTTGCCGCGACACGCCGTCGCGACGGCGCGCAATTGGTCGCGCAGCTCCTCGATCATCTCGGGGAACACCGCGGTGGTGCCTTCCTCGGCGAGCACCTTGAGCGCATCGGTGGCTTCGACCTCGAGGTCGCCCTCGCCGGTCGCCACCGCCTGGATGCGGCTGGCGAGGCTGGTCGGCAAGGCGCCGTCGGCGGTCAGCACGTTCTGCCGCGTGGTGTCGAGCGTCTTGGTCTCGGCGCTGAGGTCCTGCTGCTTCTGCAGCATCGCCGTGAAGCGTTCCTCGAGCGCGCGCAGCACTTCGTCCTGCAGCTGCTGCCGCAGTTGCGCCAAGGCTTCGTCGAGCTCCTCTCGGGCCGCCTCGAGGTCTTCCTTGGCGTCCTGCTGCTTCTGCTTGGCGTTCTTGAACTCCTTGAGCTGACCGGCGGCGGCGCGCTGCTTGGGGACCGACTGTTCGACCTTGCTCTTGCCGGGCGTGGCTTCGCCGGCCCCGTTCTCGCCTTGCTCGGCCTTCTGCATGTCCTGGGCGAGCTTGTCGGTCGCCTGCTGGGTCGCCTCCTGGCGTTTGGCCTGGTCCTCGAACGGCAACTTCAGCAGCTCGCGCCGCGCGTCCTCGGCCATCTTGGCCAGTTCGTCGACCGTGCGCTGCAGGGCCTGTTGCGCCTGCGACTGCTGGTTGGTCGCCGGCTCGCCGCGCTGCTGGCCGAGTTCGCCGGCCGCCTTGCCCATCGCCTGGGCCGCCGCGCCAGCACTCTCGCTGGGCTTGCTCGGGTTCGCCTCGGCCGGAGCTGCAACCTCGAGTGCCTGCACGTCCTTCTGCAGTTGTTCGGTCTGCCGCTGCAGTTCGGTCTGCCGCTCCGCCGCCTCTCGCGCGGCAGCTGCTTCCGGTTGCGCGCCGAGCTGCTGGGTCGCCGCCTGCAGCTCGCGCTGCTGCGCCAGCAACTGCTCGGCCTTGCGCTGTTGCGCTTCGAGCGCCGCCAGCTGCTTCTGCAGCGCTTCGCTCTTCGCCGAGGCCTCCTTGTGCTCGCCTTGCTGCCTGGCCAGCTGGTCGACCTGGTCGCGGAACTGTTCGAGCGTCGCGATGCGCTCCAGCAGGTCGGTGAGGTCGAGGCTGCGGTTCTGCAGGATCTCGTACAGGCGCGTCAACTCGTCGCGCACCTGCGTCATCTCGGCGAGGGCCTCGTCCCAGCCTTCCTTCTCGAGCAGCTTGCCGATGCGGGCCAGATCCTCGTGGATCTTCGCCTCGCGCACGTACTGCAAGCCCGCACCGAGCAAACCGGCGTCGTCGGGGGCCGCCGACTGCAAGACCGTCATCAGCCGCTGCATGCGGTCGGTGAGCTCTTGGAACTTGCTGCGCGCGAGCTCCTGTCGACTCAACGCCGGATCGGCCTGCGCTGGCAGGAGCGCCAGGGACAGAGCCACGAAGGCTGCCAAGAGACGTCGCATCATCGCAAACCTCGTCACTTCTTGTCCTTGCCCGGCCCGAACAGGTCCTGTTCGGCCGCGCGCACTCGGCTTTCGACCTGTTGGATGGCCGATTGCTCCAGATTTATCACGATTCGCAGGTCTTCGAGCAGCGCGGCCAGGTTCTCGGCCTGCTCCATCTGCGCGGCGACCTCTTCGAGGCGCCGCACGACCCGCGCGTAAGCACTTGCCGCAGAATCCCTTGCAGCCGCCGTCCCTTGGCTGCGCAAGTCGCGGACCAAGCGCGCACTGGCAGGCAGGTCGACCGTGCCGACCTCGGCCAGCGGAACCGGGATCGCAGCTTCCGCCTGGCGGATCTTGGCCTGGTCCCAGAGACGGTTGTTCTCGTATTCCCAGAGGATGCGTTGGTAGCTCTCGCCGACGAACTCGACGCGGCGGCCCAGGCCTTGCTGCTGGCGCGCCAGCGCTTCCAGACGGGCCTCGACCTGCGCCCGTTTGTCGCCGGCTTCGGCAGGCAGCGCGTTCTCGCGCAGTTCGGCCAACGCACCGCGCTGTTCCTGGATCAACTGCAACAGCTCGCGCCGCTGCTCGAACTGCCGCCGGCGCAGATCCTCGACCAGCTGCTCGCGCGTGACGACCCGGAACCCCATCGTCTCGGTGTAGCCGACGTGCGGCTCGCCGGGCCCGAAGTTGTCGACGGCTTCGTAACGCAGCGACAGCGCCATGCCGGGCCGGATCCGGTTCTCCGGCGCATTCTCGTCGGGCACCGGATTCCACTGGCCGAGGTCGACCGACGCGGTGGTCTCGTGCTTGGTCGTACTCGGCTGCAGCGCCGTGCCGAACACCGCGACGACCGGCTCGAACGGCACGTCGACCGGCGCCGGCGTCTCGGCACCGCTGCTCTCGTCGACGACCCGCAGCGCAGCGGCGACCTTGCGCAGGCCGAAGTCGTCGCGCACGGTCAGCGTGCCGGGCAACAGCGCGTGCGAGGTCACCATCGCGCCGATGCCGCGCAACTTGTAGTCGAGCTTGGGCGGCTGGTCGTCGCCGATGCGCAGCGCCAGGCGCGGCGGCACCCCGGCCCCGAGGCGGTCGCGGTCGACGACGTCGACCGTCAGCAGGCCCGAGGCCTCGGGCTGCAGCTCGCCGGCGAAGCCGCGCTGCGACGCGTCGACGACCAGCGGCACCTTGCGGTCGTCGCCGACCAGCAGGAACGCCTCGGCGAGAGCCTTGCTGCTGCGGCCGGCGAACTGCAGCAGCGCACCGCGCGGCAACCGCAGATCGCCCTGCGTCGCCGGCACCGTCTCGGCGCTGCGTTCCATGTAGGCCGGGTAGACGACGGTCAGTGTCAGTTCGTCGATGCGCGGCCGTTCGACGACTTCGAGGCGCATCGTCACCGGCAACGCATCGCCGCCGAGCGCCTGCAGTTCGGCGTCCTCCAGCACGCGGTCGAGGGTCAGCGTGAAGGTGTCGTCGAGGCTGCGGCTCATCGCGCTCTCACCGCGTTCGCCGGACGCGAAGCGATGGCGCAGGAACACCTGATCGGGGACCTCGCCGCGCGCGGCGACGACGATCGTCGCGCTGTCGCCTTGCGGCAGGCGCAAGGTCGCCCCGCCGTCGGCGAACGCGAGGGTCGTCGCCCGCGGCCAGTCCACCGCACCGAGCAGGACGTTGCGCTGCGCCCACAGCCGCAGCGACGCCGCGTCGACCAGCGCCCACCCGGCGAACGCGGCGACGGCTGCCGCGGCCGTGGCGCGATGCCGCCAGAGCCGGCGCCGATCCAACGCCGCCGCGAACGGGATCGACGCACTGCGCGCCTGCACGTCGGCGACCACCGCCCGCATCAGGGCCGGCGAGTCGGCACGCAGGTCGCCGCTGGCGAGCCGTTCCTCGAAGGACAGCGAACTGATCAGCGCTTCGTGCATCTGCGGCGCGCGCCGTTCGACCGCCAGCGCGATCTCCGCGTCGCTGAGTGCGACCCGCAGGCCGCGCACCACCCTGGTCCACAGCAGCCACGCGGCGATGCCGACGAAGCTGGCCAGCAAGGCAGCTCGATACGGCAGTTCGAGGCGCAGCAGTCGGTCGGTGACGAAACTCGGCACCGCGAACGCCACCAACAGGGCCAGCGTCGTCGCCGCTCCCTCGGTGTGCAGCGCGATGCGCACGCGCCGGCGCAGGCGCGACAGTTCGGCGCGCGCGGTGGCAAGCCCGCCCGGAGTCGGTGGCGCGGCGGCAGTGGTGTCTGGCAACGTCGCGCTCATAGCAGGTTGTAGCGTTTGCGCAGCAGCCATTCGGCGGCCAGCACGGTGACCAGGAACGCAACGGTGAACCAACCGTCCCACAGCGGATGCTGGGTGCGGAGGGTGTCGACGACGGTACGGCTCGGCAGACGATCGAGCGCCGCTAGCAGGTCGGCGGGACGTTCGAGCAGTTCGCCGCCCGCGACCGCCGCGATGGCGGCCAGTTCGGCGCGGTCGACCGGCCCCTCGCGCTCGACGCGCGCCGGCACGACCTGGAAGCCGACCTCGGCATTGCGCGCGCCGCGCTGCATCGGCCGCACGCGGAAGTTGCCGAGCTGGGGCGGCCGCCAGCGCAGTTCGTAGCTGCCCGGTGCGCCCTCGACCGGGCGCAACACCAGCGGTTCGGTCGGCGTGCCGTCGCGTTCGACGGCGACTTCGAAGCCGTCCTGCACCAACGGCTGCTGGGTCTCGGTCTTGGCGATCGCCCCCAAGGTGACCGCGTCGCCGAGTTCGACCCGGTCGGTGTCGACGCTCAGCACGAGCCGGCTGTTGCCGGCGTGGATGCGGCCCTCGAACAGGTACCGAATGCCGCGCACCCAGAATCGTTCGTAGGCCTCGGGCCGGATCGATCGCCAGCGGTACGTCTCGTCGCTGCCGTTCCAGAGCACGCGGCCGGCACCGACGTTCTGCACGGCCACCATCGGCATGTGCTTGCCGTTGCGGACCAGCTCGGGATTGGTGTGTTCGGCGATCACCGTGGCGACCGGCTTGGCACGGCGCACCTGGAACCAGAAGTGCATGCCGGGCAGCCGGTTCCACAGCACGCGGTTGTCGTCCTTGCCGTCGACCAGCCGCGACAGCTTGGCGGCGACGCCGGCGTCGCCTTCGGGGGCCAGTTGCAGCGGCCATTCGCGCGGGAACGCGCGGCCGAGCCCTTGCACGTTGCGTTCGATGAACTCGACGTCCGGCTCGATCGGCAACAGGTCGGCGAGCTCGCGCGTCGGCGAACCAGGCCGGATCGCCTCCAGCGAGTGCTTCTCGCCGCTGACCCACCACAAGCCGGCACCACCTTCGACGACGTGCTGCACCAGCAACGTGCAGAACGACTGCGGCAGGCGCAGCGGATCCGGATCGACCAGGATCAGCACGTCGTAGGGATCGAACTGCTCGCGGGTGTTCGGCAGTTCCTCGATGCGCACGCCCTCGTCGCCGTCCTGCGGGAAGTTCGGGTCCGCACTCTGCAACCAGCACGACACGTCGATGGTCTTGTCGCGGATCAGCAGGTTGCGCAGGATCTGGAACTCGTGGCTGCTGCCGCCGGCCAGCAGCAGCACGCGCACCCGTTCCTCGAGCACCTCGACCGGTGCGGTGCGCGCATGGCGCTCGGCCGTGGGCGTCTCCCCAGCCGGCGGCACGACCTCGGCGCGGTACACGAAGCGACCGGCGGTCTCGACCGTCAAGCCCGGCCACGCGACGGCAACCTCGGCGCGACCGGCCGGCAAGGCCACGCGCTGGGACGCAACCTCCGTCTCGACGCCGTTGGCATCGATGCGCACCAGCCGCGCCTGCACCTCGATCGCGTCGTAGCCCTGCGTCGTGATCGCACTCTGCAGTTGGAACGGGTCCTTCTGGAAGACCTTCTCCGGTGCGTCGAGTCGAACCATCGCGACGGCCTGGGTCTCCGACGGATCGCCGACGCCGAGCACCAACGTGTGCGGCACCTTGCGCTGCGCCAACAGGCGCGCGATCTCGGCCCCCTGCGGCCCGGCGGTGCGCCGGCCGTCGCCCAGGATCACCACCCCGGCGACCTCCACCCCGCGCGAACGATCCAACGCACTGCGCAGGGCCGCGCCGAGGTCGGTGCTGCGGCCGTCGGCGACGATCGCGGCGATGTCGAGCTGCGGAGCCGCCGCGGCCGGCGGCGGGTCGTTCGCGGCCGCCTGGGCCGGCGGCGCGGCCCGCAGCGGCAGCGACTCGATGCCGGTCGCGTAGCCGTACAGTTGCGCACTGTTGCGGGCTGCGAGTTTGCGGACCAGCTCCCCGTCGCCGTGCGCGAGCAAGGCCTTGGCCAACTCGATGCGGCTGCTGCCTGCCGGAGAAGCGACGCCAACCTCGCGCCAACCGTCGACCAACGCCTGCAGCTCGCTGCGCCGGAACGCATCCGGCTGGGTCATCGACTGCGACACGTCGAGCAGCAGGATCGTGTGACCGGGCCGCGTCTGGCGCTCGACCGCGACCAGGTTCGGTTCGAGGAGCAGCGCCACCGCCGCGAACACCGCCAGAGCGCGCAGGGCGCCCAGCGTACAACGCTGTCGAACGCTCAGCCGCGCGGCGTCGCGGCGGTAGACGGCGACGATCAGGAACAGGATCGCGGCACAGCCGAGCAACACCAGCAGACCGAGGCCACCCGCCGGGAAGCCGGCGAGCTCCCACTGCAGCTCGGTGCCGGGTTCGACGGTGACCCCGCGCCAGCCGGCCAGCAAACGCAACAGTTCGTCCATGGTCGCTGCGGGCTAGTGACGCCCGAACCTCCAAGCCAACAGCGATTCGAGCAACAGGCCGGCGACCAGGGCAGCGGCCAACCAACGCCACAGTTCGCCCTGCCCGTCGTCGCGGCGCTCGCTGGCGCCGTCGGCGACGAACGTGACCCGCTCCTGCACTTCCGGCGGGAAGATCCGCGCGAACGCCGCCGCCGGCAACGCCGCCAGCCGGCTCTCGTCGGCCGGCGCGTTGCGCGCCAGCCAACGCACGTCGGTCCCGCCGTCGTGGCGGACGAGTTCGAGCTGGTAGGCCCCGCGGTGCCGCAACTCGGCCATCGGCACACGGAGGTCGAGCGAAGCTGGACCGTCGTCGACTGCCGGACCCGGCTTGGCGGTGAACGTGCGCTCGTCGGCGGCACCGTCGACGCTGCGCACCGTCGCGTCGGCACGGTGCACGCCGGGGTCGAGACTCTGCTGCAGCGTGCCATCGCTGTCGAAATTGCGACCGCCGAAGTCGGCGCGGCGCGCGACGAAGCGCTGCAGCTGGTTGGCGAGCACCAACTGCAGGTGCGTCGCCGGCAGGTTCGACCAGAAGTCGTCCGCGGTCACGGCGAGCAGCGCCACCTCGCCGCCGGCGCGCCCATCGGCGCCCACGTAGGTACGCGTGGCCAGCAGTGGCGGGCCGTCGGCGGCCCGGATGCGCGCGACGACGCTGGCGCGGTGCTCGGCAGGTTCGCCGAGGGTCAGCCAGCGCCGCACCAGCCAGACCTTCGCGACCAGGAGGTCGAGCACGTCGCCGACGCCGTCGGCAACACCATGGTCGCGCATCGTCAGCACGGCGCGTTCCGGGCGATCCGGATCGCCGTCGATCTCGCCGATCGGCAGCGGCAACAGCCCCTGCCCGCCGCGCCACAGGAGTTCGTCGTACCGCGCGACGTCGACCAGCGGCCCACAGGCGACCACCAGTCCGCCCCCAGCGGCCACGAACGCCTCCAGACGCGCGACGACCGGCGCATCGAGCGCTTGCACGTTGCACAGCCACACCGCGTCGAACTCGCCGAGCTCCAGCGCAGCGAGGTTGGCGTCGCCGACCACCTGCGCTTCGATCCCCGACGTCGCCTCGCCACCCGGCTCGAACGCCACCTGCAGGAAGAACGTCTCGCCGTTGCCGACGTCGGGCTCGCCGTCGACCAGCAGCACGCGGCTGCGCGGCCGCACCTCGAGTGCCAACGTGCGTTGGTCGTCGACGACGTAGGTGTCCGCGGCGTCGAGTTCGCAGACCACCCGGTGTTCGCCCGGTTCGTGGAACGTGTGCACGAACGGCACCGGCACCCGTTCGCCCGGCGCCAGCGCCGGCACCGCCAGCGCGATCCGCGAGCGACCGTCGATCTCGACCGAGAGGCCGAGGTCCGCCGACGGGTCCAGACCGTGGTTGCGCACCTCGGCGACGAACCGCGCCGGCACGCCGGCCACCAGCAGACGATCGACGAGCCGCACCGCGACGATGCCGACGTTGGCAGGGCTGCCACCGACGCCGATCGCGGTCAGATGTTCGGTCGACGCGTCCAACCCGGCCAGCACCGCCGCCAGCACCGGCCGCGGCTTGTCGTCGGCGCCGAGCCA
>DAIMFJ010000006.1:33605-39513 GCA_036724695.1 Planctomycetota bacterium
TCGTGGCTGCGCTGGTCGCCGAGCAGGTAGTACTCGGTGCGCTGACCCTCGGCGTCGGCGCGCGCGCGCGTCACGACCGCCCGCAGCGCCGCGCCCAGATCGATCGAACGATCGCCCACCGACCACTCGGGCAACCGCCCCGCCAGCCGTCGGCCGAAGTCGGGGCCGATGCGTTCGCGCCACAGGTCGGGCTGCTCGGCGCGGCTGGCCCGCACCACCGAGAACGAGTCGCCGGCGCGGCGCACCGCGAAGTCCTCGGCCAGCCCGCGCAGCCGTTCGCTCGCGCGCTGGTACAAGGACCCGGTGCCACTCTGCTGCTGCATCGACGCGCTGTCGTCGAGCACGACCACGTGGTGGGTGCGCGCGCCGAGCAGACCACCGCCGCCGAGCTGCGGCCGGCTGACCAGCAACGCCAACAGCAGCACGGCCAACGTGCGCAGCAACAGCACCAGCCACTGCTCCATGCGCAGCCGCTGCCGATTGCGCTGCATCGCCCGCAGCAGGTACTCCATCGCCGCCCACTTGACGCGCCGGAACCGCCGCCGGTTCAGGATGTGGATGACGATCGGCACCGCCGCCAACGGCAGGGCCCAGAGCAGCATCGGGTTCAGGAACGCGAGGGAGAGCATCGCTCGGCGTTCACCGTTGGTAGATCGGCACCAGCGCGTACGGCAGCTGCAGGATCGTCGTCGCGATCGACGTGCCGTACACGGTGCCGACCCGATCGGCTTCCCACGAACCGTCGCGCGCCTGCAGTTGCTGCAGGTACGCGGCGATCTTCGGGTAGTACTCGTCCCAATCCTTGCCGCCGCGTTGGTAGCAGGCCTGGCTCCAGTACAGATGCGCGTAGAAGTGGTGCCCGGTGTTGTCGACGGTCACCTGGATGTTGCGCTTGCAGTACTCGAACGCCTTGTCGACGAACGGCTGGTCGTCGTAGACGCCGGCGTTGTAGAGCACGCTGACCCCGGCCGCGGTGATCGCCGGCCGACCGCCACCGCCCGAGCCCAGGCTGTAGCGGATGCTGCCGTCGGGGTTCTGGCAGCGTTTGATGTAGTCGACGGCGCGGTCGACGGTCCGCTTGTCGACGACGATGCCGGCCATCCGGCAGGCCCGCAGCGCCTGCACCTGCGTGATCGTCACGCTGCCCTCGTCGCCGTTGGAGTCGGGCGTGTACAGCCAACCGCCGGCCGCCGATTGCGACGCGGCGATCAGCGCCACCGCCTTGTCGAGGGCCGCCTTGAGGCGTTCCTGTTTCTTCTGGTCCTCCTCCATGCCGTACGCCGAGGCCAGGAACAGGGTCCCGAAGCCGTGCCCGTACATGCTCCGCCCTTCCTCGGCGGGCACCGAGATCACGCCGGTGCGCGGGTCGGCGTGTTTGAGCAGGAAGTCGACGGCGCGCCGCACGTGTCGGTAGTGGCGCCCGCGCGTCGGCGTCGAGCCACTGGCGATCAGCGCCATGCCGGCCATGCCGGTCATCGCCGCCGGGTAGCTGCCGTAGCCACCGGCGTTGCGCCAACTGCCATCGCTGGCCTGGTTGTTGGCCAGCCATTCGATGCCGCGCCGGATCGAGGCCTCGATCGCCTTGGTCACGCCAGCGGGCAACAGCGGATCCTGCGGCAGCGCCAGCGCCGGCAGCGCCGCGGCCCCGCGCGCCAACCAGCCGGCCCCGATGGCCGCGAGGCAACCCTGCGCGAAGCGGCGCCGCGACCAGCCAGCGGGCGAGGCACCGACCCCAAGGTCCAGGTTCGAGTCGTTCATCGTTGGCCCTCCATCACTGCGTACAGGAGTTCTTGTTCGGCGCTCAGGCGCGCCAGGTTGCCGGCATGGCGCGCGCAATCGACGCGCGCCAGGTGCCATTGCAGGCGTTGCTCGCGATCGTCGGCGGCCGGCGGGCGCGCGTCGAGGATCGCCAGCGCGGCGTCGAGGTCGCGCGGCGCCATCGCCAACGCCCGTTGCCGTACCAGCGACGCGAGGCGTTGCGCGGCCTGCCGTCGCAGTCCGGGCGCCGAGTCGTTCGCCGCGGCCAGCGCCGCGAACCCGGCCTCGGCCGCCGGCAGATCGCCGGCTTGCTGCAACAACGCCGCGCGCCGCAGCGGCTCGGGGCAGCTCGCCGCTGCGAGCTGCAGCGCCGCCGCGGTCGAGAACACCTCGACTCCGCCGGCGTAGCCGATCGCCAGCCATGGCCCGTGGCCGTGCACGTGGAACGCGCCGGCCAGCGGTTCGCGGCCACTGCCGAACGGTGGCAACGCGACGCGCTGCATCGGCTCGGCGCCGTCGAGGTCGAACACCAGCAGTTCGCGCTGCCCCGGCACGACGACCCGTTCGCCGACCACGGCACCGCGCCCGCGGCCGCTCATCTCCGCATTGCCGTCGGGTGGCAGTTCGCGCGCCCAGCGCAGGATGCCACTGCGGCGGGAGAAGCACACCAGATGCGTGTCCGAGCACGCGAACAGCCGGTCGCCGGCGGTGCCGAGCAGCACGCGCAACCGCCCGAACGACGCGTAGCGCGACGCACCGTCGAACAACCACACCGGCTGCCCAGTGGCGGGAGCGTTCACAGCTCATCGTGATCACCCACCAGAAGCCGACGATGCCGTCGCCGACGATCAGATCGCTCGGGAAGAACCCGTCGAGCGGCAACTGCGCGAACATCGCATACCCGCTCGGCGTGCCCTGCCGACCGACTTGCTGGGTCGGCGGGGTCCGCAGCGGATCCTCGCGTTCGTAGCGGCGCACCCACTGCAACTCGCCGGACCACGCGTCGACGGCCGCCAGGCAACCGGCGTTGCTGGCGACGAACGCCGTCGATCCGTCGACGACGACCCGCACGCCCGGCGCCTTGTAGAAGCGACTGCCACCGGCGTGCAGCGGCGCCGTCCACAGCGATCGGCCGGTGGCCGCGTCGACGCAATCGAGCGCGTAGACGTTCAAGCGCAGGGTCGGCACCAACAGCCGATCGCCGAACGGGGTCGGCGCCGCCAGCAGCGTCGCCTCGCGCAGACTCGTCGCCTCGTCGTACCACTGGGTGCTGCTCCACAGCCGTGCCAGTCCTTCGCGGTCGTAGGCGACCAACTCGGTTTCACGGAGCATCTGCAGGCTCGCCACCGCCTTGCGCGAGAACCCCAACACCGCGAACAGCCGCCCGTCGTGTTCGACGACCTGCTGCAGCGCGAAGTCGCAGGCGGCGATCCGCGTGCGCGGCTGCCCGTCGCGCGGCGCTGGCGGGAGCTGGGCGCCGTCGCCTTCGTGCAGCTGCAGCCCGGTCAGCGCATCGGCGATCCGCAGCCGGAAGTGCTCGAAGAACGCCAGGCGCGGCGGCCCGTCGCCGGCCTGCAGGAAGGCCACGGCACTGCCCGGGTAGTAGCGGCCCGCGTAGGGCATCGCGTTGGCGCTCTGCAGGTCGTCGCCGCGCGAGATCGACATCCGCGCCGTGCGGTTCGCCGGCTCGCGATACGGATCGGGATCGGCGAAACGGAACTGCCACAGCGGCACCAGCGCTTCGGCCGGCAGGCGCAGGACTGGCGCCTCGGCAACCGGCGGCGGCGCCACCGCTGCGGCGGCGAACAGTGGCAACCCGGCGAGTTCGCGCACGGCGTGCAGGTCGCCGCCGAGCCGCAGCGTGGCGTCACCGGCCGCATCCGCCAGTTCGGCGAGGGCGGCGCGCGCCCCGTGGCGATCGCCGGCCAGCGTCAGCCCCAGCGCGATCTTGAACTGCAGCCAGGTGTCCGGCACACCGAGCTGACGGCGGTGTTCGGCGGGATACTGGTCGAGCAGTTCGCGAAAGCGCTGCACGGCGGCGCGGTAGCGCCCTTCGTGCAGGAAGCGATCGCCGAGCAAGGCCAGCGCCCGACCGGCGGCGAGCGACGCGTAGTAGCGTTCGGTGACGGCCTGCAACTCGCGCAGGTCGCCGCTGGCGGCAGCCGCCGCGAACGCGCGTTCCGCGTCGCCGTCGTACAGCGTGCGGTACAGCGACAGTCCGGCCGGCGGCATGCCGGCGAGCAGCTGCTGACCGAGGCGGCGCAGCGGGCGGAACAAGCGCCCATCGGTGGCGTAGACCGCGTAGCGATCGTCCTCGGCGAGCGGCAGGTTGGTCGGCGACGCCGCGGCCGGCGGCGCTACCGCCGGAAGCCCCTTGTCGTTGGTCGCAGCCGGTTCCGCCTCGCCGCCGACCTCGATCTCGGTACGGCCCTCCGCAACGGCTTGCAGAAGGTGGATAGCGCCAGCGAAGTCGCCGCGTTGCAGGAATTGCTCGGCTCGCCGCAAGTACCTGTCGAGATTGGCGTTCTCGAACATCTCGACAGGCGTGCCGCGGTCGCCTTCGGGCAGTCGCGCGCCCCCCAGGAACGCCTGCATCGGCGTCTGGACCCGGACCTGCACCTGCGGCGCAGCCGCCGCAGTGGCCGCACCCCCGACTGCCCAGACCGCGGCCAGGACCGCACGGCGCAGCAGGTGTCGAGCGGGGCTGTGGACGGAGTTCGGCAAGGCCACCGAGATCGGAACAGGACGTCGCTGACGCGGCGCCGCAGGGGAGGGGTCGACCGCCAGCGACGCTCTGCAACGCAGAGTCGGCACCGCGGCTCAGCGCACAATGTACGGGTTCCCGCCGGCGCCAGCGAGCCCCCACCCCGGTCCAAGAGGTCCGGCGGCAGACTCTTCGACCCGCCCCGTCCAAGGTTCTTCCCGGGCGACGCAGCAGCGCACCGCGCCGGCGCGCCAAACCTGTTACACTGCGGGGCGAATCCAGCATGCTGAACCACGCGCCACGCCTGCTCGCCCTGCTGTTCGCCGCCGCCAGCCTGCCCGGCCAGGAGTGGAACGACGAGCAGCTGCGCGCCAACACGCCGCAGTTCCAGAGCGATTCGCTGGTCGCAAGGCTGCAGCAGGTCGGCGTCCTGCTGGCCGCCGAACCCGCTTGTGCCGCGGTGGTTGCGGCCAGCCTGCACGGCGACCACCGCGAGTACCTGGTGCGCATCGAGCGCCTGCTCGGCGAACTGATCGACGACAGCTGGGCGGTCCGCGAGGCCGCCGAGCGCACGCTGATCGAGGTCGGCGCCCGCGCCCGGACCCTGATCGAGCAGCGCCGCGATCGCGCCGAAGTGCTCGAGCAACAGCTGCGCTGCAGCCGCATCCTCGACGCCCTGGCGGCGCGGGACACCGAGCAGGAAGAGCGCGAAGTCCGTTTGCTGCGAGGACTTGCGACCACTGCGCTGTACTTCGGACCACGTCAAGACCTGCGCCGCGCCTTGCGCAGTGCGTTGGGCCACACCGACAGCACGGTGGTCGATGCGGCGATCCGCGCGCTCGGTCGATGCGGCAGCGACGACGAGGTCCCCCCGGTGGTGCTGCAACTCGAGGCCAACGGTCGGCTGCACCGGCAAGCTGCGCTGGCCGCGTTGGCGCGCATGCCGGCCCCCGCTGCCCTGCAGCACTGCCAGACCCTGCTGGCCGACGCGGCGGTGCCGCTCGCCGATCGCATGGTGCTGGTGCGCACGCTGCGCAGCCGCGCCGACGCCGAACCGGCGGTCGCCGCCATGCTGGCCACCCTCGGCAGCAGTGGCGACGCGCTGGTGGCCGCGGCGGCGCGGGCGCCGATGCCTGCCGACGGCGGCCAGACGACGGCCGCGCGCCTGGCCTTGCCGGATCCGATCGAGATCGAGGTCGGCTTCGCCGGCATCCTGGGCGACTCGCTGCGCGTGGTTGGTGGCATCGAGGGCCTGCCGCGACCGGAGCTGCCGTTCGCCCAGTGCGATCGGGTCGATTTCCCGACCCACACCGGGCCCGCAGCGACCCAGCCGCGCATCTTCCTGAACCAGGGCAGCCTGGTGGTCGGCGAGCTGCTCACCGTCGACGCCGCGCAGGTGGCGATCCGCAGCGCCTGGTTCGGCGACGTGATGCTGCCGCGCGCCGC
>DAIMFJ010000007.1:0-349 GCA_036724695.1 Planctomycetota bacterium
GCGGATGCCGCAGTAGGCGGGGCCGTAGCCAAGACCGCCGGCGCCGCGCTGGCGCGGGCGCTCGGCGCGCGCACCAGCAGCCGCCAGCCCGACGCCTGGCTGGCCACGCAGACGCTCGGCGCGATCGCGCGCGGCGCCGCGCAGAGCGCCTACGCCAAGGCCGAGGCGCAGCCGACCGTGAGTCTGCGCACCGAGTTGCTGCGCACGCAGGCGGTGCTCGACCTGATGACGGCCCGGAACGTCCGCGACGAGGCCACCGAGCTGCTCGCGATGCAGTTGCTGGAGTTCGCCGGCCGGCGCGCCGACGCGCGGTTGGGCCTGCAGCGGCTGGTCGACGCGTTCCCGGGGT
>DAIMFJ010000007.1:359-7361 GCA_036724695.1 Planctomycetota bacterium
TCAGCCGGTTCCGCCCACGACCGGTGGCGGAACCGGCTGATCGTCGATCTGGGCACCTCGGCGATGCGCGACGCCTACGGCCAGTTCGTCGCCCGGGCCACCGACGCCCCGACGGCCCGCTGGTTCGCCGGCTACGCCGACCTGGTCGCCGGCGAGCACTGGACCCGGACCGGCCGCCGCGACGACGCCCTCACCGCATACGCGGCGGCGATCGACCACCTGCTGGCCAGCGTGGCCGGCAACGAGGAATTCGCAGCCTCCGCCCACCACTTCGCGGTGCTCGCCCTGGCCGGTCGCGCCGAGCTGCGGCACGCCGCCGGCGACTCCCCGGGCGCGGTCGCCGACCTGCTGCGCGCCGCCGAACTGCACCCCGACAGCCTGGACAGCGACGACGGGCTGGGGCGCAAGCCGCGGGCGATCGCCGCCCGGATCGCCAGGGAGCTCGCCGCCAGCGGAAAGACCGAACTCGGCGACCGCCTACGGCCGATCCTGCCGTAGCCTGTCCAGCCGTATGCTCGATCGATTCTCGGACAGCAGCCGCAAGATCATGGTGCTCGCGCGCGAGGCCGCCCGCGAGCTGCAGCAGCCGGTCCTCGACGCCGAACACGTGTTCCTCGGTCTGCTCCGGCAGCGGGGCTGCAACGCCGAACGCATGCTGCGGCACTTCGGACTGGCCACCGAGGCGCTCGCCGCCGAGCTGGTGCAGCACCTCGAACGCGGGGCCGGCTCGAGCGCCGAGCAGTTGCCGTTCACGCCCGAGGTCAAGATGCTGCTCGAGGGCGCCCTCGACGAAGCCAGCCGCCTCGGTGCCCACCATGTCGGCACCGAACACCTGCTGCTGGCGATGGCCAGCATCGAGGACTCGCTGGCCGCGCGCGTGCTGCGCAACCACGGGGCGACGCTCGACGCGTTGCGCGCGACGGCGCTGGCCTGGCAACCGGCGGCGATGCGCCAGCACCGCCGGCTGTTGCTGATCAGCAACTCGACGATGCACGGCGGCGGCTACCTCGACCACTGCGCGGCGGCGATCCAGGAGTTCCTCGGCCCGCGGCGGCAGGTGCTGTTCGTGCCCTACGCGCTCGCCGACCACGACGGCTACGCCAAGAAGGCGCAGGCCGCCTTCGCGGCGTTCGGCCACGACCTGCAGTCGATCCACGCGGTGGACTCGCCGCGCCGGGCGGTCGCCGACGCGGACGCCGTGTTCGTCGGCGGCGGCAACACGTTCCGCCTGCTGCGCGCGCTGTACCAACACCAGCTGCTCGACGCGATCGTCGAGCGCGCCACCACCGGCATGCCGTACATCGGCAGCAGTGCCGGCACCAACGTCGCGACGCCGTCGATCCGCACCACCAACGACATGCCGATCGTGCAACCGCCGTCGCTGGCGGCCTTGCACCTGGTGCCGTTCCAGATCAACCCGCACTACCTCGACCCGGATCCGCACAGCAAGCACATGGGCGAGACGCGGGAGGAGCGGCTGCGGCAGTTCCACGAGGAGAACGAAACCCCGGTGCTCGGGCTGCGCGAGGGCTGCATGGTGCGCGTCGAAGGCGACAAGGCGACGCTGCTCGGCACGACCAACGCGCGCCTGTTCCGGCGCGGCGCCGAACCGCAGGAGTTCGTGCCGCCGTGCGACGTGTCCTTCCTGCTCGGATCCTGATGCAACGCACCCTCCCCCGACGCCCGTTCGCCGCCCGCAGTCTGCTTCCGGCAGTCGCCGTCGCGGCCCTGTTCGCCGGCTGCCAGTCGACGCCGTCGGCCCGGCTGGCGCCGCACGAACTCGCTGCGCACGTCAAGTACCTGTCCAGCGACCTGCTCGAAGGCCGCGGCCCGGGCACGCGCGGCGATCTGCTGGCGCAGAACTACCTGGCCACGCAACTCGAGGCGGCCGGGTTCGCACCGGGCGCCGCCGACGGCAGCTGGCTGCAGCCCGTCCCGATCCTCGGCATCACGTCGGCGGTCACGCAGACCCTGGTCGCCCGCGGTGGCATCGCCAACGCGGTGACGTTCCAGGCGCCGGACGACTTCACCGCCGTCGCCGGCAGTCCCGACGCGACCGCGGCCTGGCGCGACGCCGAGCTGGTGTTCGTCGGCTACGGCATCCACGCGCCCGAGCAGCGCTGGGACGACTACGGCGATGTCGATCTGCGCGGCAAGGTCCTGCTGTTCTTGAACAGCGACCCCGCCGACGACCCCGAGCGCTTCGCCGGCAAGGCGCGGCTCTACTACGGTCGTTGGAGCTACAAGTACGAAGAAGCCGCGCGGCGGGGCGCGCTCGGCGCGATCGTCATCCACACCAACGAGTCGGCCGGGTACCCGTTCCAGGTCGTGCAGGCCAACCACGGCCGCGAGAACTTCTGGCTGCCGTTCCGGGCCGGCGAACCGACCCTCGGCATCCGTTCGTGGTGCACCGAGACCGCCGCCTACCAGCTGTGCAAGCTCGGCGGCCAGGACTTCGAGGCCCTGCGCGCGCGGGCCAACCGCGACGGCTTCCGGCCGGTGCCGCTCGGCGTGCGGGTGGACCTCGCGATCGCCAACACGGTGCGCCAGTTCGAGTCGGCGAACGTGGTCGGCACGCTGCGCGGCAGCGATCCGGCCCTCGCCGACCAGCATGTCGTCGTCAGTGCCCACTTCGACCACCTCGGCATCGGCAAACCGCGCGGCGACGACGCGATCTACAACGGCGCGGTCGACAACGCGTCGGGATGTGCCGGGGTGCTGGCGATGGCGCGCGCGCTGGTCGACGCCGCCCCGCGCCGCAGCGTCACCTGCGTGTTCGTGACCGCCGAGGAGTCCGGCTTGCTCGGCTCGCAGTACTTCTGCGCCAACCCGCCGATGCCGAGCGAGCGCATGGTCGCCAACTACAACGTCGACGGCCTCAACGTCTGGGGCCCGACCAGCGACATCGAGTTCATCGGCCACGGCAAGAACAGCCTGACCGCGCTGGCCGAACGCGTGGCCGCGCGCCGCGGCCGCACGGTCGCGCCGGACAGCAACCCCGATCTCGGCCTGTTCTACCGCAGCGACCACTTCAACTTCGCGCGGATCGGCGTGCCGGCGGCGTACTTCAAGGCCGGACGCGAGTTCCTCGATCGCCCCGAGGACCGGCGCCGCATGAAGAACAGCTACACGACGGTCCACTACCACCAGCCGACCGACGAACTGGCCCCGTGGTGGAACCTCGCCGGCGCGCTCGCCGACCTCGAACTGCTGTTCGAGTGCCTGCTGGCGACCGCCAACGACGCCGAGCCGCCGACCTGGACGCCGGGCGACGAGTTCGCGAACGCGCGCCGGCAGTGACGGCGCACCCGCGCGTCACTTCGCGCGGGGATCGTGGAACGCCGAACCGACCGGCAAGGCCCGCAGCCGCGACTGCACGACCGAGAAGTGCGGTCGACCCTGCGCATCCGGACCGCGGAACACCAGCGTCGCGGCGGCCGTCGCGCCGACCGCGGCGCGGGCGGCACGCACCAGCATCGAGTCGCTGCGCACCGGCACGTCGGCCCCGCCGTTCCGCACCACCAGCAGGATCGCCCGCCCGGCGAACGCCGCCTGCATCGCGGTGAGCGACGCGGCGACGTTGGCGGCGTGTTGGTCGCCGTCGCCAGCCGCGATGCCGAGCACCGCCAATGGCGGCACACCCTGGTCGTTGCGTGCCAGCACGTCGACCAGCCCGGGCAACACCTCGCCAGCCACACCGGGCAGCACCGGTGCGGACGACGCCGCCGCCGGTGCCGCCGTCGGGATCGGCGCCGCCGCCACCGCTGCTGGCTCGGGCTCGACGGGGATCACCTCGACCGGCGGATGCACCTGCAGCGCCACGCCATCCCCCTGATCGTGGTGCAGGCTCGCGACACCCGCCGCGATGCAGCCGTCGCGCAGCGCCGCCGGCAGTTCGCCCGCCGGCCAGACGATGGTCAGGTCCTTGCCGGCGAACCCGCTGGCCAGACCCGGCAATTCCTTCTGCAGCTGCCGGAGGTCCATCGCCGCGTCGCCCTTCGGCCGCGCCAGCAGCCGCGCCGCCTTGCCCTTGCCCGCCGTGAACGTGAACAGTGCCGGGTGGACCCGGACCGGCGCATTGCCGTCGAGGATCACCTCGCCGACACCCCGCTTGACCAGCGCGGCGATCAGCTGCGCATCGAGCGGCGACGGCACGACCCGCACCGTCGCACCGCTGCCGACGCCAGCAGCGTCGAGTTCGCGCGCCAGCGCCAGTTCCTGTTGGGCATCGCTGCGTTCGCCGGCGAGCGCGCTGATGCGCTGCCCGCCATTGGCCTGGCTGACCGTCAGCATCGGCGGCAACAGCACGTCGACCGCGCCGTGGTCGTCGACCTCGAGCCGCATGGCCCCGGCGGCTTCGACCGCCGCGCAGAGCGTGCGCAGCAACGTGCGCGACGTGGCCGCGTCGCCGGCCAGCACGACGCGCACGGACTGCCCGCGCCATTTCGGGGCCAGCTGGGCCTGCCGCCGCTCGAACGCGCGCGTCAGCTCCGCCGGCTTGCCGGCGTCGACGTCGACGCGCAGCACCTGCACCGCGCCGTCCGCCTGGGCCACGAACGGCGCCGGTGCGACCGGTTCCCGCTGTTCGCCGCCAACCGTGCAGACCAGCCGCTTGGGTGCCAGCTGCGCGATCGCCGCCGCCAGAGCCCCGTCGACGACTTCGGCGTCGAGCACGAACCCGGCCGGCCAGTCGATCGTCACCACCTTGCCACGCGCGGCGTCGGCATGCGCCCCGAGTTCGCGTGCAAAGGCCCGCAGCACGCCGGCCCGGTTGCGGCCGCCGGCGTCGAGCACGAGTACGACCTCCTTGCCGACCTCGCCGCGGATCAGCGACGGCCAGACGACGTCTTCCTGACCGTCCTCACCGAGCGAGATGCGCGCCGCACCGGCATCGCGACACATCGCGACCGCCGCGGCGACCTCGGCGGGCGCACCACCCTTGGCGAACCACAGCCGCACCGCCTGGCCACGCAGCGGCGCGGCGCGTTCGGCTGCGAACAAGGCCAGCACGTCGCCGAACAGGGCCGCGTCGGCCGGCACCGCGATGGTCAACACGAAGCCCTTGTCGGACTGCCGCACGGCGATCGCGTCGAGCAGTTCCTGGTCGAACAGCACCCGCGCCCCCACCGCGATCCGTTTCGCGCCGGCCGCGCGCAAGCGGCTCTGCAACACCTCGCGGACCGCCGCGTCGGCCTTGACCGCGCCGCGGAACGTGAAGGCGAAGCGCTTGCCGCCGGCATCGCTCGCCAGCCGGGCGAGCTCGGCCGGCAACAAGGCCAGCACGTCGGCCAGCTCGAGGTTGCCGGTGTCGACCGCCACCGCGACTTCGTCGGTGCCAGGCGTCGCGACGACCGGCAACTTCGGGGTCTCGGCCTGGTGCACCGTCTCGTCGCCGAACCCGCGCCGCACGACGACCAGGCTCGGTCGATGCGCCGCCAAGGCCTCGGCGACGACCTGTTTGATCGCACTGCCGATCATCGCCTCACCGGCGAACCGGACCAGCACCTTGCGCCAGCGCAGCCCCGCCCCGTGCCGCGTGGCCGCCCGCGCCAGCGCCGGCGTCACCGCGGCCTGGACCGCCGCCTTGTCCATCGCCGGCACCTCGATCACCAGCACGTGCTCGAACGCCACCTCCTGACTCGGCTGCAGCTCGATCTTGACCGGCCCGTCGTCGACGTCGTCGTCGGCCTCGAGCAGCGGCAGCTCCGGCAGGTCGTCCAGCGGTTCCAGTTCGGGCAGCTCGGCCTCGATCTCGTGCTGGGCGGTCTGGTCGGGCTTCTTGCGGGGCAACGAACGGCGCTTGGAGCTCATGGGGGCGAGTTGGGGTTCCGAGGGGGGCGGGAGAAACTACCGCAACACGGCCGCCCGCCCAACGCGCCGCCGTGGAACTCGACGCCGATCCCGGCGCCGTGCCGCGTTCAGCCGCGCTTCTGGCCCGGCATCGGCACCGGATCGACCGGCAGCGGCCCGAACTCGTAGCTGTCCGGGCCCCATTTCTCGTCGCTCTCGAGCGCCTCCTGCCAGGAGATCTGCTTGCCGGTGTAGGTCGCCATGCGCCCCATCACCGCGGTCAGGGTGCTCTCGGCGACCATCTTGCCTTCGTTGAGCGGTTGGCGGGCCCGGATGCTCGCGAACAGCGCGTCGTGCTCGCTCTGGTACGGGTCGTTGCGCTGCCCTTCGAACGTCCACGCGTTGTCGCCGGTGATGCGCCAGTTGCCACCCATGTGCGCTTCGCCGAGCGTGCCGTAGACGTGCTCGCTGACGTCGTTGACGCAGCCGTCGATCTGCCGGCATTCCGAGAAGCAATAGGCGCCGTTGTCGTATTGGAACTGCACCGCGTGGTGGTCGAAGATGTGCCCGAACTTCGCGTCGGTGCGGACCTGCCGACCACCCATGCCGCGCGCGCTGACCGGGTGGCCCTGCATCGCCCAGTTGATCACGTCGATGTTGTGCACGTGTTGCTCGACGATGTGGTCGCCCGACAGCCACGTGAAGTACAGCCAGTTGCGCAGCTGCCACTCCATGTCCGACCACTCCGGCCGGCGCGCGGCATGCCACAGGCCACCCTGGTTCCACGAACAGCGGGCGAACAGCAGCCTGCCGAGCGCCCCGGCGTGGATGCGCTGCATGGTCTCGAGGTAGCCGTTCTGGTGGTGCCGCTGCAGGCCGCTGACCACCGACAGGCCCAGTTCGCGCGCCTTCTCGGCGGCGGCCAGCACACGCCGCACACCCGGCCCGTCGACGGCGACCGGCTTCTCGAAGAACACGTGCTTCTTCTGCTCCACCGCGGCCTCGAAGTGCATCGGCCGGAAGTGCGGCGGCGTGGCGACGACGACCACGTCGCAGTCGCTGGCCATCACGCCCAGGAACGCATCGGCGCCGACGAAGCACTTCTCCTTGGGCACCGCCACCCGACCGGCCAGCCGTTCGTTCTCGCCGAGCGCATCGAGGCAACCCTCGAGCCGATCCGCGAACATGTCGGCGACCGCGACCAGCCGGGTG